>DASVRN010000023.1:0-7854 GCA_036388595.1 Chloroflexia bacterium
ATGCAGTCCTTGTACCTCTACAAGTATCTGCTTTGCAACTGAGATATCCTGCACCAAATTTACCCGGTTGATAAGCTCCCGTAGCTTCTGCAATTCGGTTTTGGCACGCCATGCGAGGATAGCGGCAAAGATAAGTGTTAGTATCGCTATGGAATCCGCAAGCCTGGCGTACCAGTCCCAGAAATCGGGCTGGGTGGTGTTCTGTGCGGTCTGCAAAAGCAAATTGTACAAATATACTAGCATGGTTGCGTCCAAGTGCCAAGCCTCATTTTGCGAAGTCATTTTACTCCAAGTCGAGCAGGGCTTGTTGTCGGGAGTGGTTAGGACTTTTGGGCTTGTCTGAAAGTGCCGTAAGGTGGGGGCACTTTGATTTCGGTGCCTTTGAGGAGATTGGGTCAGTCGTCCTCGGCGGTCTCCTGGGTTTGGCTCGCAGGTGAGACGCTCCCCTGCGCGGCGGCACGCTCAAGGTTGAGGGCGAGGAGGCGGGAAAGTATCTCCTCGTCCGGCAGGTCGTGGGGCCAGCCGTAGGCGTCGAGGACGGCGCGGTCTAGCTTCTGGTGGGCGAGGTCGAGCCAGGTGGGGCGCTGGTTGTAGAGGTTGGTGAGGGTGCGCTTTTTGAGGTCGGCTTCGGTCGCGCCGGGAGGGTTGAGCCAGGCGTCGCGCTTTTCGACAAGCTCGCGGGCGGCTATGCCGATGGCCTGGACGCGGGGGTCGTCGTGGGGTTCTTTGCCTGGGGGCCAGGGGAAGGGGAAGGTCTCGAAGGTGGTTGTGGGGGTGTAGCGTTGCCCACTTTCAGCTTCTCGAAGTTGAGTTCCCATTGACCGCGCCCACAATTCATGCAGCCGTGAATGTAGCACTCCAAAGAAATAATCATCCGACCGAGCTATAACTACCAGCAGGTTTTCTGGAATCACTTCAGGGGCTACCCATACAAAAATCCTGTGTTTCGACACCAGAGGAGTAGCAATGTACCTGTCTAGGGTACTAAGTACTTTGCGCATTCCAGGACGTGTCTCTCCGAATAGCCACCACTTCTCACGATGGTTCTTACGTCGGACGCTATCTCGTAACGGTTTGACATACTTCCTCACGTATTCAAAAGGACGTTCGTACTGTGCTGCTTCCTCCATACGAGCAGTTGCTCCAAAATCAATGATCCACATGTGACGTGAGCCGCGTGTAACATCGAGTGCGTTGATCCAACGCTTAACTACATCTGCATTACTTCGCCCGTTTGGATTGCCAATATAAGAGAGCATCTCTTGAGCCTGTTGCTCTGTGAGATCAAACGGTCCGCTCTTTTGGGTGCCAATAAAGCTAATGGTCTGGTTCTCCAGCAATCTCTTAGCTGCCGATACGTTAGCCGCACCTGTTAGATCGGGGTTAATTGCTGTCGTCTCCAGTCCGTCCAGAATTTTGCTTTTCTCAACTCCGCCATCAAAGCCGACCATAGAAACATGAACATTCGCGCCTTCCAAGATCCAATTACGATCCGAGTACGCCCAGTAGATATCGCCCGTTTCCTTAATTCGTTCTAGTACCCTCCGGTTCGCTCCACCACGAATACCCTGTGTAGCTAGCAACCCTGCCCGTTGTGTTCTACCCATCGCTATCATTTCTCGTGCTTTTTCGAACCAGTAACAGACCAAATCGCTCTGACCAGGTATGCGACCTGAATATAAACGACGCAGATCATTGACAGTCTTATCTCCCAATTCAGCACGCATCTTCTTGTCGCCCAAGAACGGCGGGTTGCCGATAATCACATCCGCCTGCGGCCACTCTGGCTCTACGGGGTTGCCTTGGTCGTCGTAGGCGAGGATGGCGTCCATGAGGCGGATGTTGTGGAGGGGCTTGAGGATGGGTTCGGGCGGCGCGCCGTAGCCGTTGTCTTGCAGCCACTGTATGTAGCCTATCCAGACCACGACGGAGGCGAGTTGTTGGGCGTAGGGGTTGATCTCGATGCCGTAGAGTTGGGCGGGGCCGACGGCGGTCTCGTCGGTGGCCTGGCCGAGGCCGTGCATGAGCCTGGGGAGGCCGTTCATGGTGGCAAAGACGCTTACCTCGTTTTCCAGATCGAGCAGCTTCTTGAGGGCCACGTAGAGGAAGTTGCCGCTGCCGCAGGCGGGGTCGAGCACCTTCACGGCGGCGATTTCGGCTGAGAAGTCCATGAGCAGGCGGGCAAGCTCGTTGTCTTTGCGGGTGCGGTAGCCGCGGTCGGCGCTCCGGTCGCGGTCGGCAATGATAGTCTCGGCCTGGCGCTTCACTTCCTCCCAGCGGCGGCGCAGCGGTTCCATCAGCACCGGCTCGACGATGAGCAGGATGTCGTCGGGGCTGGTGTAGTGAGCGCCAAGCTGGGCGCGCTTGGAGGGGTCGAGGCTGCGCTCGAAGAGGGTGCCGAAGATGGCAGGCTCCATGTTCTTCCAGTCGAGCTTGGTGGTGTCGGCCAGCACCCACAGGTCGGACTCGGTGAGGTCCAGCGCCTCGTCCGAGTCGAACAGGCCGCCGTTGAAGTGGCGAATGTCCTCCACGCCGAAGGAGCCGCCGTGGGACATAGCCTCGAAGAGGAGGCGCACCCGCTTGTTGAAGTCGTCGGGGCGCTGGCGAGTGGTCGCGACGAGGCGGGTAAAGAGCGAATTGGGCAGGAGGACTATATCTTCGGCAAAGAGGCAGAAGAGGAGGCGCATCAGGAAGCGCGCGGCCCGTTCGGGGTCGGCCCCACGCTTGCGCAGGCTCTCGGCCAGGAGGGCGAACTTACCGGCGGCCTCCTCGGTGACGTCGGCGGTGGTCCTGGTGGGGCGCAGGCGCTCAGGCTCGTGGAAGGTGTAGCGCAGGACTTCCAGGGCGGAGAAACGCTTGCCCTCCAGCGGTGCGGGCTTGAGCAGGTCGGAGAGGTGGAAGTGGTACTCGTCGGGGACGGTGCCGTTGAAGTTGGTCCTGACGATGAAGCGGTCGAGGTCGCACACCACGAGGAGGGGCGGGCTGGCTAGGGCGTCCCGGTACTGCTGTAGCTGGACGTAGGCATCGCTGAGGTTCTTGCGCTTGCCTTTGTACTCCCAGGCGAAGAAGCCGCTCTTCCATACGTCGGCAAAGCCCTCGCCGCCGCTCGCTTTGGTAGCGCCTTTCTCGAAGGTGAACCACTCGCCCCTGGGGTCAACCTCGGCTGGGTGGGGGTGTCCCAGCACGTCGCAGAGGCCGAGGAAATGCTCCTGGGCGGAGCTGCGCTCGGAGCGGGTGGAGGCCTGCCATTGGGAGACGAACTGGGTGAGCGTAGGTGCCATGCAAGCTCCTGTATCACGAGTAATAATAGACTGCTACCGGCAGTTGATTATACCGCATCTGGCACCATTGGCCTATTGACGGAGGTGTTTGGAGGGTTTTATACTAGACGGCGTAGTGGCCCGGCCGGGCGTGTGATGTAGGGCCGGGGAGTGGTGTTGTCGTGTTGTTGGATAGGAGGGTTAGTGGTATGCGCATGCCCCGCTATAACGTGAGCAATGACGGCATGGGGCCTTATGCTATCTTTTATTGCGATAAGTGCAACAGGGAGTACCGTACCCAGCCTAACGTGGCGAACACGGTAAAGCAGGACGTGGCTAAGAGCGCGTTCGGGGGTCTGTTGCGCAACGTGCCTCTGGTGGGCAGCGCGATTGCGGACAATATGGAGCAGGACCGCTACCGGACCGATATGTCGCAGCAGGAGCTTGACGGGGCGTGGGGCCAGGTGCAGCAGTATTTCAGGGAGTGCCCGACGTGCCAGCAGGTGGTGTGCATCTCGGACTTCGATATGCAGTCGGGGTATTGCAACGACGATACGCCGCGCAAGCAGGAGATCGCGGAGGCGCAGGCGGCGCAGGCGGCTGGGTTCGTGAAGGGCGTGGCTAACATTTTCGGGGTGACGGACGCGTTCAGGCAGGCGGGCGAGCAGATGGCCGAGGCGCAGGAGAAGGCGAAGGCGGGGCTGGCTACGTGCGGGAAGTGCGGCAACCAGGCGCTCGCCGGGACGAAGTTCTGCGACAATTGTGGAGGGCCTATGACGCAACCCGCGCCGCAGAGCGTGACATGCTCGAACTGCGGCGCGCAGGTGGCGGCGGGGAAGAAGTTCTGCGCTGATTGCGGGACTCCGGTGCAACAGCAATAGGATAGACGAAAACGCCAAGACGCCAAGGACGCGCCAAGCGAATTTAAGGGATTGCACCGCAGAGACGCAGAGAGCGCGGAGGTTGCGCGGAGATTAGGGTTGTTTGGGGAGTGCAAAAAGGATCAGGGTACGTGATGTCGTATTCTGGTCCTTTTTCTTGAAAAACAGTCCTATTCTCTGCGTCGTCTTTGCGTCCTTTGCGTCTTTGCGTTTTCGTCTATTTCCGGCGTGTGCGGCGTTTTTTGTGGGGTTTGGGAGTGTAGATGGGGGCGGGTAACTGTAGGGAGATGGGTTGGTGGAAGATTTTTAGGAGGGCATAGCCGGTGAGTAGACTGCCAATGATGCCTCCGAGGAGGAGGGTGACTGTGTCTTTGATGGGGCCGGAGTAGCCAAAGAGGAGGGCGAGTTGAGATAGGGCCACGCTGAGGCCTAGGTGCATGGCATTGGCGAATGCCCAGGGTTGCCAGGGCTGGCCGGGAGCGTAGCGCCGCAGCATGGGCCATAGTGTGAGGCCCACGATGAGGCCAATGAGAAGGAACAGTGCGACTAGTGTGGCAAACACAATGGCCTGGCTCTCCGTCGCGGCTCTAACGGCTCCAGGTTGCACGCTACCGGCCACTGCCATGCTGACGAGCACGAGCGCTGCCACAATACCGCCCAGCAGCAAGCCGAGTCCATATCGCCACACCCACTCCCAGGCGGAGAAGTGCAGCAGGTAGCGGCTCAGAACGAACCACTGCGGCAGGATCAGAAAAGCGAAGGTAAAGGCGAAATCTAGTAGGCCAAGGTCTATACCGGTGGCGCGTGTGGCGAGGCCGAGCAGATTGGAGAGGACGGGCGGCAGGGCATTGACCGCCACCCAGAGCAGCAAGAACTCGCGCCTCGGCAGGCCGACCTCTACTCCGTCGCGATCAAGACGAGCAGTGGCCCCAGGGGTTGCTCTGCGCTGTGCCATGCGAGGCTAGCCGAGGGCGGTGAGGGCGAGGGGTTCTTCGGTGTGGGACCAGCAGTCTTCACCGCGTGCGGCTTTTTGGATGGCGTCCCATATCTGGTGGGTCCACTCGGCTTTGATGCAGGGGACGCCTAGCTGCTCCTGGAAGTTCTCAATGCGCCACTCGTCCAGGGTCCGGATGCCCTGGAAGTCGAACATGCGGCGAGGGAGGAAGACGAGGGTAGGTGTGGATTTGGAAATTGGAATTTCAAATTGCGAATTTGATTGGGGATTTGTTGATTTCTCTGTAGATTCGAAATTCGAAATTGCAATTTCCAAATTCCGAGTTACTTCCTGGCCGAAGAGGAGGCCGGAGCAGCTTACGTTGCCTTCGAGAGTGGTGTTTTTGATGGGGAGGAGGTGGATTTCGAGGTTCTGTATGCCGCGGAGGGGGGCCAGGGCCTGGTCGAGCGCGCGGGCGGGCATTTCGCCGCAGGCTACGATGGCGCGGACGGGGCGGTCGAGGGCCTCGGGGAGCTTGCGTGCGGTGCGGCGGGACTCGTCGGTTAGCTGGCGGACCATGCCGATGCCGTTCTCCAGTTGGGGGTACTCTTCGTAATGGCGGGCGTGAGGGACTTCACGGCCGGTCATGATATACCACTCGTCGGAGGCGAAGGCGAAGTTGGTGCCCAGTTCGCGGTGGAGCTTGCGCTGCCACGTCTCCACCTGCTGGAGCACGGCTTCGGCTTCGGCGGGTGTGTAGGGGCGCAGGGGTATCTTGATCTGGTAGTGGTTGTTGCGGCGGAATTTGGTGAGGCCGACCGGGACGATGCCGACGGTCTGGACGTGCGGGTAGAGGGCGGCGAGGTCGCTGATGGAGCGGTCGAGTTGCGCGCCGTCGTTGAGGCCGGGGCAGAGTACAAGCTGGGTGTGCACCTTGATGCCGAGGTCGCCCAGGCGCTGTAGCTGCGGCATGATTTCGGGGGCGCGTGGGTTGCCGAGTAGCTGGCGGCGCATCTCTGGCTCAGTGGCGTGGACGGAGACGTAGAGGGGGGATAGGCCCTCTTCCGCGACACGCTGCCAGTCTTGCTCTTTGAGGTTGGTGAGGGTGATGAAGCCGCCGTATAGGAAGGAGTAGCGGAAGTCGTCGTCCTTGATGTCGAGGGAGCGGCGCAGGCCGGGGGCGTTCTGGTCCACGAAGCAGAAGGGGCAGTGGTTGTTGCAGCGCTTGATACCGTCGAAGGTGGGGTCCACGAATTCGAGGCCGAGGTCCTGCTGTTCGGGCTTGCGTATGCTGAATGTTAGGGGTGCGGGGGCACCGGCGCGCTCAATTTGAACGGCCAAGCGCTCGTTGACCTGGTGAAACTGGTAGCCCACCACGTCCGCGACGGGTACGCCGTTGATGGCTAGCAGCCTGTCGCCGGGCACGATGCCGACGCGCGATGCCGGGGAGCCGGGCACGACTTTATCTATTCTTCCCTGGGATTTGTATTGAGCCATCTTGGGTAATTACTAATTACGAATTACTAATTACGAATTGGGGGCTGGGCCTGTAATTCGTAATTAGTAATTCGTAATTACGCTAGTTCCTCCATCTATTGCTTACTATCGGTATTGATTTGGCTACCCTGGCCCAGGTGCTGCCGAGATGGATTAGGCGGCTGCTGAGTTGGCCGGCTACGTTGCAGGCGCGCAAGTTGGTTAGAAATTGCTCGGCGGTGTCGAAGGGGGCGATTTCTACGTAGGCGCGGCCGATTTCGACCAGGGTGTGGGCGTCGGAGCCTGCGGACATAGCGAGGTCGTGTTCGCGGGCGAAGGTCAGGGCGCGGTCGTTGTCCTCCTGGCGGATTGAGCGGGCATTGAATACTTCGATTATGTCTACTAAGCCTTGTTGTACCAGGCGTTCTAGGGCCGGGGTTTGGAGGCGGCTGGCGGAGCGCATGGTGTCGAAGGGGTGAGGAATGCCGACGAGGCCGCCCTGGTCTTTGATGCGTTTGGCGGTCTCTTCGGGGGTGAGGCCCTTGGGGACCAGTTCGGTCAGGAAGTAGCCGATGATCTCGCCCTGGTTGCTCTTGACCTCTTCGGAGGCGACCACCTTGATGGGGAGGTCGGTCATTTGGGAGAGGGCGAGGGAGTTGGCGAGGCCGTTGTGGTCGGTGACGCAGAGGGCACCCAGGCCCTTGGCGTGGGCGGCGTACACGAGGCGGCGCGGGTCGTTGAGTGAGTCCGCGCTGAGGCGTGTGTGGCAGTGCATATCGACTTTGATTAGGGTGTCGCGCATTTGATGGCTTTTCCTGCCGGTGCGAAATAGGCACCAGTTAAGGATTATACCAAAGTGGGGGGCTGAGGTGCCAGGGGAAGGGGCGGTAATGGGAATGCCGCCACTTTTGCTTGCGGATAGTCTTGTTCTGCGACAATTCGTGTGACCACCGTAGCGAGACAGCAAGTATAATGTGGCTACCTGTAGCGTTGGTAGTACCGCGGGTGTACTATAGGAAAGCCAGTAGCTGAAATGTCAGCGGACTTGCTATGCGAGGCCATCTCCCTGTAGAGGTGCGCGGGTAATCACGACCAAGAAACGATACTGGCTTGTTCTTTCGCTATGAAACTTTGGTAGGTCAATCTGTGATGAGGGGAGGAGAAATAGATGTCAAAGGACGCGGGGCAAGATGCAGGCAAGATGTTCACGAACGACAAAATAGCCAATGAGGCTGCTCAAGCGGCCCAAGCGGCTAAGGCGGCTAAGGCGGCTAAGGCGGCTGAGGCTGCTAAAGCGGCCGCG
>DASVRN010000024.1:0-11856 GCA_036388595.1 Chloroflexia bacterium
CCACCTGGCTGTAGCGGGTTTCGTTGCAGTCAGTACCACTACAGTAAGAAAAGACAGCCGCGTTGGGGACACCATACTGGTCATACAGGATGGCGTGGGGCGCGTTAGGTGCCGCGGGCAAGCCCTTGTTGGTCGGCAAGGCAGCAAAGGCCGCCCCCGCGGACAAGGCCGCCACGAACGCCAGCATCAGCAGGACGACCCACGGCTTCCAATTTCTCCCTTGCAAAATTGATTCTTTCACGGGATTCTCTCCTCATATGACCAATGTGTACCATCGCGTCCTAGGGAGGTATAGATCCCACAGCCGTGTAAGGTGCCCATACCGCGCGTGCCCCGCTCGTACTTAAGAGCAGGTGGTGTCTTGTCGCGGTGCTTACGGGGTGGAATCGAGCGTGATAGAGCGCGCGAGGTGCTTAGTGCTTCAACGAACAGGCTAGAGCATTCGTAGCTTGGGAGGAGGGTTTAATAGGGGTTCTATGGAGGTAATATGTAGTTGCGTAGTACGATGACCTAGCTGTTAAGATTGTAGCAGAGGATGAAGCGGCTGTCAATTGTAACCACTGTGGTTGCTGCAATTGCTGCTTCATAGAATCAAGGAAGGGGGGCCACTTGGCCTCCCTTCCTTGATTACGTTGCGTGCCTCAGCCCTAATCGTCTTCTACACGCTCCTCACAGTTGGGGAAGAAGGTGTTAGCCACTATCTTGGAGGCTTGCCCTCTCGTCACCTGGACGTTCCACCTGAAGTAGGGCCGGTTCTGCCCGTCGCACGGCTCTCCTGGCCCTCCGCACGCGTAGCCACTCATCACACCCCTGTTGGTCAGGCGCATGATCCACTCGTAGAACTGTGTGCCTTGTCCCGCAGGAGGTACGTCAGCGTAGAACTGCCCGCTCACAGGCTCGTTGTAGCCAGCAGCATTAGACACTATCTTGGCTAGCTGTCCTCTGGTAGCGTTGGCATTGGGCAGGAATATTACAGGATTGTCGGGGTCGCAATCGTCACCCTCCGGCCGCTCAGGACACGGGTACCCACTCATAATGCCCCTGTTGGTGAGGCGGTTGATGTAAGCGTAGTAAGTAGAGCCAGGGGGTACGTCCTGGTAGATCTGAGGTCCTGGGTCTTCGTTGAACCCGGCAGCGTTAGACACCATCTTGGAAATCTGCCCACGAGTGATGTTCCTCTCAGCGTGGAACATGCCGTCAGGGTAGCCGGTGACGATGCCTCTACATGCCAGGCACTGTATGTACTCGTAGAAGGTGTCACCAGGCTGGTTGTCGGGGAAATTCACCGTGCATACTGTGGCTGTAGCCATGGGTGTGCTAGTGGCTCCTACAACCGTGCTGCTGGCGGCGACCGTAGAGGTGGAACTAGGGACCGCGGTGCTGGTAGAGGGTATGGTAGTGGCAGTGCTGCTAGGCGGGACGACGGTGCCCGTGGCGCTCGCCGTGGGGGTAGCTGTGGTTGGCACTATGCCGAACGGGTAGCAGGCGGAGAACTCCGAGGTGTTGTACTCCTCGTTAGTAAGCAGGGCCGTGATGTAAAGGTTCCCCGGCAACACATAGTCCAGGGTGACGGTGAACGGCACGGTGCAGCTATCCGCCGTGGTGCTCACGAACCCTATCCCTAACGGTGTCTGCCCTTCACCGTAACCCGACGGGTCGCATGCGATGTTGGAGTAGACATGCACCAGCATTTCGGTGTTCGTTATCGTGTTGACCGTGCCGGTGATGATGGTCTGGGTGCCGGATACCGCGACCCCCTGGATCACCGGGAAGTTGAGCAGCGTATTAGGCCCCACGTCGGGGTCGCAGTTGTCGTTGAGCGTAACGCCGTCGTTCGCCAAGTCAATACCCAGGTCGTCAGTGGCAGTCGCTTCCCCGTTCAGGTATATCTCGTTGCCGATGACCGAGGACCCGTTGGCAGGGTTGCCGGTAACTACCACGCCGTCCTCGCCGTTGTGGGCGATCACGTTGGAGCCGGGCAGGGGAGCGGGCGGATAGCCGCCACCTTCAGCGGCGAGAGGATCGACGGCGTATGCGCTCGCTTTGCCGATGAACGCACCGATTGTCGTATCCGTGGCGTCAATCACCCGTATGCCCGCGCCACCGTTGCCCAATGCCCCTTCCGTGGAGGCATCGGTGCCGATGCGGTTACCCTGTATGGAGTGGCGGCAATTCGAGCAGCCCTGGGGGGCCAGTGGCGCGCCCGACGGCCTCGCGTAAGTAGTGGGGTTGATATTGATGCCATCGCCTTCGTTCCCCGATATGAGGTTGCCTAATAGAAGCCCCGAAGTGCCGATCTGGGTGTTCGAAGCATTCATTAGATTTACGCCGTGCCCGCCGTTGGGTAGCGCCTCCATGCCATCCATATCGGTTCCGATGGCGTTGCCGAAGATGCGGGTATTGGTGGCCCCGGCGACTTGAATGCCGTCGCCCTGGTTCCCAGAGATTATATTGGCGGGTTCGTCGCCACCCTTGCCCTCAGGTGACAGGCTGGACTTGCCGCCAGGCAGCCCCGGCCCCGTAATCTCATCGTAAGCCCCTATGTCATTGTTCGAGCCGAGCACGAGCACGCCGTCCTCGCGGTTCGGTATAGCCTCGGTGAAGGTAATGCTAGTGCCTATCCCGTTGTAGAGAACGAGCGTATTATTAGCCTCGATGACGATACCGTTACCGCCGTTGCCTGAGATAAGGTTATACACCCTGCCGCCGATAACCGTCGGCAACTGCTCGTTGCCGAACAGGTAAATGCCATTATCGGTATTTGAGATGGCGGCGGTACCGCTAATGTTGGTGCCGATAAAGTTGCCCGATATGTAGTTACTGTATTCATCGCCCGCGGGGGATTGCGGCCCGTAGGCCCCGTCATCCACAAGCACGTCTGTGAACTCGATGCCGTCGCTGGCGTTGCCCGATATGAGGTTAAATCCGGGTTCCATGCCGCCTGCGGCACCGCCTTCGGGCCGCTGTGGGCCGGTACCATCCGGCTGGTAGTCGAGACCTGACGAGCCTACACCGACAAGCACTCCTACCGGGCTGTCGGCGTGGATACCGTCATTCCCGTTGCCCACGTCCAGGCTGCCGGTGTAGTCCGTGCCTATCTTGTTGCCCGTGACTACTACCGTAAAGCCGGACCCGCCGCTCGGAGCCTGCGGACCAGCATCCCCAGGAGAACTAGGCAGTTGGGAGCCTCTGATAAAGATGCCGTGATTGGTGTTGCCGGAAATCACGTTGCCTTCGCCCGAAGCCATCCCTCCAACGAGCACCAGGTTGGGGGTGTAAATATCGATGCCGTGGCGATCATTGCTCACCCTTACCGTACCGTCAGCTCCGACGCCGATATAGTTCCCCAGGACCATAGTGGCCCCGGTTGAGGGACTTACTCCCTCAGGGGCGTTCGCGGGCCGGGCCACGTTGCTTGAATAGAGTTCGATGCCGTTCAAAAGGTTGCCGCTTATTACGTTGCGCTCGCCCTGGGTCGGGCCGCCGATGGTGGTGCTGATGGAGCCAATCACTTCCACACCGGCATAACCGTTGGGCACAGCCGACATGCCGCTGGCATCGGTCCCTACGTAGTTACCCAGGACGCTGATACCGGTCGAGTTGAGCAGGCTCACCCCCCGCATATCGTTGCCGCTGATGAGGTTACGGTTCGCTGCCGCGCCACCACCGATAGTGGAGGTCTGCACACCTAGGAACTGTACCCCATACAAGTTCGCCTGGGCGGCCGTACCGGTGACATTGGTGCCCAAGAAGTTGCCGTGTATCCAGATATTGTTGGGATACACGACAGTCTCACCACCTTCCGGGCCGGCAACGTTGACCTTATCGGCCTCATCCAAGGCCCCTCCGGCGGAGTTGGCCCGGATGGCGTTGCCAAAGCCGGAGATCACCATACCCCTTATCTCGCTGCCCGAAGGAGTGCTGTTGGCGGAGACGTCCGGCTCAAGCCAGAGGCCATAGGTACCCAGATTCCCGCCGTTGTTCAGCACAATCTTTAGCTGCGCGTTGTCGCCCACCGCCAACGTATTGGGCGTGGCACCCTCCTGGCTGTAGCCGTCAATCAGCACGGTATCAGTAATCTTCGGCAGCGCGCTTAGGGGAGTGATGGTGTGCACACCCGCAGGCGAGATGTCGAACTCGATAGCGTCGGGGCCGGCGCTCTGGTTGGCGCTGATGATCGCCTGGCGCAGCGAGCCAGGGCCGCTGTCGGCCGTATTCGTGACTACGAAGGTGGCGTTCACCTGCTCCGGCACGGCGGGCTTCTGGAACCTCGACTTGGTGGCCGGTAGCGCGGCCTGCGCGGTGCCCGACCCGGAGGCCAGCACCAGCAAAGCCCCGGCACCCATAAATAGCGCCAGCATTGCGAAGAAAACGTACCTGCCGAACCTGCCACTGTAGCGATTTACAGCCATTTGCTCCTCCATAAAGCGTAATTGTAGGGTGCCGCTGGGTATGCGAAGGCCCCGCCGCAACCAACGGCCCAGTCGTGATTTACAGTGAGTAGCCGGACGGAACGACGCGGAGAATACAGGTCTTGCCACGCCGCGACCAGGCCGCAAGTAGACCCAACGCGTCCCTATGCTATCATTACACAGTGTACCATGTCAATACATAGCCGGGCCGAATCAGCGGAGGCCCGGGGCTTCTTGCCCCCGCCCTGTTGCGTGGCTTATAATCGGCAAGGCAGCGGTGCATTGTTGATAAGCAAAGTGCATCTGAAACCCTGAGCGTGCGACCGGCGGCTCGGGGTTTTGACTTGTTAGAGAGGTGAGTTGCTGCTGATGCTTGCCGGGAAATAGGGGGGAGAAGGAGAGGGAAGAAAGCATGGAGCAATGGCTGGCGCTCGCCGTGTTCGTGGTCACGTTTGCGGCGATTATCGTTGAAAAGGTGCACAAGACCCTGGTGGCCCTGGCGGGTGCCCTGGCGATGCTGCTGCTGGGGCTGATCTCGCAGGAGCACGCTTTCGAGGGTGTTGACTGGAACGTGATCTTCCTGCTGGCGGGCATGATGATCATCGCCAATTCGCTACGCCGCACCGGCATCTTCCGGTGGACCGCCATGAAGATGATAGACATCGCGCGAGGCGAGCCGGTGGTCGTGCTGCTGCTGCTCTCCACCCTCACCGCCGTGGCGTCGGCCTTCCTCGACAACGTCACCACCGTGGTGCTCATGGTGCCCCTCACCCTCTTCGTCGCCAACGCCCTGGCAATCACCCCGGTGCCGTTCCTTATCTCCGAAATCCTGGCCTCCAACATCGGTGGGGCCGCCACCCTCATAGGCGATCCACCCAACATCATCATCGGCAGCGCCGCCAACCTCGACTTCGGGGCGTTCCTGTTCAACATGGGGCCGCTCGTGCTGATTGTCTACATGGTCTTTGCCGGGATGATCGTGCTCTTCTTCCGCAAGGAACTAAAGACCAGCTTGCGGCACCGCGCGGAAGCCATCGCCATGCCTGAAGAAGGGGTGATACGCGACCGGAAGCTGCTGGCCCAATCGATGCTGATCCTCGCAGCCGTAATCGTGGGCTTCCTGCTGCACGGGGTGTTGCACTACGAAGCCGCTACGGTGGCCCTCAGCGGGGCGGTCGTGCTGATGCTGGTCGCCAACCTTGAGGTTCACGAGGTCCTGAGCGAGCTTGAATGGACGACGCTGCTCTTCTTCGTCGGCCTGTTCATCGTAGTTGAGACGCTGGTCGAAGTGGGCTGGATACAGCAGGCGGCCAGGGCTATGCTCGAATTGACCGGGGGCGACGAGGCGGTCACGGCCATGATACTGCTCTGGGGCAGCGGGGTCGCCTCCGGCATCGTGGACAACATCCCCTACACGGCCACAATGGTGCCCATCGTACAGGAGCTGGCAACCACAATGAGGCCGGAGCCGCTCTGGTGGTCCCTCGCCATCGGTGCGGACCTGGGCGGCAACGCCACCGCCGTAGGGGCCTCGGCCAACGTAATCGTGCTCAGCCTGGCCGACCGCTCCGGGTTCAAGATCAGCTTCATGCAGTTCCTCAAGTACGGCCTGATAGTCACCTTCGTCTCGCTGGTCATCAGCACGGTGTACGTCTGGCTGCGCTACCTCATGTAGACAATGAACGAGGGGAGTGATGAGGACTGAGGACTGAGGACTGAGGACTGAGGACTGAGTAGTAGGCACAGCACCATCCAACCCATCATCCACTTGGCGCGTTCTTGGTTTCTTCGCGTCTTGACGTTCCTGTCTCTTAACTCAGTCCTCAGTCCTCAGTCCTCATTACTCCCGTCGTCCATTGTAGGTACTCTTCTTGCTGTAAGCACTACTCGCACAACTTACCTTTTGTTACCGGAGACTGAGACCGCATGGCTACACCTCACGTCCCAGGCAACCCTACCAACCCCCCCAACGCCCCCAAGCAAACACCACACGACGGGGACAGGATTTCCCCGGCCCAGGAACAGGCCACCCGTTCGCCCATCCTGAAGGCGCTCGCCTGGATAGGGCTTGACCTCACCGGGCCGAGCCGCTCCTCCATCCTCCAGATCGCTATTTATGCGCTGCTGGTGTTTATCCCCATCGCATTAGCCGTAAAGTTCCTCCACGTGGGCGGGCTGTGGCTTTTCATCACCGCTTCCGCCGCGATCATCCCGCTTGCTAAAATACTCGGCCATGCTACCGAAGAGCTGGCATTGCGGGTAGGCTCCGGCATCGGCGGCCTGCTCAACGCCACCTTCGGCAACGCGGTGGAGATGATTATCGCCTTCTTCGCCCTGCAAAAGGGGTTGTACGAGGTGGTGAAGGCTTCCATCACCGGCTCGATCCTGGGCAACGTGCTCTTCGTGCTGGGCCTGGCGATCTACCTGGGCGGTCTGGGCCGCGAGAAGCAGGTCTTCAACCGCACAGCGGCGGGCGTGTCATCTTCCCAGCTAATACTGGGCACGGCGGGCCTCTTCATCCCCGCTGCCTTCATGCTCACCACTCCCGCCAACCAGCTTACCGAGTTCCTACGCATAGAAGTGAGCATCGGCGTGGCGCTCATCCTGCTCGGTTCCTACCTGGCGCAGCTTATCTTCTCCCTGCGCACCCACAAGCACCTGTACGGCGAGGAAGACCACATGGAATTGCACGGCCACGTGTGGACCGTGCGGCATTCGGTTATCGTGCTGGTCGGGGCCACGGTGCTTGTCGCCTTCATGGCGGAGATACTGATAGAGGGCGTGGAGTTCCTGACGCACGAGTTCGGCATGACCGAGCTATTCGTGGGCGTGATCCTGGTGGCCCTTATTGGTAACGCCGCCGAGCACCTGACCGCCGTGGTCGTGGCGATGAAGAACAAGATGGACCTCGCGGTGAGCATCGCGCTGGGTTCGACCTTGCAGGTGGCGCTCTTCGTGGCCCCGGTGCTGGTGCTGATAGGCTTCTTCATCGGCCGCCCGCTGGACCTTTTCTTCAACCTGTTCGAGCTTGCGGCCATAGGCGCTACCATGCTCATCGTCAACGCCATCACGCAGGACGGAGAGAGCAACTGGTTCGAGGGCGTGCAGCTACTGGCCGCCTACGCGATCATAGCGGTGGCCTTCTTCTTCCATCCGTAGGCATTGCGTACGGTTGGCTTTTGTGGGTGTTCAGGCGACCACCGAAAGTGACGTTGGATACAGTCTTCCCGTAGCAGCAGGCTGCTTGGGCCATCGTAATCGTTGTGTCGACCAACACATATAGTGCAAGAACATGTTGTAGCGAAAGCTTAGCATCTCTTACGCCAGCTTTCCCCTTACCCTGCGGTTGCAATGAGGGCACTGGATTTTAGTAGCCCCTTCAATATACAATCAGTTCACTACACGGACCGATATTGCGATTTATATTGACTTTAATTGTCTAGTATGGCATAACATAAGGTGGCTAACAAGCGCACGCTGTGGATGCCTTATCAGAAGAAACGCGAGCTCCTATGCATAGGAGCTCGCGTTTTTTGCCTCCCGAAAGGACCGTTGCAGAGAGGGTGCAAGCAAGAGCAGCCTCCCACCGGAAGTGACCTCATGTGGGACCGCATTTACGGATTGTGCGCTGCACTTCAGGCCATTCTCGGGCTGCTACGCAGAAAAACCCGCTCGCGAGGGCGGACCTGTCGAGTACAGGTTATGCGGGCACGGCAGCTTTGAACCAGGCATTACCAGGAGTAGGAGAATTTAATAATGAGAATTACGGTTCCCAAGCGTTTAATCAACGCTTCTTTGATGTTGCTATGTATTTGCGCTGCCGTGGCTATCTTTGCCACAGCGACCAGCGCACAATCCGTAGCCGGAATTAGAATAGCCCCCTTCGCACCGAACGCCACTACTTTCTATGTGAGTAGTAGTAACTGTCCCGGCCCCGGTACGGGGTCCCTGGCAGACCCTTTCTGCACCATCCAGGCGGGCGTTGACGCCGCTTCCCCCGGTGACACGGTTTCTGTAAGTCCCGGCACTTACAACGAGAACGTTACGATCAACAAGAACGATCTCACCCTCGACGGTACCGGTGCCGGTACCAACCCGGCGTTACACACCATTCTGGAGGGAGCTAGCCCTGTAAACCTGGGATCGCAGCCCGGCATAGCAGTCCTGGCGAACGTAACGGGAGTAACGATCAAGGACCTGAGGGTGCAGAACTACGCCTCCAACTCAGGCATCTACGGTGCGCTCACCAACAACAACTTCACCGTGGATAGCGTGCACCTGTTCAGCAACAACACCACCAACGCTGCCAACGGCGGTGGCTTGTACATGAACGGCCCTGTCTCAGATGTTCTAATCACCAACTCCGA
The DNA here is from genome assembly GCA_036388595.1 of Chloroflexia bacterium. Classification (GTDB taxonomy): domain Bacteria; phylum Chloroflexota; class Chloroflexia; order QHBQ01; family JADMIH01; genus JADMIH01. Next base: position 8,780 of record DASVRN010000024.1, read on the forward strand.
AGCCCAACTCAACAGGTCTCGTGGCCTGGTCATCTGGAACGGCTTCAAGCAAGACATCACCATCACCAACAACATTGTCAAGAACAACAACTGTTGCGGCATCGAGTTGCAGGATGGCACAGCCTCGGGTGTCACCATCACCGGCAACACTGTAGAGAATAACGGTGACAGCGGCATAGCAGCCATTGGTCTCACCTCCGGTGCCGGGGCTAATGTGATCATGACCAACACCGTGAGGGACAACGGCCGCTTCGGCATAGAGATCAAGTTGCCAAACGGCACAGGCTTATCCAGCGGGGATGGCAGCATCGTAGTTGCCAACAACACAGTAGAGAGAACGACGCTCCCTGGTGCCGAGGTACGGGACCTGGCAGGTATATCGGTGTACAGGCGCGGGTACGTACCTGGCAACAACAATGTGGACATACCCGTAGGGGTAATCGTCCGCAACAACACAGTAACAGGATACCAACAGCCTTCCACCAGCGATGGCTTCGGCATCGTCGTAGAAGGTTTGAAGATGCAGGTGCTAAACAACACCCTGCTGAACAACGACGTGGGAGTGCAGCGGCAAGCCGGGCACACCCCGTACGCGGCCAACACTAACACTGATGGAGACCAGACCAACCTTGCAGACCAGTACTTTGGCCGTGGTAACTCCCCCCAAGTCTGTGCCGCTGCTAATGGTAACACTTTCACCGGCAATACCACTAACGCCAGGGACGTGGGGCCAGTTTCCACCAATACCGTCACCAACCAGAATACCGGGGTCGTATTCTGCTCTATCCAGGCTGCTATTGACGATCCGGGAACACTCAGCGGCCATACTATTGTCGCGGGACCGGGCACCTACAACGAAAATGTCACCATCAACAAGAACGACCTCACTTTGCAGGGTGCGGGTGCCGGTACCAACCCCGCTAGCCACACTATCCTGGAAGGCTCCACTCCTGTGGACAAGGGTAGCCTGCCCGGTATTTCACTACCCGCGAATGTAACGGGTGTGACGATCAAGAACCTGAGGGTACAGAACTACGCCTCCAACTCAGGCATCTATGGCGCTCTCACCAACGACAACTTCACCGTGGATAGCGTGCACCTGTTCAGCAACAACACCACCAACGCTGTAAATGGCGGTGGCTTGTACATGAACGGTCCTGTCTCAGATGTCACGATCACTAACTCCGAAGTTCAACTTAACAGGTCTCGTGGCCTGGTCATCTGGAACGGCTTCAAGCAAGACATCACCATCACCAACAACATCGTCAAGAACAACAACTGCTGCGGCATCGAGTTGCAGGACGGCACAGCTTCAGGTGTCACCATCACCGGCAACACTGTAGAGAATAACGGTGACAGCGGCATCGCAGCCATCGGCCTCACCTCCGGTGCAGGTCCCAACCTAATCAGCAACAACACCCTGAAGGACAATGGCCGCTTCGGCATAGAGATCAAGTTGCCGAATGGTACAGGTGCTGCTACGGGTGACGGTAGCATCGTTGTCTCCGACAACGCAGTGACTCGGACTACGCTCCCAGGCGCCGAGGTGCGGGACCTGGCAGGTATATCGGTGTACAGGCGCGGGTACGTACCTGGCAACAACAACGTAGATATACCCACGGGTGTCATCGTGCGCGATAATACAGTCAAGGGGTACCAGCAGCCTTCCACCAGCGATGGGTTCGGCATCGTAGTAGAGGGGTTGAACATGCAGGTGCTGAACAACACCCTTGAGAGCAACGATGTAGGAGTGCAGCGGCAGTCGGGACACACCCCGTACGCTGCCAACACCTCCACAGACGGCGACCAGAGCAACCTTGCAGACCAGTACTTTGGCCGGGGTAACTCTCCCGTAGTCTGCGCCTCTGTCCAGGGTAATAGCTTCGCGGACAATACCGTGAACATGAGGGACGTTGGGGCCCAAGCGTGCGCCGACACGCCTACACCTACAACAACAAGCACCTCGACCGGGACTGCTACTCGGACGAGTACATCCACCGAAACGCCTACCAGCACGAGTACCGCTACGCAAACGTCCACACGTACTGCGACCCGCACTACCACCAGCACCTCCACAGGCACTTCCACCAGCACTACCACCAGCACCTCCACTGCTAGCGCCAGCAGCACACGCACGGCAACGCAGACCGGCACATCTACCCGGACGGCTACGGGCACTATCACGCCGCTGCCCACCAACACTACCACCTCGGCAAGTGCTACTGCTATCGCTACAGCCAGTGCGACAGCCTGCCCGATCCAGTTCGCAGACGTACCCGCCGACCAGACCTTCTACACCTTCATCAGGTGCCTAGCGTGCAGAGGCATCGTCTCAGGTTACCCGTGCGGAGGACCTGGTGAAGCATGCAACGCCAACGATGATCCGTACTACAGGCCAGGTGCTAACGTCACACGTGGGCAGTTGTCCAAGATCATCGCCAACTCAGCAGGGCTAGATGACACTCCCGCTCCTGAACAGCAGCAGTTTGCTGATGTACCTCCTGGTTCTCCCTTCTACGAGTTCGTGGAGAGGCTGGCACAAACAGGAGCCATAGCGGGTTACCCGTGCGGAGGTCCTGGTGTGACTGAGCCCTGCGACGCAGAGGACAGACCTTACTTCCGCCCCAACAACCCAGCCACAAGGGGGCAGATCTCCAAGATCGTGTCCATAGCGGCAGACTTTGATGAGGCGGTACCCGAAGATCAGCAGACGTTCACGGACGTACCGACAGACAGCCCCTTCTGGGTGTTCATCGAGAGGCTGGCTACACGCGGCATCATCTCCGGCTATGGAGAGGCATCCAGGTGTCCCGAGACAGGAGCACCATGCTTCAGGTACAACGAGAACACCACTCGTGGACAGATGGCGAAGATAGCCGCTAACGCTTTCTTCCCCAACTGCCAGACACCTGCCAGAAGGTAGGCCAAGCCATAGCAGTGCTCATACTGCACTAAACTAACAACACTAAATAAGAGGAGGAGCCTGTTTGTTAGGCTCCTCCTCTTATTTACTTGCATGACCGGGTCCCTGTTGCCATAGGCGCTACCATGCTCATCGCCAACGCCATCATGCAGGA
>DASVRN010000025.1:0-39957 GCA_036388595.1 Chloroflexia bacterium
TCTGAAACGTGAAACGTGAAACGTGATGCGGTAAGAGTAATAAAGTGCAGCAAATAAATGGGGGCGGCTCAACTAACATGAGCCGCCTCCGTTTATTTATAGAACCCTACTCCACCCTGTCATCCTGAGCGTAGCGAAGGATCAGGTGGGTAGATAAGAGTTCTCAACGTACAGGATTACGGTCGTAAGAGGAACCATGTGCTCCAATAGTGAGAGTCAAGAACGGGCCACTGATCCTTCGCTACGCTCAGGATGACACGGGGGGCAGGATGCTGGGTAAGAGACAGATTCGCATTCGCGGACCAAGAAACACCAGCCCCATCACGTTTCACGTTTCACGTTTCAGAGCCACGTTTCAGGGCACGAGTTTCGCCAACTCCGGCTCAACCTCGTCCAGCGTAAGGCCGCCCTCGAAGCGGGAGGCTACTTTGCCCTGGCTGTCGAGCAGGAATATCCAGGGTTCGCTTTGCAGGCCCCACTCCTCCATCGTCTGCGTGTCGGGTAGGAGGATGCCGTAATGGCCGGGGTTCTGGCGGTGGGTGGGTTCGACGGGCAGCGTATGCCTGTGGTCCTGGATGGTGTTGGGGGTCTCTATGTGGATGAAGTTGACCTTGTCGCGGTACTTCTCCTCCAGCGCCTGGGCGATTTCCAGGTTGGGGCCGCAGGTGAAACTGGGGCAGAAGCCGGGCGCGGCGAACAGGATGAGCGTGGGCTTGCCCGACTTGGCGGCGTCCGCGATGGTCATGTTGTGCATGTCGTCGTGGGGCTGGGCCGAGCAGATGTAGTCGAGGGTAGGGTCGTCCTTGATCGTTTGGTTCTGGCTGAGGGGTGGCACCTCGCCTACCATTGGCACGGCGCTGTCGGCCACCACCTTGAACTCGAGCCTGCTCTGGTAGGCTTTTTGCCCCTCCCGCTGGATGGTGAGCAGCGCGCCCCAATCGCCCGCTTCCGGGAAGTCGGCCTGGGCTACGAAGAGGAACGCGGGCAGGTTCTCCCCGTGCGCCACCACGTTGGCGTCGCTCATCTTGGTGGCCGTACCGTCTGGGTGCACCCTGAAGAACTGTATGGTCACCTGGGGCGTGTCGTTTATGGGCTGCCCCGTGGTCTCATCGGCCAGGCCGAACACGAAGCGATTGCGGCCCACCACAAGGTCGGTCACTGCGATGACAGGCATGGCGATCTTGGGGGCTGCTTCCGCCCCCAACGTAGCAGTAGGGGCGACGGCGGGCGTTGTACCTGCACCATCGCCACAGCCCGCCGCGAGGAGCAATGCTGTTATACCGAGGGTAGCTACTATTCTACCCAGTTGTTTCATTTGCATGTTGAATCTCAGTTTCCTGTTTCATAGTTTAGCTCGCAGCGTCGCCCTTCGCTCGTGCCACCGCTTCAAGCGCCTCGTCCGGGACGCCGTTCTGTCCGAGAAAGAGGCTCAGTTGGGCCGCGTGTTCCTGGACGTGCCGCATGTTGTACAGCTGTAGCTCAAAGTAGCTGACTGACTTTCCCGCGGCCCAGGGGTACTCAACGACCCGGCGCGCCTGCTCGTTCGTCAGCGCGGTTAACGTGGCGTGGCATTTCTGACGGGTAGTTGCGAGATAGGTGCGCAGTTCTTCCCTGGTGTAGGGCTGAGCAGGCACCACCCACGGGAAGTCAAGCTCAACCCAGGTGAAGGGAGCCGGGGGAGCAAATTCCTCCTCCCTGGAGCCGGAGAGATACAGGTCCAGCCAGAAGAGCGTATGGTATGTTTGGTACCAGAACTCGGCAAACTCCGGCGGTACGGAGCCGTCCGACCGGACGTTCCATAGGCGCTGCCGCCAAAGCGAGTCGGGGCAGGCCAGCATGGCCTTTTCCAGTACATCTATGGCCGCACCGAACTGCATCCACAGAGCAGTGTTCCACGAGTTCTCCATTTATCCTCCAGGGCTGCACCGTGCCCCTACAGATTAACTACCCTACGCAGTTACATCAGCTACTCGGCGTCGGCGCACCTGGGGCGGATGACTTCGAGGCCGCCCATGTAGGGGCGCAGCACGCCGGGGATGATGACTGAGCCGTCTCCCTGCTGGTTGTATTCGAGGATAGCGGCCCACGTGCGGCCCACAGCCAGGCCGGAGCCGTTCAGCGTGTGCGCAAAACGCGGGCGGGCTTCGGCGTCCGGGCGGTAGCGGATGTTGGCGCGGCGGGCCTGGAAGTCCTCGAAGTTGCTGCACGACGATATCTCTCGGTACGTGCTCTGCCCGGCCAGCCACACCTCTAGGTCGTAGGTCTGGGCCGAGCTAAAGCCCAGGTCGCCGGTGCACAGCGACACCACCCGGTAGGGCAGATTGAGCCGTTGCAGCACTTCTTCGGCGTTGGCGGTGAGGCTCTCAAGCTCCTCGTAGCTCGTCTCAGGGGTGGTGAACTTCACCATCTCCACCTTATTGAACTGGTGCACCCGGATTACCCCGCGCACGTCCCGCCCTGACGACCCCGCCTCGCGCCGGAAGCATGGGGTGTATGCCGTGTAGTAGATGGGTAGTTGGTTGGCGTCGAGTATCTCCTCGCGGTGCAGGTTGGTGACCGGCACCTCGGCTGTGGGGATCAGGTAAAGGTCGTCGTCCGAGAGCTTGTACATGTCCTCCGCGAACTTGGGTAGCTGCCCGGTGCCGGTCATGCTCGCCTCGTTCACCAGCACGGGGGGCATTATCTCGGTGTAGCCGTGCTCGGTAGTATGCAGGTCGAGCATGAAGTTGAAGATGGCGCGCTCCAGCCGAGCGCCCAGCCCGGTGAGCACATAGAAGCGCGAGCCGCTTATCTTCGCTGCCCGCTCGAAGTCCACCAGGCCCAGGTTCAGGCCGATGTCCATGTGGTCCTTTATCTCGAAGTCGAACTGCTTTGGCTCGCCCCAGGAGCGCACCACCACGTTGTCTTCTTCGCCCCTGCCAAGGGGAGTATGCGGCCCAGGCACGTTGGGGATACCAAGCACCACGTCGCGCAACTCCGCTTCCACCGCGTCCGTCTCGCGTTCGAGTTCCGAGATGCGCGGGCCTATACCCTTCGACTCCTCGATAAGCCTGTTGCGCTCGTCGGCGTCTTTGGTCTTAGGCACCTGCTTGGATAGCTCGTTGCGCCGGGCCTGTAGTTGCTCCTTGTTCACCAGTATGGCGCGCCGTCTTTCGTCAAGCTCCAACACGTGGTCCACGACTGACCGGTCTTCGTTGCGGTTGGTAAGAGCCTGACGTACCTTGTCCGGCTCCTCTCGTATCAATCTGATGTCCAGCATCAGGCCCTCCCCTTGGGTAATTACGAATTACGAATTACGAATTACAGGTTATGCGTTACGAGTTACGAGTTACGTGTTTTTGTCCCATAAATATAAAGGAAAAGCAAAACCCCCGCACGTAGATGACGTGTGGGGGCGTGGCTGAAGCTCAACCGGCTTCAGCCTAGTGGCTGGCGGAGTACTGCTGGTATTTCTGCATGCCGGGTAGGTATAGCAGCCACTCGTCGAGCGGGCCGTTCTCCATGTAGCGGTAGATCATGTGGTAGACGTTGGCCTTAGGTTCCTTGGGAGCGCGCGCCAGGGGCATGCGGGCTTCGGCTATCGTCTTGCCGCCCTTGCGGTGGTTGCAGTTCTTGCAGGCGCTCACCAGGTTCTCCCAGGTGTGAGGGCCGCCCTTGCTGCGCGGGATAACGTGGTCCAGCGTGAGGTCGCGGGTGCGCACGCCGCAATACTGGCAGGTGTAGTTGTCGCGGATGAAAATCTCGCGGCGGCTGAGGCGGGCGCGGGGCTGCGGACGGCGAATGATGTGCGACAGGCGAATGACCGAGGGGCAGTGGATGCTCATGCTGGGGGTGTGCACGATCTGGTGGTTCAGCTCCAGCACCTCCGCCTTGCCGCACAGCACGAGCACCAGCGCGCGCCGGGCGTTACACACGTTCAGCGGCTCGAAATTCTGGTTCAACACCAATACGGGGGCATTCTGATGCATCTGCCTCTACCCTTCTCTACTCTCTATCCTCATCCCTCGAATTCTAAGGTATGTTTCACCTGGGGCTGTGCAACTCTTGTGCCCTCTGCTAGTATTTTACCATGCGCGTAAAGGCTGCTGCAATAATGTGAAAATCCCTCCGCGCGAGTGGTTACAGCCGCCAGGTCCAGCCTACGTCTTATGTAAGGTTGGACTCATTTTTTTGTGTGGCAGTGATGTGTCACAAAGCCCCACGCGGTGGTGTTAACAGGGTAGACGGGGCTAGACCCATCACACGAGAGAAGGGGCGATGACCGACTCGGATAGCGTACTGCTGGACCGCATGCTACAGGGTGACGACCTCGCTTTTGAGGCCCTCTTCCTGCGGCACCACGCCGGGGTGTACCGGGTGCTCTACGGTTTGGTACGCGTGCGCGAGTGGGCCGAAGACCTCGCCCAGGATACGTTCCTGGAGCTTTACCGCAACCCACCCAGGTCGTACCAGGGCAGCAACCTGCTTGCCTGGCTGTGCCGCGTGGCCCTCAACCGTGGCTACAACTCGCTCAAAGGCGAAGATCGTAGCAGGCAGCGCGCCGAACTGGTGGAGCGCCGGGAACGCGCGACCAGCCACGCCGAGCACCCCGACCCTGCGGTGGAAGTGCTACGAGCCGAGGAGAACAGGCGCGTGCGGGAGGTGCTGGCCGCCCTACCCGAGCGCCAGGGCAGGCTATTGCTGTTGCGTTACGCGGGCCTGTCTTACGCCGAGTGCGCCGAGGCGCTGGAGGTGGTCCCTGGCTCGATTGGCACGCTGCTGGTGCGGGCTGAGAAGGCTTTTCGGGAGGCATACGGCTCGGGAGACGAGGCGGAGCAACCGGGGCAGGTATTGCTGGAAAGGACAGTCAAATGACAGGACTTATCAAAGATACCATGCACGATGAAGGTAGGCTACGGGCCTATCTGGACGGCGAACTGGCAGGTGGGGTAGCGTCCGAGTTGAAGGCCCACCTGGAAAGCTGTGCCGAATGCCAGGCTCAAATTGATGCGATGCGCAAGGGTGCTATCGAGGTGAGCGGCTTGCTCGGCATGCCGGTGCACACACCCGACGCGCATGCCGCGCTATCCAGCCTGCGCAAGGCGCTTAGTGACGCGGCGGTGAGTCCCAACCCCGTGACACAAGAAACCGTACGGGAGATCTCCACGCTGGCCGCCGGGTCGCAGGTCCGTGTGCGGGTTCGCTCCCGGTCCGGTTGGTCGCGGATAGCACGAAGTGGAGTGGGTGTTATGCTGGCAGCGGGCCTTGTGCTGGGGCTGGCGCTGTTCTGGAGTGGACTGCCGGGGCGCGGGCCGGTTGGACTTCCGGTGCTGGGGAACCTGGCTTCGCCGGAAGTGGCGGCGAGCGAGCAAGGGGCCATCGCAACTCTTACGGCCGAAGGTATGGGGCATATTACACTTGGGATAGGCCGCCCCGCGTACGATTTCGCCGCCACAGATGTTCGCACGGGCGAGACCGTTTCACTTTCGCGGTACCGGGGCAGCGTGATAGTGCTGACTTTCTGGGGCACCTGGTGCCCACCCTGCCGCACTCTGCTAACCGATCTGCAACAGGTAGCCGTCACAGACCCGAGCGTACAACTGGTCACTGTCTCAATGGGTCCTCGCGATACTAGGGACTCCCTTGCGGAATTCCTGCGCGACAAAAGCTATGACTGGCCTTTTCTGTATGTAGATGGCACTGAGTCGATACCGTATGGCGTGGGGTCCATACCGACGACCTACGTAATTGACGCCGAGGGCACTATACAAGCCGCTATGGCTGGGGCGATGGGCGATGCTCGGCTTCAGGAGGCAATTGCCAGGGCGAAGGCTCCCACTGGCTCAACGCCTGGCACCTCCGGTGACGCTATAGCCAACTTCGTGCCGCCAGGCAAGGTGCGCCACATCGTGATCACTGAGCACAACGCACCGGGTGCAGACGGGTTGCTAGGGCGCCCCGAAAACGTGTCCAGAGATGTGTGGTTTGCCAATGGTGATAATCACCTGCTCATGCATGCTACTGCCTCGCGGAACGTTGGGACAGATATGCCTGTCGATGCCGGCATACATGGGCTGAGTGCCACGCCTCGTGAAGTGTGGCTGACTGATGACTCTCTTTATGTTCATGTCACGGGCGCGGAGGATGTTCGCCCTGCCGCCAACGTGGTCCTCAAGTACAAGTACAATACGGTCTATCTAAGCAAGTATGGGCCAAATCCTGATGCCCTGGCAGACCTGCAAGAGACCTATCCCAGTGCGCGGGTGATCGAGAGCACCGTGCTAGATGACCGACCCGTGGTCAAGATAATTACCAGCAACCCCATGTGGCCCGCACGTACGGAGGGTCTGGACCAGTCCGCACGCCCCACGATGACTATGACTTACTGGATAGATAGTGAGACCGGGCAGCACAGGCGCGTCGAAACGGTTACGCAGGTCCCAGCGGGGCAAGGCGACACTATGGAGGTGTTTACGAGCACCATAATGATTGAGCGCGACGAACTGCTCGATGCGAACCAGGTGCAACCCGGTTACTTCGAGTTCAAGCTGCCTGAGGGCGCTACACTGCTAGAACGTGAGGGCGCACTCGATGCTTTCGGACTCGAAGCGGCGCGTAGCGATTGGTTCGAGTATATTGACGTGCCCGGCAACTTCTCAGTGCTGATGCCACGCACTCCAGATTGGAGCTACGATAGCAGCGGCAAGACCACACTAGGTGCCAAACGGGGTGAAGTAACGTACGGCGTGAAGTACCTCGCGGGCGAAACGGACCTAACCGCGCCCGTAAACGAGGGGAGCCTCAGCCGGGCCTTCGCGACGGCCAGGTCGGAAGGGGAGGTGCTGTCGGAGCAGGACATTACCCTGGGTGCTTACCCAGGCAAAGAGTACCGCCTGCGCGACAGCAACGGCAACTACCGCATCTGGCGGGTGTACGCGGCCCAGCAGCGAGTCTACACCGTCTTCGCCATCGCCCCCGATGACACTACCGAGGTTGCTGCCATCCGCGACTTCTTCGACTCCTTCAAGCTCCTGAACCCATAGGCAACTCGCCACAATTGTAGCGTTTGCTATTTAGTAACAGGAGGAACGGAAACGCCAAGACGCCAAGACGCAGAGGACGCGCCAAGAGATTAGAGGCCTGGAGAGTACAAAGAGGAGCAGGGTACGTGATGTCGTACCCTGCTCCTCTCGTTCTTGAATAACACTCCTTAACCTTGGCGCGTACTTGGCGTCTTTGCGTCTTGGCGTTTCCGTTTCTCTATGGTCCGGCGTTCTCGGCGTAGTAGATGCTGTAGATCACGTTGGCGGCGTCGTCGGTGACGAGTAGGGAGCCGTCGGGGGCGGTCATCACGTCCACGGGGCGGCCAAAGGCGTCCTCACCCAGGAACCAGCCGGTGGCGAAGTCCTGCACCATCTGGTCGCCTGCCGAGGTGTCGGGTTGGCCGTCCTTCATCTGGATGCGCACGATCTTGTAGCCTGTGGGCACGGTGCGGTTCCAGCTACCGTGGAAGGCCACGAACATGTCGCCCCGGAACTGCTCGGGGAAGCTTTCGCCCGTGTAGAAGGCAAAGCCCAGGGGCGCGGAGTGAGCTTGCATTTGCACGGCGGGCACCCCGGTCTTTTCGCAGTAACCCGCGGGTGGGTTCTGACTCTTGTCGGGTATGCGCTCGCCGTAGCAGTAGGGCCAGCCGTAGTCGGTGTCCTCTTTCACGTTGTAGATCGTCTCCGGCGGCACGTCGTCACCCAGGCTGTCGCGCCCGTTGTTGGTGGCCCAAAGCTCTCCGGTGCTGGGGTGGAACTCCAGGCCCACCGCGTTGCGCAGACCTTTGGCGTACACCTTCTCGAACTGTCCCTCAGCCGAGTAGCGGAGGATGGCCGCGCGCTTCGGGTCGTCTTCCACGCACACGTTGCACGATGAGCCTGCCGACACGTACAGTTGCCCGTCGGTTCCGAAGGCGAGGGTCCGTGTCGAGTGTCCGCCGCCGGAGGGGAGGTCGCTAGCAAGCACCTGGCGGTCGTCAGCCACACCGTCGCGGTCGCCGTCTTGCAGGCGGATAATCTCGGTCTCGGTAGCCACGTACACCGCGCCGTCCTGGAACTCGATGCCATGCACGCCGGGGAGGTTGTCCGCAAACACCTTGACCTCATCGGCCACTCCATCTTTGTTAACGTCCGGCAGCGTCACCACCTGGCCGTCGCGCCTCACGGTCGCGTACACCACCCCTTCCGGTGACAACCCGAGCCACCGCACGCCGGACAGCCCCGCAGCGTACACCTTGATATGGAAGCCCGGTGGTAGGTTGATGCTACGCTCCTGTTCCAGGGCACCCTGCCGGGTCGTGTCGTTAGTCTCCACCGTCGCGGGCGCGAGTTCCAGCGGCCCGTCAGGCGCGGCTTGCGTTGTGGGTGACGGCTCCACAATGGGGCTTGGAGCCTGCGTTGGTTCCTCAGCCGGCGCGGTGGTGGGTGCGGTGGTCGGCTCCGTTGCTGGCGTAGGCTGAGTGGCAGCAGGCGTCTCGGCACCTGTAGCCGGGATGGTCGCCGTAGGGGTGGGCGTTGCAGGTTCCTGGTCGCATGCACTCAAAAGGATGAGGCCGGACAGGGCGAGGCCCAATAGCATTCTTGATTTCACTCTTGTATGTTCTCCTGTCTATCGTGAAGGGAAGGGATAATGCTTACTGTGCAAGTTCTGTTCCGAGGGGAGCGCGGACGATGAGCAGTGAGTACAGCGGCTGTGCAAATGCTGAATATTAGGACCGAAGCCCCTCCTTGTCATTCTGAACGCAGTGAAGAATCTCGTCCCTCATAAAGGTATTCCCCCTTTCTCTTCAGGGGATACTGACCTAAAGAAAGGTGGTATTTGGGTGCTGTAGGACGAGATTCTTCACTGCGTTCAGAATGACAGAGTGGAAGATGGTCCCCATATCCGTCTTCAGCCCATTGTCCACAGTCTTCAGATGGTATAATGGGTTACCGCGTGCAAAAGTCCCCAATCCTCTGTTTTCCAAATCTCCTTTTTGCGTAGTCAGGAGCGAATAATGCATTTGAAGCAGCGTTTCGGCGCTTTATTCTTCCTTGCTGTGCCTATCTTGTTGGGCACTTTCAACGGTAATTCGGGACTGGCCTCCCATGTCGTCAGCCTGCGTGCGAGCCAGCAGACCCAGGCTCAATTGGTGCAGTCGGTGGTCGGACAGGTGTCGAACGACGAGTTGCTGGACCTTGTAAAGCGGCTGAGTGGGGCCTTGCCCGCGACGGTCGGCGGCAAGGAAGTCGCCTTCCAGACCCGCTACACCCCCTCCGAGCATGGCGCGCTCTCCGAGCAGTACGTCTACGAGTATTTCCAGGCGCTGGGCCTCGTCAGCAGCTACCACGCCTGGTCGGGCGGGCCTTTTGGTTGCGCTACTATCAACGGACGCAACGTGATAGGCGAGATACCAGGCAGCAAGGAGCCGGGCCGCATCTACATATTCGGCGGCCATCTCGACAGCACGGCCCCGGACACCATGAAGGCCCCCGGCGCCGACGACAACGCCAGCGGCACCTCTGCCGTGATGCTGGCCGCCAGGGTATTCAGCAAGTATAAGTTCGACTACACCGTGCGCTTTGTGGCCTTCACCGGCGAAGAGAGCGGGCTGTGCGGCAGCAGAAGGTACGCTTCGGAAGCCAACTCCAGGGGTGAAGACATACGGGGCGTGATCAATGCCGACATGATAGCTTACGATGGCAACGGCGTCAGGGACGTGGAGATACATGCTGGGGTGCGTCCCGATTCGCAGGCTATTGCCGACCTGCTGGTGTCCAACATCGACGCGTTCGACCTCGACCTGGTGCCCAACGTCTATACCGACGACGCGACCGATCGCAGCGACCATGCTTCCTTCTGGGCCAGTAATTACCCGGCCGTGACGGTGGCCGAGAACGTCTTCAACGGCGACCCCAACCCCTACTATCACAGCGTGATTTGCTGCGACACCTGGGACCACATGGACGTGGAGATGGCAGCCGACGTGACGAGGGCCATAGTAGCGAGCCTGGCGACCATGACCGGCATGCAGCCCCTCCCCACGCCGACGCCCGTACCTGTGGAGCCGGTACCCGGCACCGGCAGCTACAAGTTCCCCGAGACCGGCAAGACGGTGACCGGCATCTTCCTCGACTACTGGAACAGGAACGGTGGCCTGGCCCAGATAGGCTATCCCATTTCTGAGGTTATAGGCGAAGTGTCGGAGTTGAACGGCAAGCCCTACACCGTGCAGTACTTCGAGCGGGCCGTGCTGGAATACCACCCGGAGAACCAGCCTCCATACAACGTGTTATTGTCTCAACTGGGCACATACCAGTACAGGAAGAAATACCCCAACGGCGCGCCCAACCAACAAGCCTCCAGTGTCGGGCAGGTGGTGCGCTTCCCGGAGACGGGCAAGGCGGTCGGGGGCAAGTTCGTGGAGTACTGGCGCTCGCACGGCGGGGTGGCCCTGCAAGGCTTCCCGATATCGGAGGAGTTTGTGGAGGTAAGCCCCCTCAACGGCAAGACGTACCTGGTGCAGTACTTCGAGCGGGCGGTGATGGAGTATCACCCGGAGAACCAGCCGCCGTATGACGTGCTCCTGTCGCAATTGGGTACCTACCAGTACAAGCAGAAGTACAACGGGAGGTAGCACGCATAGGGCTGCGCCAACACCCTATTCTGCTATCGCGGCGACTATGTTCCCTCCTGTCATCCTGAACGCAGTGAAGGATCTCAGATGCGACTCTTACCGCAATGAGGAACCTTCCCGGTCCTGGTGCCGGACGTTCCACAGCATCTTTAGTCAGCTTTTTGAGATCCTTCACAGCGTTCAGGATGACAGGGGGAGCAGTATTCTACAATCCTACTCTGATACAGCCGGAAGGATGTCCCTGCTCTGGTGCGGCTAATTGTTAGAGGCAAGCACATGCGCGTTGAAAGCATTGCTGACCATCTTGACCTGGTAGACACAATCGCCCGCTGGCACTGGGACGAGTGGGGCCATCACGACCCTGGCGGCACAGTGGAGTCGTGGGCGGAAGGTTTGCGGCAGCGCACCAACCGCGACCGCGTGCCCACCACCTATGTAGCCCTCGAAGGTGAGGAACTCCTCGGCTCGGCAACGTTGGTGGACAACGATATGAGCACCCGGCCGGACCTATCACCGTGGGTGGCCGGGGTGTACGTCAAGCCGGAACGGCGCGGGCAGGGAGTGGGCAGCGCTCTTATGCGCCACGTCGTGTACGAGGCTGCTGAGATGGGGATTGAGAAGCTTTATCTTTATACCGGTGGAGCGCGAGTGTTTTACGAGAATCTGGGGTGGCGGTACTTGGAAAGCGAGTATTACGAAGGTCGAACCGTCTCCATAATGGAGTTCGACACCGCCCTGGCCGAAGGCTAGCCCCTGCCTCCCGCCAGTCGCCGGGCCGCCGGTAGCCGCCTGAGCGCGCTCATCGCCCAGATGCCCACCGCCGGGCCAATCGCCAGGAAGGCGAACGCCCATTGCCAGCCCAGCCACTGCTCCAGCGAGGGGATGAGGCGGATGGTGATGGTGGTGAGCAGGAAGCCCAGGCTAGTTTGCAGGGCCAGCGCCGTGCCGATGTATTCCCGCTCGGATAGCTCGCTGACGCAGGCCGAAAACTGCGCCGAGTCAGCGATCACCGCGAAGCCCCAGACGAGGCATATCAGCACCAGCCAGATAGGGTTGCCACCGTAGAACAGGCCCACCAGCAGGGCACACGCCCCGCTTACCAACAAGGAGGCGGTGGTGATGGTGGTGCGGCCAATCCGGTCGGCCATCTTCCCGGCAAGCAGGCTGCTCAGGCCCCCGATGCCGATTACCGCAAAGGCCGAGAGGCTGGCCCACTCCGAACCCACGCCAGCCGCCCTGAAGCTGGCGAGCAGAAAGACCGGCACCCAGGCCCACATGGCGTATAGCTCCCACATGTGCCCGAGGTAGCCCACGTTCGCCAGCACTACCTCTCGCTGCCGCAGTATCTGGCCCACGTACCGCCAGTTGAAGGGAGGCGAGACGGTCCTGTACGGCCCTTCGTCAACGAACAAGGCCGCTATCAGCCCACCGAGCGCGGCCAGCGCAGCCGCCCCGTACAGCACCACCTTCCAGTCGCCCGCGCCCCCGAAGGCGTTGATGAGGTGTGGGGCCGCCGAGCCGAGCGTGAGCGCACCCACCAGCAGCCCTATACCGAGGCCCCGGTCCTCTCGCGTCCAGGTAGCCATGATCTTCATGCCCACAGGGTAGACGCCAGCCAGGAGCAGGCCGGTCAGGAAGCGGAACACCAGGGCCAGGTCCAGGCTGCTGGCAGTCAGTGGGATTAGCGCGGTCGATATGGCCGCCAGCCAGGCCGATACGGCGAACAGCCAGCGCGTCAATACCCGGTCGGATAGGTTCAGCACCGCCGAGCCGAAAGCCCCCATCACGAAGCCGCCCTGCACCGAAATGGTGAGCAACGCCCGGCCCCAGTCGTCCAGGTGCCATTCGGTTGCCAGGGCGGGCACCACCGCCGACGCCGAGAACCACACCGCCATGCCGAGCAGTTCCGCCAGCGCCAGCAGCAGGAGGGTGCGCCATTTGCTCGGTCGTGCGTATCCCGTTCGCATCATCACCTCAGACGTGTTGCGCGTTATCGTGCATCCATAATGTTGAATGCGCAGAGCCAAAGCCCCACCCTGTCATCCTGAGCGCAGCGAAGGATCTCAAAAAGGTGAGTAGGGACCATGTTGAATAGGGCGACGAGAGTGCTAGAAGTTCGGCACTGGAATATAGGCAACATCTGAGATCCTTCGCTGCGCTCAGGATGACAGGGTGGGGCTTTGGCCGCGCTGTTCTGCCAGGGCGCTTGTTCGGAGTGTCTCTTGTCGCTTGTTCGTACTCAGGGATTGAGTGGCTACATTATAAATGCTTGTGTGCCTTATGCGCCCCACCGCAACCTGCTTCGTTTACAATAGGGATAGGCGCGACACCAGCCGCCAAAGTTGACCCCTGCATCTGTATGGGGGTACAATGCCTGCCGAAGTGGAGTGAAGTCCCCATGAAGGTCATTGTCCAGATACCCTGCCTGAACGAAGAGGCTACCCTACCTGAGGTGATACGCGACATCCCCAGGTCGATCCCCGGCGTGGACGTAATAGAGACGCTCGTAATTGACGACGGCTCGACCGACCGCACGGTGGAGGTGGCCCACAGCCTGGGGGTGCACCACGTCGTGCGGCACAACGGCAACAAGGGCTTGGCGGCGGCATTCCAGACCGGCCTTGACGCCTGCCTCCGCCTGGGTGCCGACATAATCGTCAACACCGACGGCGACAACCAGTACCCCAACCAGATGATCCCCGACCTGCTTGGCCCCATCCTGCGCGGCGAGGCTGACATGGTCATAGGCGACCGCCAGGTGCGCCAGATAGAGCACTTTTCGCCCGTCAAGAAGGTGTTGCAGGTGATGGGTAGCTGGGTAGTGCGCCAGGCCTCCGGTACCGCCGTGCCCGACGCCCCCAGCGGCTTCCGCGCCCTCTCCCGCGAGGCCGCCCTGCGCATTACGGTTATCACCAAGTACACCTACACGCTCGAAACGATTGTGCAGGCGGGCAAGAAGAACATCAAGATCACCAGCGTGCCCGTGCGCACCAACAAGGTTACCCGCCCGTCGAGGCTGGTGCGCGGCGTCTTCGACTACGTGAAGCGGTCGGGCGCGACCATCGTGCGAATATATGCTCTTTACGAGCCGCTGAAGGTCTTCTTCTACATCGGCCTGATATTGCTGGGTATAGCCGCTTTTGGCGTGTCGAAAATCCTGTACCACTACTTCTTCCAGGAAGGTTGGAATTTCCGCCAGACGTTCGACCGACACGCCCCCACCACCGTGGTCACCCTCATCGCGCTGGTGTTTGGCTTCCAGATATGGCTGATCGGGCTGTTGGCCGACCTCATGGCCGCGGGCCGCCGCATCACCGAGGAAGTGCTGTACCGCACCAGGCGTATGGAACTGGAGCTATCGGAGCTGCGAGGGCGCGGTCAGATGCTGGTGGACCGCGTGGAGCAGACAGGTAGCCCCGCTAACGGGAGTGCGGATGGCGCGCATCCCTCGGTAGGCGCTACTGCTATACAGGACGGCGGCAGCGCGACCGAAGCCACCTCAAAGGAGGGGCAGCATGCCAAGGAACCCATTTCGGAGGGAGCCGCACGACAGGTTCGATAAGTTCACCGAGCGCGCCCTCAACGTGCTACATCTCGCCCAGGCACAAGCCCAACACCTCAATCACTCATCCATAGGCACCGAGCACCTCCTACTGGGCATCCTCAGCTTGCCGGACGGCGCTGCCGCTCGCGTGCTGAACAAGGCTGGAGTAGAGCTTGCTGACGTACTCGCCAAAATCGTTGGTCTCGTTGGCACCGGAGAAGCCGCACCCACGGGTGAGATGGGCCTCGCACCCGAAGCCAAGCGGGCCATCGGAAACGCCGTAGAGACCGCGTTCGGCCTCGGCCACCACTATATTGGCACCGAGCACCTGCTGCTTGGCGTCTTGAGGGTAGAAGGGCTTGCGCTGCAAGTACTGAGCGAGCTCGGGTTCTCTCTTGAGGAACTTGCAGTACGCGCGTATGACGCCGTCCAGGCTTCGTCGGGCGATCTGGACCTCGGCCAACCTCAGGGGCCGCGCTTTGACAAGTTCACAGAACGGGCACGCAAGGTCCTGCAACTGTCCCAGGAAGAAGCCGAGCGGTTCAACCACCACTACATAGGCACCGAGCACATCCTGCTGGGGCTGGTGCGAGAAGGTGACGGTGTGGCCGCGCAAGTGCTGCGGAACCTGGGCATAGAGTTGCACAGGGTGCGCTCGGCGGTGGAGTTCATCATTGGTCGAGGAGACCGCATGGTGATGAGGGAGATCGGCCTTACCCCACGAGCCAAGCGGGTAATAGAGCTTGCCGTGGACGAAGCCCGCCGCCTCAACCACCACTACATTGGCACCGAGCACCTGCTCTTGGGAGTGGTCAGAGAGGGAGAGGGTGTAGCCGCGGGTGTGTTGGAGAGCCTCGGTGTATCCCTGGAGAAGGTGCGCGCCCAAGTTATCGAGGTGCTCAGGGTTTCATCGGGCTACTCTAGCGCCCCGGCGGATGTATCCCGTGCCGAAACAGCGCGGACCGCTTCTCAGCACCCTCCGCACAGCGTAGGAGTCGCATTCGACCGTCAAGCGCGGGCGGTGCTACGTATCGCCCAGGAGGAGGCCCGGCGTCTAAGCCACAACTATGTAGGCGTGGAGCACGTGTTTCTTGCCCTGCTCGGCCTGAATAGTACCCGGTCTATCCTCAACCGCCTTGGCCTGGAGCTAGTGCAAACCAGGGACGCCTTAGAGTCTATCGCAGGCAAGGGCGAACAAGAGGTTACAGGCGAAATCGAGTTTACGCCTCAAACCAGGCAAGCCGTCCGGTTGACCGCCGATTTGAGCCGCAAATTGGGGCGTGTCGAGATTGGTAGCGAGTTGTTGTTGCTGGGCATCTTGCGGTTGGGTGAAAGCGCGGTCACCGCTCTGCTCTCCAGGTTCGGGGTGCACCCCGACACGCTGCGCGCGGAGGTACTTGAGTCGCTGCTTGTGCAGCCCGATGCCAGCCGCCTCGCCGCCGGAGGTGAAGCTGGCGAAAGCCAGATACACATCTATTACGGTGATAGTGACGACGTATTAACGTGGGACGTTGACCAACCTGGCGGCTCTGCAAAAGCAGACGCGGACCTTTCTCACTTCTCCCGCTTCTCGCGTGGAGCGTGGGATGTGCTGCGGCTCGCGACTGCCGAATCCCAACGCCTGCAACATGGCTATGTCGGGACTGAGCATCTGCTGCTGGCGCTGCTTCTAGATGAAGAGGGTGTCCTGCCACACGTGCTCAAGCAAATGGACCTCGCACCAGACCGGGTACTCGCGGTCGTGGCGGCAGTCGCGGGCAAGGGGGAGACTCAGGAGGCCACCGGAATTACCCTCACGTCGTCCGCTACTCGCGCCCTCAGGCTTGCCGTAAATGAGGCTACGCGTCTCGGGCACGAAACTGTGGGGTCGGAGCACATTCTGCTCGGCTTGCTGCGAGAAGGGGACGATAAGGTCGCGGCGGTGTTAGGGAGCCTGGATGTTTCCGTAGCGATGGTCCGCGCCAGGGTTCTTGACATGATCGGCAGCGGCGAGTGACCTGGGACAACCGGGGGCTTTACTGGATTTAGTACTGTGCTAAGGAAGGAAAGTCAACCAATAGGGCTACATGCATGTGGGGAGACACTTATGGTGGCAGCCGACGCCCCGCGATTGAAATCGGGGGCTACACTCTGCGAAGTCCCTACGGGACTGCCCATATGCAAGAGGTCCACTCTTGATAGAGAAGCAAGAGTAGAGAGGGTAGAGAGGGTAGAGGGGTAGAGGAGTCCCCTTGTGGGACTTCGCAAGGTGTAGCCCCCGATTTCAATCGCGGGGCGTCGGCTGCCACCTTATGTATCGGTGTTTGCTGACTTTCCTTCCTTAGCACAGTATTTAGCCGCAGCAGACCGGGCTAACACCTGGCATGCTAGAGCGGGTCCCACTTCAGGTATTTCTGCTGCTGAGAAGCTATCGCGGCCTCTCTGACGTCGTTCCGCGGACTCCTGCTACAGTCGTCCAGGAACTTCGCTACTTCCACGCCACTCCACCCGGCCGCGGCCGCAGCCACCCAGAACCTGAGTGGGTCATTGAGGCTCCGCTGGGAAACATACTTGATAATTTTGTAGATCGCAGCCTCATTTAGCCGCAGGCGGAGCATGGCAACGGCGCGAAAGGCCCCATCAACGAGCATATCGTTGTTCGTTGCCGTCAACCGTAAAACCGGGTCCGCATCATCCTTGTACGCTCGACCTAGCCGTACTATAGCGTCACCCAGGGCAACGTAGATCATAGTTGCCTCAAAAGATTGCCTGGCAAGCTGTTCAAGGTAAGAGAGTGCATCCGTGCAGCCACACTCACCTAAAGCCATGATCATCTGGTACTGGGTCTCCCAGGTTCGCGGGTCCTGTACTTCCTTCTCTAGCGCCTGAAGTAGCTGAGGGCAGGCGGCTGGGTCTTTAAGCTTCCTCAGACGCTTTGCTCCACTCCGCCGCCTGGGGGAGGCTTTATGCTGGAGCAACTCGACGGCTTCCTCTACTTTGGTGGTATCATGCAACGGCTCGATCCCTTATGGAGTACACTTGCAGCAGATCCTTGATGCACGCGAAGACGGGAGGGCGCTAATCTAACACGAGGCTGCCATTACACAACTTCCGTTCTCTTTATAAACATATATCATGATAGCGGGCCAGGGCTACAGCAACAGGGTACGTTGGCCCGAACCTTGCAGATATTCGCGGCGCGTCGAATATGCTCCTACGTGCCACTCTGGTAGCCCGGCTGATTTTGCTCAAAATCTTTATGCACGGACACCTTGCCGGGTAGACCAGATTGTGATATAAATTACAATAGAGCAGCGCAACGGACGCGGAAGCGGATGTGGAGGCCAGGAGGAGAAGGTATGGTGTTCTTGGATGTGTTGGCTCAAGCTACCCCCACAGCCCAGGCGGTGACCCAGACCGCCATACGGGACAACCAGGCGAACTGGCTGATTATCCTCATCTTCTTCCAGCTAATTATCGGCCTGGCCGTGAGCATGATGTTCATCCCCATGCTCTTCCGCCCCAACAACCCCAACCCGATCAAGGGCGTCGCCTACGAGTCGGGTATGCCCCCCATTGGTGAGGCCCAGCAGCGTTACACCGTCCGCTACTACGTCATCGCCATGCTCTTCGTGATATTCGATATAGAAGCCGTGTTCTTCTACCCGTGGGCCGTGGCCTTCAACGCGATAGGCTGGTACGGGTTCATTGAAATGGTCCTATTTATAGCTCTCCTGCTTGTGGCGTACGTATACGCCTGGAGAAAAGGAGCACTCGATTGGGTCTCTTAGTAAACAGATTTCGCCCCAGCGTGGTCACGACGACCGCCGACTTCCTGTTCAACTGGGCGCACAGGTACTCGATGTGGCCCCTCATCCTGGGCACGGCCTGCTGCGCTATCGAGATGATGGCTGTGGGCATCTCACGGTTCGACATGCTCGAGCGCTTCGGCATGCTGTACCGCTTCTCGCCCCGCCAGAGCGACGTGATGATGGTGTGCGGCACGGTGACCAAGAAGTTCGCCCCGGTCATGCGCACCGTGTGGGACCAGATGGCCGAGCCGAAGTGGTGCATCGCGGTGGGCAACTGCGCCTCCTCGGGCGGCCCCTTCCCCACCTACGCGGTGGTGCAGGGCATCGACGAGGTAGTGCCGGTAGACATCTACATCCCCGGCTGCCCGCCCAACCCCGAAGCAATCTTTTACGGCGTGCTTAAGCTACAGGAGAAGGTGCAGGCCCGCACAATCGCCCGCACCACTCCCGCCCCGGCGAAGAAGAAAGCTTAGCTGAAACGTGAAACGTGAAACGTGATGGTACATTAAGCACCATCGCGGCTCGCGTAGGACCAAGTATCACAAGCCGCATCACGTTTCACGTTTCACGTTTCAGAACCAGGAGGTTCTATGGCTGATTACGTGCCGTTCAGAGGGAAATACGTTGGGCCGCCGGAGGGGGTGGACCCGGAGCAGAACGTGGCGGTGATGGCGTTGCGGCAGAGTATGCCGGAGGCTATAGAGTCGGTTGGCTCATTCCGCGACCAGGTGACGATACGGCTGCACAAGGAGCACTATGTGGAGGCTTGCCGCTTCCTGCGCGACACTCCGGGCCTGGAATTCGACTTCCTCACCGACCTGACGGCTGTGGACTATCCCGCCCGCCCCAAGCGGTTCGACGTGGTGTCGCACCTCTATAGCATGAGCCAGAACCACATGCTGCGGGTCAAAGTGGGTGTGGCCGACGGCGAGCCGTGCCCGACGCTCACTCCCGTGTGGAAGGCCGCCAACTGGGAGGAGCGAGAGTGCTACGATATGTTCGGGGTCGTATTTGAGGGCCACCCCGACCTGCGCCGCATCCTCCTCCCCGAAGACTGGGAAGGCTTCCCACTCCGCAAAGACTACCCGCTGGCCGGCTACGGAACTTACACTTCGTGAATTACGAATTAGTAATTACGAATTACAAGAGAGTGCCCGTAATTCGTAATTAGTAATTCGTAATTCCCCGGAGGGGATTATGGCTATTGAAGAACGAGACCTGGACCGCGAACTCGACCCGATGACGGGGCAGAAGACGGACGGGACGGACGTAAACCAGGCGATGGTTATTACGGGTATCGGGCCGCTGACGAACGAGGAGTCGGCGTACGGCGAGACCGAGAAGATGTCGCTCAACCTGGGGCCGCAGCACCCTTCGACGCATGGCGTGTTGCGCGTGCTGCTGGAGCTTGACGGCGAGGTGGTGCAGAAGTGCATACCCGACCTCGGCTACCTGCACCGGGGCATCGAAAAGCTGGGCGAGTACCGCATGTACAACCAGTTCGTGCCCTGGACCGACCGCATGGACTACGTGGCGGCCTTCACCAGCAACCTGGCCTTCGTGCAGACGGTCGAGGAGATGATGGGTATAGAGGTGCCTGAGCGAGCACTTTACCTGCGTGTCATGTTCTCGGAGTTACAGCGCATAGCCTCTCACCTGCTGTGGCTGGGCACGCACGTCATGGACCTCGGGGCCATCACGGTCTTCCTGTACGCCATGCGCGAGCGGGAACTTATCCTCGACATATTGGAGGCCCAGACCGGCGCTCGCCTGACGTTGAACGCGCAACGCGTGGGCGGCTTCCCCAAGGATATACCGCCTGGCCTGCTGGACAAGGTAGCCGAGTTCTGTAAGATCATGCCCCAGCGGCTGAAGGAGTACGACACGCTGCTGGCCGAGAACCCGATCTTCCTGCGCCGCGTGAAGGGCGTGGGCGTCATGTCGGCGGAAGACGCGATCCAGTGGGGCGCGACCGGTCCAACGTTGCGCGGCTCCGGTGTGGCCTACGACGTGCGCAAGGCCCGCCCCTATGCCGCATACGACCGCCTCGACTTCGAGGTGCCCATCGGCACACACGGCGACGTGTACGACCGCTTCCTGGTGCGCATGGAAGAGATGCGCCAGAGCGTGAAGCTCATCCGGCAGGCAATGGACCAGCTACCAGGCGGCCCGGTAATGACCCAGGACATACGTGTGGCGCTCCCCAGCAAGGAAGAGACGATGACCTCCATCGAGGCGATGCAGCGCCACTTCGTGCTGGTAATCCACGGCTTCCGGCCCCCGGTAGGCGAGTACTATTCGGCGGTGGAGTCGCCCAAGGGCGAGCTAGGCTGGTACATCGTGTCCAACGCCGAGAACCACCCTTACCGCGCCCGCTCCCGCGCCGCCTCTTTCGTGAACCTGCAAGTGCTGCCAATCATGTCCGAAGGCGCGATGGTAGCCGACGTGGTAGCCAATATCGGCTCGATTGACATCGTAGTAGGGGAAGTAGACCGCTAGAGAGAATTACGAATTACGAATTACGAATTACAGGTTTCTCTCCAATTAGTAATTAGTAATTCGTAATTCGTAATTCCCCGCAGGGGAGGGGTAGTAGATGAACGACGACCAGGGCGGCGTACCGAAAGATGCATACGAATTGACCGGCTCGAAGAGGCCCAGCGAGGAGAGGGACGTTACCGGGTACAACGACCCTAGCCAGCAGGACAAGCCTGGGCACATTGGGCAGGACCTCAGTAGCGTGCGTAGCGGCGACCTGGCTCCTTACGAGGACCGCGCGCCTATCCAGCCGCTGGCTGACAGCACCGCGATTAGTCCTACCCGTGCCCTCCCGCCGGAGCAGATCAGCGCCATCATCGAGCGATACAAGCATGTCGATCCGGTCGAGGCGATGATCCCGGTGTTGCAGGAGATGCAGGTCAAGTTCGGCTACATCACGCAGGACGCCGCCGAGCAGATGGCGGTGGAGCTAGGGCTGACCGCCGCCGAAGTATATGGCGTGATTACCTTCTACTCGTTCTTCCGGTACACGCCGCGCGCTGGACACGTCATCATGTCGTGCGAGGGCACAAGCTGCTACGTGCGCGGCGCGGGGCAGATTCGCGAGGCCATAGAGAACCGCCTCGACGTAGGCCCCGGCGACACCAGCGCGGACGGCTTCTTTACCTTCGAGCCGCAGTCCATCTGCTTGGGCGCGTGCGACCTGGGACCCCTGGTAGACATAGAGGGCACTTTCTACACGCACGTCACCCCGGAAAAGATGGACGCCATCCTAACGCAGTGGTACGAAGCGGGCGACGAAACGCCTGTAGGCGACAACCTGACCGGCAGGCACCTGCCCCACTACGACGACAACCACGGCTTCGGCCCCACAGCGGACGAGTTATACCAGGGCTACGAGGTGGCACAGTTCATGCCCGCAGGCGTAGGCAGCGCCGCCTCCAACACCTCACCCCTTCCAGGCGTAGAGGAAGCCATACAGAACATGCCACCCACGCCCGGCACAGGTGGGCCAAGCGGGAGTTCTGAAGCGTAAAATGTGGTTCTGAAACGTGAAACGTGAAACGTGAAACGTGATGGTACAATAAGCACCATCTCGGCTCATGTAGAACCAGGGTCCACTAACCGCATCACGTTTCACGTTTCACGTTTCAGAACCACGTTTCAGATACGGAGTGATTATGAGCGAAGTAGCACATTATTACCCTATAAACGTCAGGCAGCGCACGCAGGTTACGCGGGAGCAGTTTGAGGCTCGGCAGCAGGCGGCGCGGCGACGGTGGCAGGCTACGATGGCACAGGCTGAGGTGCCGGTGATTATCGTGCCGTGGGGGTCGTCCTCAGTAGCGCATGGGGTGGTCGCCACGTTCGAGGAGATTCGGCGGTGGCTTGCGGCCAACGAGGTGAAGGCGATAGTGCGCCGCGCGGGGCCGATGGGCACTCACTACCTGGAGCCGCAGGTGGACATTATCATGCCGGGTATGCCCCGCATCTCGTACGCTCATATTACCGCCGACAAGGTAGAAGACCTGCTCCACAGCGTGCTCGAGTTGAACGACCTGCGCCCCGATCTGGCGGTGTGCATCTACGGCACCGAGGAGTGGGACGGGGCGGAACTAGGGGTGCGCGGCATACCGGTCGCCAAGGAGCTTGATTTCTGGAAGCTCCAGCAGCGCGTGGTGGGCCGCAACCTCGGTTACATCGACCCGGAGTCTATTGACGACTACATAGCTCGCGGCGGCTACGAAGCCCTGAAGCGTGTGCTGTCCGGCATGAGCGCCGACGACCTGATCCAGATGATTTCGGACTCGGGGCTGAGGGGTCGCGGAGGCGCGGGCTTCCCTACCGGCACCAAGTGGCAGGGTGGCCGCAAGGCCCGCAAAGCACCCAAATACGTCATTTGCAACTCGCACGAGGGCGAGCCTAACGTGTTCAAGGACCGCACCCTGCATGAAGGCGACCCGCACCAGATAGTCGAGGGCCTCATCATCCAGGCTTACGCGGTGGGCACACCCTGGGCCTACATCTACGTGGGCGACGAGTACCCTCTGGCTATTCACCGCACCAAGATAGCTGTCCAGCAGGCGTACGCTGCCGGGCTGCTTGGCGAAAACATCATGGGGTCCGGCTTCTCGTGTCACATGGACGTGCAGATGGGTGGTGGCGCGTACATCTCCGGCGAGGCTTCGGCCCTCATGTTCGGCATCGAGGGCAAGCGCGCTATGCCCCGCACCAAGCCGCCCCGGTCGGTAGAGGCGGGCCTGTTCAACCTGCCCACCGTGGTGAACAACACCGAAACGATTAGCTGCGTGCCCCATATCGTGGTGAACGGGCCGCAGTGGTTCTCCGCCATTGGCACGGAGAAGAGCAAGGGCACCAAGCTGTTCACGCTAATGGGTTCCATCAACACGATTGGCGTGTACGAGCTACCGTTGGGCCGCACCATGCGCGAGCTTGTGGAGGTGTGCGGAGGCGGCTGCCTCGAAGGGCGTCCCTTCAAGGCGATACAGACGGGCGGTCCGTCCGGCGGCTGCTTACCCGACGAGCATCTTGACCTGATTATGGACTTCGACTCGCTCGACAAGTACGGCGGCACGATGGGTTCCGGCGGTTACGTGGTGTACGACGACCGTACCTGCATCGTGGACATGAGCCGCTACTTTGGCCGGTTCAACCGCTACCAGTCGTGCGGCAAGTGCGTGCCGTGCCGCATCGGGACCAAGAACCTGCTGCACATGGTGGACCGCATAGCTCTAGGTGGCGGCGGACCTAACGACATTCCCATCATGCTGAAGTGGAGCGATCATGTTGTAGAGATGTCGCTGTGTGGGCTGGGCCAGACGGCACCGTTACCGCTCCTGGGTGGCCTGCGCTACTTCCTGGAAGAGTTCGAGGAGCACATCAACCAGAAGCACTGCCGCACCGGCACCTGCCCCATCCACGCAATCACCGTGGAGGAACGGTTCTTGCCTGCCCGCATCGGGGAGCGTTACCGCCAGCAGTTGAGCGCCATCCCCTACGGCAACCAGTACACCAAGGGTAATGGTAATGGCGCGGGTTCGGCCCCGGCTAACACACAGGGAGCGGCGGTGAGGCGCTAACCTAAGCCCTGTCGCTTACCGTGTGGTAAGGGAGGTGGCAATATGGAGCAAACAACTGAGGCAGTACATGTAGTGGAAGCTGTTTATGAGGCTGGAGTGTTCCGTCCCCTATCTCCAGTTACGGACTCCGTAACCGAGGGGCAACATGTGAGGCTAACCATCTTATCGGTCCCGGAAGTCGAGGACTCAGATGATCCTCTGGAACTGCTTCGGAATGTATACGCAGGACTGTCGGAGGAAGAAATCGACGAGATAGAGAAGATTATGCTGGATAGGAGTAACTGGCGGAGCAACCCCGAGGCATGATCGTACCAGAGGTCCTGCTGGATACTGATACTGTTTCTTACTTGATGCGTGCTGACCCCAAAGTGACCTCAAGAGCAGAGAGCTATAGACAGGCTAGTAGCCAGTTCCAGATATCTGCTATCACACAGTACGAGATACTGAAAGGTCTCAGGGCCAGAGGAGCAAGCACAAGGCTCAGGTTTTTCGAGCGGTTTTGCGATCAGCACGTGGTTCTACCTCTAACAGAAGAAATCATCAGACGTGCTGCGGATATTTATGCCAATCTGCATCGCCGTGGAGCATTGATAGGTGACGCTGACATACTTATTGGTGCCACAGCCCTGGTGCACGGCCTGGTAGTGATAACAAATAATGAAGCACATTTCAGACGTATTACAGGATTGCAGATAGATAACTGGCTGACCTAACGCTAGATTCGAGGAGCGGCTAATGGCAGACGCCAAGGACGTAACGGTCATAATAGATGGGGTGCCGGTGAAGGTGCCCGCTAACACATACGTGTGGGACGCCTGCCGCATGGTCGGCCAGGAGATCCCCAACTTCTGCTACATACCGGGCTTACGGGCGTATGGCGCTTGCCGCATGTGCGTGGTCGAGGTGTCGGGGCGCAGGGGCTTCGATCTTGTTACCTCCTGCTCCACGCCCGTGACCGACGGCATGGAAGTGCGCACCATCAACGAGCGCATCTGGCAGCAGCGCAACATGATTATGGAGGCGCTGGACACCGACCACCCCGTTGACTGCCCCATCTGCGAGGCTAATGGCGACTGCCGCCTGCAAGACTATGGCTACGAGTACGGCGTGACCGGCAACGACACCCGCCGCCCCAAGGTGGTACGTCCCGCCGAACGACTCTCCCCGGCGATTGACATCGACCGCGACCGCTGCGTGATGTGCGGGCGGTGCGTGCGCGAGTGCGATGAGGTTATTGGTGCCACCGCGCTGGCGATTGTGGAGCGCGGCCTGGAGTCGCTGATTGACGCGCCGTTCGGCAAATCGCTGCTTGAGACGCCCTGCGTATCCTGCGGGCAGTGCGTGGAGCTATGCCCGGTGGGTGCCCTCTCCAGTCGCCTCTACAACGGCAGGATGACGCTGGAGCACCACTGGTGGCAGCGTAAGACCGAGACGACCTGCAACTCCTGCTCGGTGGGCTGCACGATAAAGCTAGGCTCTACCCGCAACCAGATCTGGGAAGTGCGCTCCGACGACGCGCTGGGCCTAAACGACGGCCGCACCTGCGTCAAGGGCCGCTTCGGTCAGGACTACATCAACTCCAACAGCCGCCTGAGCACTCCGCTCATCCGCCGCGACGGTAAGCTGGTGATGGCGACGTGGGACGAGGCGCTGGATTACGTGGCCTCGCGCCTGAACGAGCACAAGGGGCAGCTTGGCGTAATCGCCTCCCCCAAGATCACTAACGAAGAGAACTACGCGTTGCAGAAGGTGGCCCGCCTGGGCCTGGGCACCAACAACGTGGACTATGATGGCCGCAGCCACGAAGCCCCCGCCCTGGAAGTGCTCCGGGAGATGCTGGGGTACGCCGCACCGACCAACAACTTCCTCGACACGCGACAGAAGGCGGGCTGTGTAATCACGATTGGCGACAGCATCTATGAGACGCACCCCGTGTACGCCTACCAGCTACAGCGCATGGTCCGCCTCATGGGTAAGAAGCTAATTGTAATAAACCCTCGCTGGACGAAGATGTGCGATTGGTCTACCCTCTGGCTGGCCCCACACGCGGGCACCGAGGAGCTGCTGGTCAACGGTATCGCTCGCGTGATCCTCGATGCCGGGCTGATAGACCAGGCAGCTATTGAAGCCAAAGCTGATAATGTAGCTGCTTACGTGGAAGGCCTCGGCGGTACTAGCTTCGAGTTGGAGGCGGTAAGCAGCGCCACGGGTGTGCCCGCCAACGACATCCGGGCCGCCGCTTACCTGTACGCGACGGGCGGCCTGGAGACCGGCCCCGAGCCGCTGGAGAGCCGCACCCACCCCAGCAATCTGCCCCTGATGATGCTGGCGGCGGGCGGCGACGTGGCGAGTGGCGAGCGCAATGGCAGCACCACAGCCGACGCCAGCAGCAACGGCAGCGGGCAGGTCAATTACGTGGTAAACAAGCCGGAGCGCGGCTTCCCGCCCTCCACGATTGTCTTCCCGGCTGACGGTTCGTATACGATTACCCCGCGTGCCGTGGCGGCCCTCACCAACCTGGCGCTGGCTACCGGTAATATCGGGCGCGAGGGCGCTGGCGTGAACCCCCTGGTGGCCGAC
Organism: Chloroflexia bacterium; assembly: GCA_036388595.1. Taxonomy (GTDB): domain Bacteria; phylum Chloroflexota; class Chloroflexia; order QHBQ01; family JADMIH01; genus JADMIH01. The sequence goes on from DASVRN010000025.1 coordinate 26,155, forward strand.
ACCAACTGCCTTGGCGCGAACGACATGGGCGCGCAACCCGGCTACTTCCCCGGCTACCGCCCGGTGAACGCGGACAACGCCCGCATCATGGAGGAGCTTTGGACGGCCAACATGGACCGCAAGGCCCCTGAAGTGCCCTCAGAACCCGGCCTGGACCTGCTGGGCATGCTCAACGCCGCCGACACCGGTGATATCAAGGCGATGTGGGTGGTCGGCTCCAACCCGGTGCTCACGGTGGAGGAATGGGACAGCGCCCGCGTGCGTGCCGCCCTGGAGAAACTCGACTTCCTGGTGGTGCAGGACATCTTTATGAACGAGACCGGCGAGCTTGCCGACGTGATACTGCCCGCCTCCTCCTACGCGGAGAAGGAAGGCACATTCACCAACGCCGAGCGCCGGGTGCAGCGCGTTCGCCAGTCCATCGAGCCTGTGGGCGTGAGCAAGCCGGACCTGACGATCATCAGCGGCATAGGCGAGCGACTGGGCGTTCCGATGCCCGGCACCGACCCACTGAACGTCTTTGCCGAGATTACCAAAGTGCTGCCGCAGTACGCCGGTATGAGCTACTCGCGCCTCGACATGACAGAGTTCATAGACGACGCTATACCGATGCCCGCCGCCGTGTCGTACAAGCAGCTAAAGGTGAAGAGCCTCATGTGGCCCTGCACCGACCGGTTAAGCCCCGGCACGCCCGTGCTCTACACTGACGGATTTGCCACCTCAAGCGGCAAGGCGAAGATGTGGACGGAGCGGCAGCAGGGCACTGTCGCAGGCTCGCATAGTACGGCAGAGGCCGAGACGCAAGCCGCCGGGGGTGCGCTCCTTGCAACCGTTGGGTTCAGCCTCTTCCCCTTCAGGACGGGCACGTTGAGCCGCCATAGCTACGGCTTGAGCCGCGTCGAGCCGACCCCCCGCCTGCACATCAACACGGCTGACGCGGGGCCGCTCGGCATCGTGGACGAGATGCCGGTGCTGGTCACGGCTGATGGCATAGACGGCGGCGAGCCTATCAACGCGGTGGCGCTCGTGTACGACCGGATACCGCAGGGTCGTGCTTTCCTGGCTTTCACGTTGGAGCAGTACGGTACCAATACGACCGTGCGGCAGTGGCGGCACCAGATAGCCAGCGACACCACGGGGGGCCGCAAGGCGGTGGCGTTACGAGTGCAGCCCGCCCCCAACCGTACAATGGACAGCATGCGCGAGTTCCAGCCCGTGGCTACGGCCAACGTGCTCGATACAAGGATACAGCCGATCTGAGCAGGAAGTGCTCTTGACTCGATAACTCGTACTTCTTGCTTCTAGAGGGGACGATATGGAATTCTGGTTGATATTGCTCAGAGCTATACTGGCCTTCGTCATCGTGAACGTGGGCATGGTGCTCGTCGCCTTCCTTGTGTACTTCGAGCGCAAGGTGGCGGCCCACATGCAGGCGCGGCAGGGGCCAAACAGGGCGGGACCAATCGGCTTGCTGCAAAGCTTTGCCGACCTGCTCAAGATGCTCGTCAAGGAGAACACGGTGCCTACTAAGGCCGACAAGATCGTGTTCTTCCTCGGCCCCGTAGTGGCTACATTCGCGGCGCTGGGCGCGCTGTCGGTGATACCCTGGGGTCCGAGCCGGGACCAGCCGGGCTATATCGGCCTGTTCGACCAGCAGGTAGGCTGGCCCATCGCGCAAGTGAACGTGGGTGCCCTGCTCATCCTGGCGATGTCTTCCCTCGGCGTGTACGGCCTCATCATGGGCGGCTGGTCCTCCAACAGTAAGTACTCGCTGCTGGGCGGCCTGCGCTCTTCGTCCCAGGTAATCAGCTACGAAATCACGCTGGGCATCTCGCTCGTCGGCGTGTTCATCATGTCGGGCACGCTCGACCTGGTGGGCATCACCTCCGCGCAACACCCTCTGTTCCACAATCCGACTCAGCCCGGCATATGGTTCATCCTGCTGCAACCCGTGGCCTTCTTTATCTTTCTCACTTCGGCAATAGCCGAGACCAACCGCACGCCTTTCGACCTACCCGAAGCCGAGTCGGAGCTAGTGGGCGGTTATCACACCGAGTACAGCGGCATCCGCTTTGGCCTTTACTTCCTGGGCGAGTACATAGGCATGCTCACGGTGTCGGCCATCACCTCGGTGGCCTTCCTGGGCGGATTTACCTCGCCGTTCGCCGCCTGGTTCGACCAGCCCGCTATTGGAGTGGCCCCCGCGATTGACCTGCCGTTCATCAGCGGCCTGCTCGGTTCGGGGCTGCACTGGCTGGTGCTCAAGATAGCGGCGTTCATATTTATGTACTACTGGCTGCGCTGGACCCTGCCGCGCTTCCGCTACGACCAGCTTATGGGCCTGTGCTGGAAGGTGTTCCTGCCCGCGGCCCTGGCGAACATCCTTATCATCTCGGTACTCAAGCTCATCATCTTCCCGCCGGGCATCAGCGTCGAAGAGTACGCGGCTCGTTGGTGGGGCTGGTGGATCATTGCGGCAATCCAGGTCGTGCTCGGCGTGCTGGCCTTGCTTGGGGTGTCGCGCATGGCAGGACGTAGCTGGTTCGGCAAGGCTGAGCGCCCCGTGCTGGTGGATCGCCAGGTTATACTGGTGCGCAACGTCCACGGCGCACGCGGCACCATCGAGGGCGACGCAAGACCGATAGAGTCATAAGTACCGAGTACCGAGTTCCGAGTGAGCTTAGAACCACTCGGAACTCGGTACTCGGAACTCGGAACTAGAGGAGACACAATGGGAGACTTAGTAAACCAGGTCGGCGGGTTCTTCGTCACGCTGCGGCAGTTCTTCAGGCCGACGGTGACGGTGGAATACCCCGACGCGATGCGGGAGCTTTCGCCTCGGTTCCGTGGGGCCGTTGGGTTGCTGCCTCACCCGGAGACGGGGCGCGAGAAGTGCGTGGGCTGCGGGCTTTGCCCCCAGGTCTGCCCGGTGGACTGCATCACGATTGGCGTGGTGGAGGACGAGCAGCCGGATGCCGACCATCGCGACGAGTGGCACCCGTTCGAGCACTACTACCTCAAGGGTATCGATCCGCTAGAGCCGCGCTCCAAGAAGATCTCCTACTACTACGAGATCAACGAGACGCGCTGCCTGTACTGCGGCCTGTGCGTGGAGGTCTGCCCCGTGGAGGCTATCGTAATGAGCCACCACTTCGAGATGGCGACCGACAACCGGGGCGCGACCATCTACGAGAAAGAGAAGCTGCTGAACCTGGGCAAGACCTACATGGCCGAGCTGAACGTACGCCTCGACAAGCAGGCGCGTGAGGCCGGTCTCGCCGGTATCAACGACATCACGGGCGCGGGCGCGGGCACCCCCATCGGGGCCACCACCCGCCCCACCCAGCTAGGCCGCCCCGCCACCACCGAGAAGGCCGGGCAGGGAGCCGCCGCGTATTCCGACGAGAAGAACCGGCTGGAAACCGGGCAGTCTGAAACGTGAAACGTGAAACGTGATGCGGCCTGTGGTATATGGTACGTGAATTTGAAGCTGTTGGGCTTGCAGGGCCAAACTCCCCCTTTGTCATCCTGAGCGTAGCGAAGGATCAGGTGGGTAAGCGAGAGTCCTCAATATTCAGGATAGTGTTGGTGAAAGGAACATTGGCACGGCAAAAGCGAGAGTCAAGAACGGGCAACTGATCCTTCGCTGCGCTCAGGATGACAAGGGGGAGTTTGGCCCTGTAGGACGTGGCGAGTACCAAACGTGAAATGAATAGTGGCGCGACGCATCACGTTTCACGTTTCACGTTTCAGAACCAGGAGGGAACTGTTAGCGATGCAAGTATTCGGGATAGACATACCGTTAACGCTAGGGCAGATGGTGTTCTTCCCGGTGGCCGGGCTGGCGGTGATCGCCTCCATAATGATGATCACGCGGCGCGATGCCGTGCACTCGGCGCTGTGGCTGGTGGTGACCTTCTTCCAGCTTGCGATCATGTACGTGATGCTGGGGGCCGAGTTCCTGGCCGTGCTGCAAGTGCTGGTCTACACCGGCGCGATCCTGGTGCTGTTCCTGTTCGTGGTCATGCTCCTGAACCTGCGGGAAGGGCCTAAGCTGGGTGGCGTGCACACGGCGCAAGTGATAGCGGCCTGGCCCGTGGGCATCATCCTGGCGCTGGAGTTGAGCGCCGTCATCCTCTTCAGCCGGGTGCCGAGCGAGGCCAACATAGGGGACGTAATCGGCAACCAGACCATCATATGGAGCCAGGAGCAGGTGCTGGCGGTGGGTGGCAACGTGCAGGCGCTGGGGCAGACGCTTTACACCCAGTTCCTTTTCCCATTTGAAGTAGCCTCTCTCATCCTGCTGCTGGCGGTGCTTGGGGCCATCGTGCTGGCCCGCAAGGAAGAGCCGCTGGAGGTGGAGGAGATAATGCCTTCGCTGGGTATATCCATAGGCCGTCGCTCCGTAGCCAACTCGCCGCAGGGAGATCAGGTAGAGAAGAAGTTGCTGCCCGCGTTGGGCCGGGGTCACATCACTGACATCTATAACGACGACATCGAATACCCGCTCGTGCAGCAACCCAGCGGCGAAGGTGAGGGCACCACGTCGGGCGTCGAGATGGAACCGGACGACCAGGCCGGGCCGCGCAAATAATCGTGCTTTGGAGTAGCAGATAATGTCTACCGTATCACAGACAACCGGGGTACCGCTGACGTTCTTCCTGTTGATAAGCGCCCTGCTGTTCAGCATAGGCATGATAGGCGTGCTCACCCGCCGCAACATCCTGGTGATATTCATGTCGGCGGAACTGATGATGAACGCGGTGAACCTGTCGCTGATAGCCTTCGGCGTGCAGCTAAACTCGATGGCAGGCCAGAACTTCGTGGTCTTCGTGGTGACGGTAGCCGCCGCCGAAGCCGCCGTGGGCCTGGCAATCATCATCGCCCTGGTCCGCCAGAAGCCGACGGTCGATACCACCGATATAGACATAATGAAGGAGTAATTACGAATTACGAATTGGGTGCCATTACCCGGTATTCTCCTAAGATGCGAAACAACATCGTACAGCAGAAGAGTTTTGATTTCGCATTGGAGATAATCGAACTGTACTGTGAGTTGAGGAATCAGCACGAATACGTAATAGCAAAGCAGTTACTGCGCAGTGGCACAAGCATTGGAGCGAATGTAGAGGAGGCTCTGGCAGGACAGAGCAGGAACGATTTTATCTCAAAGTTATCGATCGCCCGAAAGGAAGCTAGAGAGACAAGGTACTGAATTCGACTCCTACAGCATTCACGACTAGCTTCTGTAGACCTGGCCCAAATCCTAGAACACAACGAGGAAATACTGAAATTACTAACCTCCATAATAAAGTCAACAGAGTCTCAATAGTACCCGTAATTCGTAATTCGTAATTAGTAATTACCCAAGGGGGAAGGGAATGCATTTTCTTCAGGGCCTATTTACGATAGCGGCGCTGGCTGAGGAGGCGGCGGAGGGTGCGGCGCACACGCTGCCGGAGCCGTTTATCCTCAATTACATCTGGATTATTCCCGCGCTGCCGTTGTTGGGCTTCATCATCAACGGGCTGTTCGGCAGACGCTTGGGCAAGACCGCCGGACCTATCGCGGTGGGCCTGGTAGGTCTGTCGTTCCTGGCGGCGGTCGTGGCGTTCATCGACATAGCCATGCGGCACCAAGCCGACCCGCACGCCGCGCCTTTCCAGTACAACCTCTACACCTGGATACCCTCCGGCGACTTCAGGGTGGATGTGTCGTTCCTGGTAGACCCCCTCACGGCTATCATGCTGATGGTGGTGCTGTCGGTCGGCTTGCTGGTGCACATCTACTCGCTGGAGTACATGGCCGACGATCCCGACTTCGCCCGCTTCTTCGCATATTTGCCGCTCTTCGTCTTCAGCATGTTGATGCTGGTCATGTCCAACAACTTCCTGCTGCTCTTCTTCGGCTGGGAAGCGGTGGGCCTCTCCTCATACTTACTGATCGGTTTCTGGTACCAAAAGAAGTCAGCCAGCGACGCCGCCAAGAAAGCCTTCATCGTCAACCGCATAGGCGACTTCGGCTTCGCGCTCGGCATACTGCTCATCTTCACCAACTTCTTCAACCATACGCCCGGCCTCAAGTACACCGACGTGTTCCAGGCTATCGAGCACGACCCGATGATTCTGGGCAACGCCACCATCATCTCGCTGCTCCTGTTCATGGGCGCGATGGGTAAGTCGGCGCAGTTCCCGCTGCACGTCTGGTTGCCCGACGCTATGGAAGGCCCCACGCCGGTGAGCGCCCTCATACACGCGGCCACGATGGTCACGGCGGGTATCTACATGGTGGCGCGCCTCAACCCGATCTTTTCGCTGTCTCCCGAAGCCCTGCTGGTGGTGGCTATAGTGGGCGCGACTACGGCGGTGCTGGGAGCCACGATAGCCATCGCCAACAACGACATCAAGCGCGTGGTGGCCTACTCCACGGTTTCTCAGTTAGGCTACATGTTCGTGGCGCTGGGCGTTGGGGCGTGGGCCACGGCCATCTTCCACCTGATGACGCACGCCTTCTTCAAGGGCCTGCTCTTCCTCGGCTCCGGCTCGGTAATCCACGGCATGCACGGCGAACAGGACATTCGCAAGATGGGCCAGCTAGCGGGCAAGATGAAGATAACCTACTGGACGTTCCTGATAGGAGCGGCCGCCAACGCCGGTGTGATACCGCTGGCGGGCTTCTGGTCGAAAGACGAGATTATAGGCAATTCTATCCTGCGGGGTAACTTCGTGGTGGGCGCGCTGCTCATCGCGGGCAGCTTCCTGACAGCTTTCTACATGTTCCGGCTGGTGTTCAAGGTGTTCCACGGCGCGGACAACGTGCCGAAGGACGTACACCCGCACGAGTCGAGACCGCTGATGGCCGCACCGCTGGTCATACTGGCGATACCGGCGGCGCTTATCGGCTTCGTGGGAGTGCCCCCCGACGCGGGCCTGTTCCACCATTTCATAGAGCCTGTGTTCGCACCCGCGATGGAGCGCGGGGTGCACATCACGCCCGGCTTCACCGGCCCGACGATGCTTATCATGCTTATTTCGACGCTGGTGGCCCTATCAGGTATATTCTTCGCCTGGCTGATGTACTTCAGGCCCAGCGGCATATCGGAGGCGCTGCAACGCAACGTGTCGGGGCTGTACAACGCCCTGCTCAACCGCTGGTACTTCGATGAGCTTTACCACCGGGTGGTCGTAGACGGCGGCAAGGGCCTCGCCTACTTCCTGTGGCGCTTCGACCAGCGGGTGGTTGACGGCGCGGTGAACGGCATGGCGGGCCTGACGCGATGGAGCAGCGGGCGGCTGAAACGCCTGCAAACCGGCTTCGTGCAAGGCTACGCCCTGGCGATAGGTGTCGGGCTGATAGGGTTGATAACGTACCTGGTCATATTCCTACCAAGATAAAGTACCGAGTTCCGAGTGCCGAGTGCCGAGTACGCTTGGAACCACTCGGAACTCGGAACTCATAACTCGGAACTCATAACCGGAGGAGCTAGTGGAAAACAACGTAATGGGGTTCCCGATCCTGTCGGTAATCACATACCTGCCCCTGATTACGGCGCTGGCGATATTGTTCATGCGGCCCGGCAAGCGCATAGGGCAATTCGCGGCGGTGGGCACGGCGGTCAACCTGGGGCTGTCCATCGTGGCCCTCATCTTCTACCTGATGTCTCCGGCTTCGGCGCAGGGTGGCGTGGCCTCGTTCGACTTACAGGAGAAGTTCGTCTGGCTCCAGGAACTGAACATCGGCTACCACTTCGGCGTTGACAACATAAGCATCCTGCTGGTGGTGCTCACCACGCTGCTGACGCTCATCTCGATCATGGTGTCGTGGAACCCGATCCAGAAGCGGGTGAAAGAGTACTACATCGCCATCTTGGTGCTCCAGACGGGTATGCTGGGCGTGTTCGTGTCGCTCGACTTCTTCCTGTTCTACATCTTCTGGGAACTGGTGCTGCTGCCGATGGCGCTCATCATCGGCATCTGGGGTTCGGCCAACCGTGTGTACGCGGCCATCAAGTTTTTCCTGTATACGCTGGCCGGGTCGCTCCTCATGCTGGTGGCTATCATCGCGGAGTACTTGGCCCACAACACGCTCGACATATTGACTCTCATGCAGGTCGGCCCCAACGACCCACGCGATTTCCAGAACTGGGTCTTCCTGGCGTTCGCGGCGGCCTTCGCGGTGAAGGTGCCGATGTGGCCGGTGCACACCTGGCTGCCCGACGCCCACGTTGAAGCCCCGACCGCAGGCTCAATCATCCTGGCGGGCGTGATGCTCAAGCTGGGTGCTTACGGCTTCATCCGGTTCGCCATGCCCATTACCCCGGCTGGTGCCGCCACGTTCGCCTGGGTCATGGTGGGGCTGTCGGTGATAGCGATTATCTACGGCGCGCTGGTGTCGCTGGTGCAGCCCGACTTGAAAAAGCTGGTAGCGTACTCGTCGGTGAGTCACATGGGCTTCGTGACGCTGGGCCTGTTCACGGGCGTGTGGCTGAACCAGCTCAACTACGGTGACGCCACCCAGGGCATCGACGGCGCTATCTTCGTGATGCTGTCGCACGGCGTGCTGACTGGCGGCCTCTTCCTGTGCGTGGGCGCGATTTACAACCGCCTGCACACGCGCCAGATAGCGGACATGGGCGGCCTCACCAAGCCGATGCCGCGTTTCGCCGTGTTGTTCATGATTATGATGATGGGGTCGGTGGGTCTGCCGGGCCTCAGCGGCTTCGTGGGCGAGTTCCTCACGATGGTAGGGGCCTTCCGCGCCGATTGGGTGGTGGGGGCCATAACCACGTTCGTGGTGATACTCGCGGCCTGGTACCTGCTCTGGATGTTCCAGCGCGTGATGTTCGGCAAGCTAACGCCCCTCGCTCAGGCGGGACACGGCCATGAAGAGGTGAAGGACGCCGACTGGATAGAAACCTCCACCCTCGGTGTGCTGGCGGCCCTGGCGATAGTGATGGGCGTCTTCCCCGGCCCGCTGCTAGAGATGATACACCCCAACACGCAGGTCCTGCTCCAAACCGTCACCGCCCACATACCCAACGCGATGGCGCTGACCGACATGCTGCCGTTCTTCAAGTAGACGATGGACGATGGTAATTCGTAATTCGTAATTCGTAATTCGTAATTCGTAATTCGTAATTTGGTCGCACCGACAGGAGCACCGCGTTTATGCAAATTGATTACGCCGGACTGAATACCGACCTCTGGACGATCTTGCCTGAGTTGATCGTGACTATCACCGCTATCCTGGTGATTTTTGCCGACCTGTTCACCAGGGGGCGGTCGAGCGACAAGGGGCGGGTGCTGTCGGGGTTGAGCATCGTGGGCTACGTGGCGGCGTTCGTCGTCTGCCTGCTGATGTTCGACAACAACTCGCAGTACTTCCTTGGCTTCACGCTCGTGACGCCTGGGACTGAGAGCTTCGGGCGGATGGTGGTGGTGGACAACCTGGGCCTCTTCTTCAGGATGCTGGCGTTGGGCACCTCTATTGTGGCTGTGCTTCTCTCGACGCAGTTCATACGTGATAGAGGCATGGCGCTGGGCGAATACTACGCGGTGCTGGCCCTCGTCACGGTGGGCATGATGGTCACGGCGGGCGCTTCGGACCTGACTACCATCTTCGTCGGCATCGAGCTGTCGTCCATAGGCGTGTACATACTCACCGGCTTCAACCGCCGCGACAAGCTGTCGAACGAGGCGGCGGTCAAGTACTTCCTGCTCGGTATTTTCTCCACGGCCATACTCGTGTACGGCATGGCCTGGCTGTACGGCATGACCGGCTTCACCAACCTGCGCCAGATAGGCGGTGTAGTGGGCGCGGTCGAGGCCAACGCGGGCATCTTCTCCAGCGGCGGGCTGCTGCTGGCGTTGTTCCTGCTGATTGCGGGCCTCGGCTTCAAGATAGCCGCCGTGCCGTTCCACATGTGGACGCCCGACGCCTATCAGGGCGCGCCCACTCCCATCACGGCCATGATGTCGGTCGGCCCCAAGGCGGCGGGTTTCGCGGCCACCATACGCATCATGGTTGAAGCGTTCGGCCCCGCGTGGGAGACCTGGGCACCCATAATCGCCGTCTTGAGCGTGCTCACCATGACGCTCGGCAACGTGGTGGGTACGGCGCAACGCTCGGTGAAGCGCATGCTGGCCTACTCCTCCATCGCGCACACCGGCTACATGATGATTGGCCTCGCGGCGTTCACCCCGCAGAACCAGCAGCAGGCTATCTCCTCCGTCAGCTTCTATCTCTTCTCGTATCTCTTCATGAACATGGGGGCGTTCGGCATCGTCATCTGGTTGCAGCGGCAGGGCGTGACCGACAGCCTCGACAGCTTCCGGGGCCTCTCGACGTGGGCACCGGGGCAGGCAGCCTTGATGCTCTTCTTCCTGCTGTCCCTCACGGGTATACCGCCCACGATAGGCTTCCTGGGCAAGTACTACGTGTTCGTGGCGGCCCTGCAAAGCGACCTGACCTGGCTGGCCGTTATCGGCGCGCTCAACTCAGCCATAGCCGCGTTCTACTACCTGCGCATCATCTGGTACATGTACTTCGAGGAGCCGCGGGCCGCACGCGAGCACCGGGCCTCGCCCACGCTGACTTACACGCTGGTCGGCGCGGCGATAGCGGTAATCCTGTTCTTCATCTTCTCAGGCCCGCTGATTGATGCCGCCCGCGTTTCGCTGCCGCAGATGGTGGCTGCGCTGGCTAGCGGCGGGTGATAAGGAGAGACGAAAACGCAACGGCGTAGAGAGCCTGCCCTGAGCGAAGCCGAAGGGACGCAAAGCACACGCAAAGAAGAATAGGGTTTAGAGAGCACAAAGTGGGTACAGAGTTCTTGTATAATGGGGCGGACGGGGAGTCCGCCCTCTTGCTTTAAGTGAGGTGGGGTTATGACGTCAGTGCTGCCGCCCTCGGCTTCTGAGGACGACGATGATTACGCTTTCACCAGGAAAGAGCATACGGGGAACGAGCACGAGCAGTATGTATCCACGCCGCGCCGAACGCCTGTGCCCGTGCTGGTGGCAATCGTGGTGTCGGTGCTGGTGATACTCGGCACGGTGCTGATTGTGATGTTGGTGTGGGGAGGGAGGTTGTTGTAGCATGTCCCGCTCAGGTCGAGAAAGCATTACGCTACCCACAGGCGCAGCCCCCGTACCCGTTTTGTACCATGCGGGCGATGTGTGGATTACCGATACCAGGCTGGTGTTTGGCGGTAGGACTTACCGGTTCAGTGACGTTCGCTCACTGGATATAGTGTCCTTATCCAACGCTACTGTGCCTTCATGAGCATCTCGTCGCGGCACATCCTGTCCTATATAGCCAGACAGTCCCGCCCGGCCACCACGCCTGTAGCAGAGCTGGCCCTTTACGCGGACGGGCTGGTGCTGCTGACCAACAGGCGCGTGGTGTTCGGCAACCGGACCTACTGGCTGCACAACGTCCGCTCGGCTGACGTGGTCCTGGTCACGCCCCGCAAGCGGTTGCTCAACCTGCTCTTCTACGTGCCGCTCCTAATAGCCTACCTGGCCTTCCTCTACCTACAAAGCGCGGGCAGAGCCAGCGGCGACTGGCTTAGTGGCGCTCTCCTTTACGGTGGGCTTGCGCTTGTCGTAGCGGGGGCTGTCTCTACCGCTCTGCGCCTGCGTAAATTCCGGTCGGTAACCATCTGCTTCGTCAGGCTCAACAACAAGACCAGGGTGCTCGCCACGCTCGACGTGATGTATGCTACCTGGGTAGCGGCCCGTATCGTCGGGGCATGGGAAGGGGCCACCGAGACCGCGGAGGTGCCGTTCCCGGGGGCTTCGCAGGCGAGAGGGCCGGGCGAATACCTCTACTATTCGGATGGGTACGCCCGGGTGACAAGCGAGCGCGTAAGGCTGGGAGGGATCGAGTACGCAGCAAGCGACATACGAGCGGTGTCGATGGGGCACATACCTACCGATCGCTTCCAGTGGCAATTAGTGCTGGCGGTGTCGCTGCTGGTGTTGAGCAGCGTGCTGAACTATCTCTGGTTCACTTCCGCCGACTTCAGACGTAGCTTCTTCATTTTCTATCCGGGTGATTACTGGATACTCTCGATAATCCTCTCGTCCGGCTTTCTGGTGCTGTTGGTCTGGACGATGGTGAGCGTCGAGGAGGCTACCGAGGTCCTTCAGCTAAGGGGCGGCACAAACAGTGTGGCAGCTTTCGCGACGATGGACAGCTACTACTGCAAGCGGCTAGTGGAGCTTATCAGGTCGGTAGTGAGGGAGCGCCCGCGCAGCAATCCCACGGCACGCAACCCGGACGCGTAGCCTTCTACCTAGCGGCGGCCCTTTAGCAGCCTGCTCGCGAGCGCGAACACCAGGCCCAGGGCCGCACCGAACACCGCGGCCTGTGGGGTGCCCAGCAGCACCCTGGCTCCTCCCTGCAACTGCGTGCTGCCGGAGATGAGCACGCCGACGTAGCTGCGCCTCAGGCTGGCTTTGGAGGTGACCATGATCAGCCCGCCGCCCTGCTCCACCCGCATGTAGCCGCCCGCGATCATTAGCTGCCCGCCGCCCTGCATCACGCGCATCTCGGAGCCTGCCACCATGATTTGCGCGCCGCCCTGTAGTACCTGCACGCTACGGCCCGCCCCAATGACGCCCACGCCGCCCTGCCGCAACGATACCTCGTTCGCAGCCGAGACCACACCCACGCCGCTGTTAGCGATCTTTACGTTCTCTCCGTTGGCGCTTATCGCGAAGCCTCTCGATACTTCTACTCTTGTTGTTTGGTCCGGGGTCTTTTCTTCCATTGCTTTGCTCTCCTCTGTGATACGTCTAGTGCAAATGCCGGGTTCGTGCGGTAAACTAGGAAACTGAGGTATTGTATCACCCAAGCCGCAGCATATGCCATGTGGTGCCGGTACAGTTGCATCAACAGTGGATGTGAGGACCAAAGGTCCGTTCTGTCATTCTGAACGCAGTGAAGAATCTCAGGAGCTTCTCTTACCATTGCGGTCAAATTTTAGCACTATGGTCCACACCTTGAGCAGCATCCCGTCTCCACCTTTTTGAGATTCTTCACTGCGTTCAGAATGACAAAGGGGGGCTTTGGTCACTGAGATTGCTTGCCAGCCTGTGTAAGCAGCAACCCGTGCGGCCGCCTGTTACCTGCTTGCGTATATAAGATGCGAAGGGGAACAAACAATAAGATGGCAGCTATAACATACTACAACGATAAAGACGTGCTGGTCACAAGCGAGGCTATCAGCCTGGCGGGTAAGGTGTACCCGGTAAGCGAAGTGAAGTCGGTCAAGGTGTGGGAGGCGGAGCCGGGCCTCAAGCGGCAGTGGCCCTACCTGGCGCTCACCCTGTTCGCGGTCCTGCTCCTGACCGTGCTCAATCTGCCCAACCTTTATCCCGAGAACTGGCAGAACATCATAGGGGTCGTGCTTACGCTGGACGTGCTCTTCGGGGTAGGCTCGGCGGGCCTGTTGCTCGTGCCGCTCTTCCTCAAGGGCGAGTGCGGCTACCTGGTGGGCCTGCGGGGCACCTTCGGCAATTCTACCCCCCTGCGCTGCACCGACGAACAACACGCGCAGAGGCTGGTAGACGCCATACGCATGGCTATCGTCAACCGCGAGACGGTAGAGGCCCGTTCTCTGGTGGTGTAGAACGTCTAAACGCCAAGACGCGGAGACGCCAAGGACCACGCCAAATTAGATAAGGTTTAGAAGGTACGAATATGGGCAGAGTACGACATCACGTACTCTGCCCATATTACTTGCAAAACAATCCTTAACCTTGGCGTGGTCCTTGGCGTCTCCGCGTCTTGGCGTTT
>DASVRN010000026.1:0-22705 GCA_036388595.1 Chloroflexia bacterium
CCCAGAGAGTCAGCCGTCTCTTTTTATCACGGGCAGGTGCCCGAGAAGCCAGGTCCGCCTGCGCCCGTGTTATTTGCCGCGACGGCCGTGGTTGCGTTGTTGCGGCTGGTCAGGTAGGTGACCATAGCCGAGTTGCTGTTGTTGGCGCCCGCGTAGCCAGGCATACCAAGTATGGTCAGGAACCGCTGCTGGACGCGAATGTCGGAGGAGCCGACCGCCGGGTTGCCGGTGCCTGTTACTGTGTTCTTCTCAGCCGCGGTCGTCCCCCCTAGCGTCACACAGAACTTGGTGTTGTCGCCCGTGGTGAGGCCGGCCCCGAGGCGAATGCCGCTGGTGGGCACACCGCCCGCTAGCGCGTTCGCTGAAGGCTGGAGCACCGTGTTGCCCTGGACCACCGCGGTCATGTAGCCCTGCCCACCACCAGCAGTGGTGGCACCGCCCTGGACCAGGATACCGAACTCGGTGAACTGGGCAATCGTGTTGTTCGTGATCGTCACGGTATGGCTGCCGCCGCCCACGATGTCGGCCACGATGCCCGAACCCTGCGCCGAGCCGGAGTTCCCTGTGCCCGGCACCCCGACCGTGTTGCCCGTAACCGTGCCGGTCATCGAGCCTGCGCCGGTACCGCCCTTGCCAAGGGACAGGGCCGGACCCTGCGCGCCGCGGAAGGTGTTGTTGGCGATATTGTAAGTCATCGTGGCGCTCAGGCCGCTGCCGCCTATGCCTACAATGAGGTTGCTTGCCCCACTGACGACACCAGGGTGGCTGTTGCTTACGGCGTTGCCGGTGAAGACCAGGTCCATGACCGAGCTGCCGCTGCCGTTGAACGTCGCACCGTTGGCGCGGGAAGCCGTGAAGGTGCTGTTCTGAACTGTGGCCTTCAAGGTGGCGGTTCCGTGAGCCAGTACCACCAGGTTGCTGCCGCCGGTAGCGCCGTTGGTCCCGAAGGTAACGTTGTCGAGGGTGAGCCTGTCGAGCGTGCCGGACGTATTCTCAAGCCGGAAGTTGTCTCCCCCGCCTGCGGTAAAGCTGCTATCAGTTACCGACATCGCGCCGGTTACGTTGGCAAACGTAGCGGCTGATGCGTTGGCGCTGCTTACTCCAGCTTCGCCTATCGTGAGATTGCTCACGGTGTTGGCAGCAAGCGCGATGCCACTGGGTGCCTGCACGTTCAGGCCGCGCACCGCGGAACTGGAGGCCATACCGACCTGGCCCTGGAGGGTGGGTCGCGTGCCGCCAACCGCCGGACGGGCTGCCGTGCCGCTCGGTGGGGTGATACCGAACACCGAGTCGAAGCTCGAACCGCTCACGCCCTGCCCGATCAACCACTCACCCGTGTTGAGGATGAGTCCGCCGGTCAGTGTGCCTGAATACAGGAAGATACGGTGGTTAGCTGCATCTACCGCATCGACGGCTGCCACGCTGTTGAACGGGGTGCCCAAGCGACCGTCGCCGTTGGTGGCCGCAGCCGGGTTGACGAACCAGATGACCGGGCCGTTCACCGTGACGGTGATCGTCGCGTAGTCGCTGTTCGCGCCCGGAGCGGGATTACCGCTGTCGGCCACGCGATACTTCAGCGTGTAGCTGCCCGTGCCGCCCGGCGTAGGGCTGAAGTCGAAGGTACCGGCAGCGGCGTTTACGTTGGAGATCGTGCAGCCGGTGCAGTTATCAACGACCACGTCCACGAGGGTGAACGAAGGGGTATAACCCGCATCGTCAGCATCGTCGGGGTCGGTGGCGCCCACCAACAGGCCGCTCATAGACCTGGGCATGTTGGCCTGGACCTGGAAGCTCTGGCTGGCCGCCGAGGGCTTGTCGTTGACAGGGTTGACCGTGATGCTTATGGAGTCGCTATCGAAGAGCGGGCCACCGGCGGAGGCAGACTGGTCGTTGGTGACGACTGTCAGCGACTCGGCTCCCCTAGTCGAGTTGAAGTTCAGGTTGCCCTTGTACTTCAGCCCGTTCAGCGCCGCGTTGATGTTGGCGATTGAGCCGGTCACGTTCACAGATGCCTGGCCGTTGCTCGTGCCGTCCACGAAGGTCAAGCCGGCGGTCGTGGGGTAAGTCAGCGTGCCGGACAGCACCTCAAGGCTCACCTTCACATCGCCCGTGCCCGCATCGGGGTCGGAGACGCTGATTGCGTTACCGTTGGCGGTCGAGAATACCAGGTCGGTATCTTCGTTCGCCGTCTGGGCGCCCGGCACGCTGTTCACCGGCGGGCTGTTCAAGGGGTTGACGGTTATGGTGAACTGCTTCTCGGTAGACAGGCCGCCGAGGTCGGTGCTGCGCACGCGCACCGTGTAGCTCGACTTTGTGGCGTAGTTGAAGACTTCCGCCGTCTGAAGATGGTTGCTGGCGATCTGGAAGGAAGCGTTGTCCGCGTCTCCCACGCCCGCTACCAGGGTGTAAGCGTGGCTGTCACCACTATCCTGGTCGCTGGTTGACAGGTCGCCCACCAGCGTACCGACAGGGGCCTGCTCGTCCACGCTGCTGTTGGAGAGGGCGACATCGGTGGGGGCCTCGTTGACGTCAGTCACGGAGAGGGTGAACGACTTCTCGGTGTTGAGACCACCCGCGTCGGTGCTGCGCACGCGAACGCTGTAGCTGGACTGGCCCTCGAAGTTGAAGGAAGCCGCCGTCTGCAACGACGAGCCTGCGACCTGGAATGAAGCGTTGTCGGTGCTACCCGCGCCCGCCACCAGGGTGTAGGTGAACGTGTCGCCCGCGTCAGGATCGTCAGTGCTGAGGGTGCCGACCGCGGTCCCGGCTGCCTGGTTCTCGTCCACGCTGCTGTTGGAGAGGCTTATATCGGTTGGGGCTTCGTTGACGTTCGTGACAGAGATGGTGAACTGCTTCTCGAAGCTGCTGCCGTTGCCGTCGTCGGTCTTGACGCGGATCGAGTAGCTCGACTTGGCCTCAAAGTCGAAGGAGGCCGTGGTCTTCAGCGTGGAGCCGGTAACCTGAAATGAAGCGTTGTCATTGTCGCCAGCACCCGATACTAAGGTATAGCTGTGGGTGTCCGCGCTGTCGGGGTCGGCGGTGGTCAACGTGCCCACCGTGGTGCCCGCCGCCTGGTTCTCGGCCACGCTCGAATTTGAGAGGCTGATGTTCGTCGGCGCGTGGTTGAGGTGGTTGACGGTGATGGTGAACTGCTTCTCGGTGAGCAGACCACCGGCGTCGGTGCTGCGCACGCGGATAGTGTAGCTGGACTTGGTCTCCCAGTGGAAGACCGCGTTGGTCTTCAGCGTGGCGCCGGTAATCTGGAATGAAGCGTTGTCGGCATCGCCGGCGCCCGCCACCAGGGTGTAGGCGTGGGTGTCGCCCGCGTCGGGGTCGTTGGTGCTGAGAGTACCTACCGTGGTGCCCGCGGGCTGGTCCTCGTCCACGCTCTGGCTGGAGAGGGAGATGTCGGTGGGGGCCTCGTTGACGTTGGTAATGCTGATCGTGAACGACTTCTCGGTGCTAAGACCCCCCGCGTCGGTGCTGCGCACGCGGACCGAGTAGCTGGACTGGCCCTCGAAGTTGAAGGAAGCCGCCGTCTGCAACGACGAGCCTGCGACCTGGAATGAAGCGTTGTCGGCATCGCCCACACCCGCCACCAGGGTGTAGGTGTGGGTATTACCCGCGTCGGGATCGGTGGTGCTAAGGGTGCCGACCGCCGTGTCCGCTGCCTGGTTCTCGGCCACGCTGTCGTTAGAGAGGCTTATATCGGTAGGGGCCTCGTTGACGTTGGTGGCGGTGATGGTGAACTGCTTCTCGAAGATGCCACCCTTGCCGTCGTTCGTCTGGACCCGGATCGAGTAGCTGGGCTGTGTGTCAAAGTCCAGGGGAGCGGCGGTCTGAAGCGTCGAGCCTGATACCTGGAAGGAGGCATTATCAGTGTCGCCCGCGCCCGGCACGAGACCGTAAGTGTGGGTATCGCCCACGTCAGGGTCAGTGGTAGTAAACGTGCCTACCGTGGTGCCTGCCGGTTCGTTCTCGGCCACACTCGAATTTGAGAGGGTGATGTTCGTCGGGGCCTGGTTGGCCTTCTTTACGTATACAGATGTTTCGTTGCTCTTACACTCGCCTGGAGTAAGGACATAACGCAAGTCCTTATTGGAGTTCTTGGAGCAGAAATAGACGTCGCTGGTAACGTTCGGCAGCGTCAGCAAGATGCTGGGAGCCGGGCACTGGGCCGCGGTGGTGACCTTGAAGACCTTCTTGTCAACC
This sequence comes from Chloroflexia bacterium, assembly GCA_036388595.1. Taxonomy (GTDB): domain Bacteria; phylum Chloroflexota; class Chloroflexia; order QHBQ01; family JADMIH01; genus JADMIH01. The sequence goes on from DASVRN010000026.1 coordinate 4,213, forward strand.
CCGGTGGCGCACGCGAGGGTCGGGCTGGCGGCCGAGAAGGTAATCTTCGTCTCGCCGCTGCCGCAAGCGCCGCTGCCCAGGTACGAAATCTTGCCGCTGGAGTTCTGGACACAGGCGGTTTGCATCTCGACCGGGGGTGTGGAAGCGAGACCTACCGCTCCCCACAGCACGGCTAGCAGACCCATGGCAATAAGCCCGGTCAAAATTTTGATCTTCCGCGTCATAATTAGTCTCCTTCTTGCGGACGCAACGATGTGCACGCGCTTTGCCCGCTACTGTATACCAGCGCGGGCCGTATAGCTTTTATCGCGGTGAAGATGCTCGTAGGGAGGAAATAGAGCCTGCACCTTCACCACTACTATATCCACAGACAGTTAGCACAATATTCGTCGTGGGCCGGTCGCCGGGAGCGCGACTGGCTCTGCGTTTTCGTGTGGACACTGCTCGCTCTCATACGTATGAGTCAAGAATCAACGAGATACCGGCGTGGTGTGTAAGCCACACTGCACGCTACCTGGTATCGCTATTCCCTTGTACCTCGTCTCTTCTCCCACTCCCACGCGGGAGAGTTCAAATTACCAGCGTGCTACCCACCGGTCTCAATGGCGGTCGGACCCTCGTCTCTGCAAACAGCGATAGAGCGACCGTAAAGCCATTAACGGTGCACGCAATCATACACAAGTTATTATACATACAATGTCAAGGGGTAGGAGAATGTAATTGACAAAAAAGTCCCACCAATTTTGAGCGGCCGTAGCGCACCTGCGCGAAACGGACCACGGAGACTCGATATTGCCGTCTGAATGACGTTTGGCAGCGGTGCCTTACACGATCCCGGTTATTGTGCATAACCACACAGTACTTTTGGGTACCGCACGTGTAGTAACATATATACATTGACTTACAAAGTAATTAGAGCTATCATACAATAGGCGGGGCATATTGAACCTCACGTTTCTTGTTGCCATCCTATTGACTCTGAGGAATATGGGTGCTACTATAATTAGGGCGGAGGACCTCTTTTGTTGTCCCCGGTCTATTGTTGCGTGTTCCTCCGCATGACGGGCGCTCTTGAGCAACCCTACGGCTACCTATACTTGCTACCTGCCTGCCCTATCGTGGCAAGCTACCAGGCAGAAGTCTAAGTTCCCTATAGTAATAGTAATTGTGTAACCTTGATTGGAGATGGATGTGAAGCTAATGAAGTCCTACCTGCGAAGTAGGTTTTGGGCGACTATTATGTCGGCCCTGCTGGTGTTCCTGGTGGTCACACAGGGGGTAATGCCCGCCGTGTTCCAGGGTAGGACATCAGCCGAGAGGGCAGCGGCCAGCTTGAGTACACCCAAGAACGCTGCCTTGCAGACCGGGGTATATTCCACGGAGCAGGGCCTTGCCGATTCGGTGACAAGCTCGGCATCCGGCCAGGAGGCTTCCACCGACGACGGACGCTCGGTCCCGCCCCTGGCTCAACAGGTGGCTCCTAGCGCGCCCAGCGCGGTGAACCTCGTAGCCACCATGCGGGATAGCCTGCCGGTGGACGCCGACAATGACGGCAAAGCGGACCCAGGCGACACAATCCGGTACACCGTCGGCATCACCAACACCGGCGATATCGCTGCCACGGGCGTTGTCTTTAGCGACACAATCGACCCCAACACGACCATGTCGGGCGACATAAACGTCGCGCCCATCGCGGTAAACGATAGCTTCACCGGGGCAATCGGTAACACCCGGTTCGTGGTAAGCGCCACCCCTCCCGCGGGCGAGCCTGCGGTGGTAACGACGGGCAACGTCTTCACCAACGACCAGGAGTTCCTCGGCGATAGTTCCGCCACCCTCACCGCCTTCGACGCCACCTCGGCCAACGGCGGCACGGTGGCACTCAACCCCGACGGCACCTTCACCTATCTACCCCCGGCTGGCTTCACAGGCACCGACACCTTCACCTACACCATTACCGACAGCAGCGGGCTTAGCGACAAGGCTACCGTAAGCATCAGCATAAGCAACCGCGTGTGGTACGTGGACGATACCGCTGCCGCCGGCGGGGATGGCCGTTCCGCTACCCCGTTCAATACCACATCGAACGTGAACGGCGCGGGCGGGTCGGGTGATGTTGATGCTGACAACGACTACATATATCTCTTCAGCGGCAGCTACGATGGTGGCTTGCTCCTGGAGAACGGACAGAGATTGATCGGCGAAGGCGTGGGCCTCGTGGTGAACGCCATTACCCTCAAGCCTGCCGGTACCAGGCCGAACCTGGTCAACACCGGTGTCTCCAACAGCGGCCACGACCTGGCCCTGGCCTCGGGCAACACCGTTAGCGGCTTGAACCTGGGGACAGCGGCCGACGCTACCGGCTCGGCACTCTCCGGCTCCAACTTCGGCACACTAACTCTTTCCGAAGTCTCCATAACGACCGGCGGCCAGGCACTGAGCCTGTCAACAGGCACGTTCGCCCCGGCATCCGCTTTCACCTCTATTACATCTACCGGCGGTACCAGCAACATCGTCCTGACCAGCTTGTCAGGCAGCGTTGACCTGGGCGGCGGCGCGCTATCGGGTTCGACCACGGGCGCGGCATTCAGCGCAACCGGGGCGGGCAGCAATGCCACGATTACCTATAGCGGTTCTATTACTAAGGCTGCCGCCGGTAGAATAGTCGATATTCAGAACCGCGCAACCAATCCCTTGACGCTGAGCGGCAACCTGAACTGTAATACCGCCTGCACCGGCCTTAACGTCGCCAACAACACCAGCGGCGTCACCACCTTCTCAGGCGCTACCAAGACCCTGAATACGGGCGCGAACCCCGCGGTGACCCTCACCAGCAATAGCACCCACACCACCAGCTTTACCAACGGTGGGCTGGATATTGACACGCTCGCGGGCGCTGGCTTCACTGCCACGGGCGGCGGTACGGTCGAGGTCGGCACGGGCGTGAACAACAATACCATCAACACGGCCACCGGCCAGGCCATCGTCATGAACGGTGTGACCATCGGCGGCACGGACGTGAGCTTTGCCAGCATTGGTGTCAGTAGCTCTCCCGTTAGCCTGGATGCCTTTTCCTTCACCAACGTGGGCGGCGACACCTTCAACGGCGGCACGGTATCGGTGGCCGGAACGCTTACGAGTGGTGACGGCATCGACGTCAACGGCTCCGGTGCGACCTTCAACTTCGGCACAACCACGATTGACAACACGGCGGGCGCGGGCATAAACCTGACAGGGGCCAACGGCACCGTGACTTTCGCCAGCGTGGACCTGGATGGTATGGGGGGCAACGGCATCTCCATCACCAACAACTCAAATCCGGTGAACGTGCAAGGCGGTAGCATCGGCTCGACCAACGACCCGGCTGGCAACGTGGTGGACATTGACGGCAATGGCGGCGGCACCGGCGCGGTGACCATCGTCCCCAGCCTCACCAAGAGCACGGCAGGGCGCATCGTTGAAATCACCAACCGCACTGGTGCGGCAGCCGGAGCGATGACATTCTCCGGGGCCTTGAGCTGCACAGGTTCTTGCACCGGCATAAACGCACAGAACAACAGCGCCGGTAGCGGCGGTACGATTACCTTCAGCAACGGAACGAAGACCTTCAACACCGGCGCTAGCAACGCGATTACGCTGGACAACAACGACGGCCACGCAATCAACTTCACCAATGGCGGCCTTGCCATTACCACCACAAGTGGCAACGGCTTCTCGGCCACAAATGGCGGTACGGTCAGTGTCACCTTGAATGGCGGTCCGGTCAACACCATCTCCACAGGCTCCGGCAGCGCCCTCAACGTGACCAACACTCTTATAGGGAACGGCGACCTGACCTTCCGCAGCATCACCTCAGCAGCCGGGGCCAACAACGGCATCACGTTGAACACCACCGGCGTTGGGGCTGGCGATGGTGGCCTGACGATCACGGGCAACGGTTCGGCGGGCACCGGCGGCACCATCAGCGGGAAGACCGGCGCCGACGGCAGCACGACCAGCGGCACCGGCATCTACATGAATCTCACCCGCGACCCGTCGTTCAGCTGGATGCAGATCAACGACCACCAGAACTTCGGCATATTCGGCTCGGATGTGGTCAACTTCACTCTGCACAACAGCGTTATCAATGGCACCAACGGCACCAGCGTTTCGGGCGAAGGCGAAAGCGCGATCCAGTTCCAGGGTCTGACCGGCAGTGCCTCCGTCATGACAGGCACCATCCAGGGTGGTTCGAACGACAACTTCCGCGTCAAGAACGACTCGGGGGTGTTGAACAGGATCGTCGTTCAGAACGTGACCTTCAACAACAATGGCGCACAAGGCAACCACGGCCTGGCGTTGTTCGGAAACTTGAGCGCCACTTTGAACGCCACTATACAGAACAACACGTTCACCGCGTACAGGTCCAACGCTGTCACCTTCGATGGCACCGACCAGGCAGTGATGGACCTCATACTTCACACCAACAACATAAGCAACAGCCGCCCGGCTCCCACTGACCCGTGTAACTGTGGCAAGACCTCCGGGTCATTCAACGTGCAGGTAAGCACGGGCGGTATCGGCCATAACGTGCAGATGACCTACAGCATCACAAACAACATCTTACGCAACGCCAACGGCGCGGCCCTGTCTCTCGGCAAGGGCGGCGGCACGGGTGCTACAGGGTCCATGGTCGGCACCGTATCAGCCAATAATATTGGCAATTCGGCCGTCGACGCATCAGGCTCCGAAGCCGGTGCCGGCATCGTCGCCGACATCGTAGGCGGCGGCAGCCACTCGGTCACAATCCTGAACAACACGATAAGTCAGTGGAGCGACCAGGGCATCTTCATCACAGGTGGCGCAAGCGGCACGGGCCAGGGCTACCTGACGGCCGTGCTGAAGGGCAACATCATCAACCCGCGCCACTCCGCCGCTATCTCCGGGAACACGGCGAGCGATGGTATCCTGCTGAACATTGGCTCCACTTCAGGCGATACCACCAAGTTTTGCCTCACTGTGGGCGGGAATGCGGTAGCAGATAAAAACACCGCCAACAATTCCTCCCCCTGGAACAAGGTCGGCAACCTCCCCAACGGCAACGGAGACATCCGCTACCGGCAGCGCTTCGCTACAACTGCGGGGATCCTCGGTTACTCAGGTGGTGCAAACAATGCCACGGACCTGGATAACTTCCTTACTAATACCAACAACGTAACTCAACCAGCCTCGCACGCGAATGGTGTCATCGCCGCCAATACGAGCACCGGCGGCTTCTCGGCTGCGTGCCCCGCGGCCTCCAGCCCCAACTGGCAGTTCGGCTCGACCGACAACAATACAGTTGCGGTCGCTGTCGGTGCCGACCAGGCAACGGGCAAGGCGGGCCTGGTAGTCGCTGCCGTACCTGGCCGCGATATGGACAAGGCCAGCACCACGAAGAACGTTGTGGCTGCCGCCAAGTCTACCTCGAACCAGGCCGGTGTAGCGCCTCTGGCAACCGCCAAGGCCCCGCTGATGCTGGCCGGACGCAACATGAGCCGCGTGCCCGGACTGGCAAGCCCTCGCTACGTGCTGGCTTCGCCCAGGACCGCGCCCATATCGGCCCCCGTTGCGGTGTCTACCTTCCCGATCAATATCGGCACCATACCGGCAGGTGAAACTGTCGTCATCGTCTTCGACGTGGTGGTGAATGGGCCTACACTCCCGGCGGGCGTAAACAACATATCGAACCAGGGCCAGGTTGGCGCTACCAACTTCGGCCAGATTGTAACCGACGACCCCGATACCGTGGCCGCTAACGACCCGACGCTCACCCCGGTGGACGCCGCGCCCAACCTTGGCATAGAAAAGCACGACCAGGGACAGACGGTGGAGATCGGCGAGATTATCACCTACACGCTCACCTACACCAACACGGGCACGCAGGGTGCCACGGGCGTGGTAATTTCAGAGGTGGTGCCGGTAAACGCCGTCTTCGACGCGGGACAGAGCACCGCCACCTGGACCTGCACCCCCGACGGGAACGCGGGTAGCACCTGTACCTACCCGGTGGGTCCCTTGAACGCAGGCTCCGGTGGAAGCGTCGTGTTCGCCATCACGGTGGTCAATACCCCGCCCCTGGCGAATGGTGACATCATCTCCAACACGGCGACGATAGCCGATGATGGGGCGAACGGGACCGACCTGAACCCGAGCGACAACACCAGCAACCAAGAAATCACCGGTGTGGACGTGCCTACTGCTACCCCCACCAACACGGCGACGGAAACGGCGACCGAAACCAGCACCAACACGCCTACCGGAACGGCGACTGAAACCAGCACTAATACGCCCGAGGCGACGGCGACTGAAACCAATACGCCTACCGAGACGAACACGCCCACTGAGACAGCAACCGAGACGAACACACCAACTCAGACGAACACGCCCACACAGACGAACACGGCTACCGAAACGGCGACTGAAACCAACACGCCTACCGAAACCAATACGCCTACCCAGACGAATACACCTACCGAAACGGCTACTGAGACCAGCACGCCGACTGAGACGAACACGCCCACAGAGACGGCGACGGAGACCAGCACGCCGACCGAAACCAACACACCGACGGAAACCAGCACGGCTACCGAGACAAGCACGCCTACTGAAACCAATACTCCGACCGAGACAGCGACTGAAACCAGCACGCCTACCGAGACCAATACACCTACCCAGACGAATACTCAGACTGAGACTAGTACGCCTACTATCACCAACACTCCGACCATCACCAACACTCCGACCATCACGAACACGCCATCGCAGACGCCGACAGGTACGCTGACGGTCACGCCCAGCACCACATCTACCAACACGAGTACCACGACCAGCACCACGACCAGCACCACCACGAGTACCAGCACTCGCACCTATACGCCTACCGCTATCGCTTCCGGGACCGGTACCAACACACCTACGCGCACCACCACACCTTCCGGCACGGTCGTTGGCGGCCAGACCACCACGGCAGTACCGACGGCTACCGCCTGCACGATCAACTTCCCGGACAACCAGCCGGGCGACACGTTCTACGAGTTCATACAGTGCCTGGCCTGCCGTGGCATCGTCAGCGGCTACCCTGATGGTAGGTTCCACGCTGAGCGCAACATCACACGCGGGCAGATAGCCAAGGTGGTGTCCAACTCCGCGGGCTTCAACGAGGACCCAGGCGAGCAGATCTACTCTGACGTGCCTCCAGGCTCGCCGTTCTACGTCTACATCAACAGGCTGACCAACAGGGGCATCGTGGGAGGCTATCCTTGCCCGCAGCGTCCTGGAGAGCCTGGCGCTGTAGAGGGTGGCGGAGACGAGTGCAACCCTGAGAACCCGAGCCTCTACAAGCCTAACGAGAATGCCACACGCGGGCAGCTGGCGAAGATAGTGTCCAACGCCGCGGGCTTCTCGGAAGCGGTGAGCGGGCAGCACTACGCCGACGTACCGGCCAACGGAGAGGGCAGCCAGTTCTACCCGTGGATCATGCGCCTGACCAACAGGGGTGTGATGGGCGGCTACCCATGCGGCACCAACGATCCGAGGAGCGGCCCCTGCGACGGGCAGAACAGGCCTTACTTCCGGCCCGCCATCAACGTCACCAGGGGCCAGGCAGCGAAGATAGTGGCTAACACCTTCTTCCCCAACTGCCAGACACCGGTCAGCACGACCTCCGGTGACGGGAAGAAGTAGCAGCTAGCTGCACCAACACAGGCAGAAAGCACAGAAGGGGCGGACATCCGCCCCTTCTGTGCTTTCAATTGTCTTCAACGGCGAATGGGCCTGAAGGCGTTCTCCACCCTATATGTGAGCCTCCAAAGTCTGCCGTTATGCTCATACGAGTAGCACAACCATTCGCCTTAAAGCCAGCTTCCCCACGCGTGCGCAAAAGTACTATAGAATGCTCATAAAATGGGCAAATTTGGTCATTGACATTTGCCGCAATCAGTGCTACTATAGCTTCAGTTGTGGACCCTAAGAGAGCCAGGCTATTGTGCCTGCCTTATTTTGCGTCCTAGTATCATAGTGTCTAGCTAACTGGAGAAACGCATGAAAGGTAAAGATGGCGGGCACGCGGATGCCAGCGGTTTTAACAGGCGTGAGTTCATAGTAAACGCAAGCAAGGCGGCTGGAGCTTTGCTGGCACTTCCCATACTAGCCAAGGCCCAGGGAGCTGCCGCGGGAGCGCTGCCGGGAGCGGTTAAGGCTGCCGGTCCTTCCAGGGCCACCGAGCGCCGCACGGTTGGGGTGCTGATGCCCCAGTCCAGTGTCTACCCCCAGCTTGGCGCCAGCTTCCTGGCGGGCATGAACCTTTATTTCAGCGAGTCGGGCCGCAACAACATCAAGGTGGTTTCCACCGAGGTAGGCGCCTGTTGCGGCAAGGCCGCGCCGCAGACCCGCGCCCTGCTCAAGTCAGAGAAGCTAGACCTGATGGTGGGCCTGGTCAATCCCTCCATAGCTTCCTCCATCAGCCACCTGTTAGAAGCCGCCAAGATGCCCTTCATCGCCGCCGGCCTGGGTGAGAACGTCGCCAGGACCTACGAAGCGAGTCCTTACATATTCCACCACACGCTGGGCATGTGGGAGGCTAACTATGCTTTAGGGAAGTGGGCAGCCACGGCGATGGGCCGCAAAGCCGTAGTAGCCTCCTCGTTCTACGATAGTGGCTACGATACGCTCCACGCCTTCCGCATGGGCTTCGAGGCCGGTGGCGGCCAGGTGCTTGCCACCCATGTGACCCACGGCCCGACGAGCGACAACGGCCTCTCCGCCCTCATGTCGGGCATCAGGCAGTCTAAGCCGGATGTGGTGTTCGCCAGCTACTACGGGCAGACAGCAGTCGATCTGCTGAACGCCTACGCCCGCGCCGGCCTGTCGAGGTCGGTGCCTCTCCTGGGCACGGCTTTCCTGGTGGACCAGGCGGTCGTCAAGTCGGTCGGCTCGGCGGCTGCGGGCGTCACCACCTCGCTTCCGTGGGCGGCCAGCCTCGAAATCGCTGAAAATCGCGCGTTCGTGACCGCCTACCAGAACAAGACCGGCAAGTCTCCCGACGCCTTTGTTGCGCTCGGTTACGAGACGGCCGGCCTGATTGCCTCGGCCCTCGACAGGGCAGCCGGTGGCAGCTTGCGAGATGCGCTCGCGGCCGCCAGCTTCACCGGGCCGCGCGGTGTGGTAGCGATGAACGCCACGACGCAGAGCACGGTGGGCGCGCACTACCTGCAACAGGCCCGGCAGCAAGGCATCAACGTGCGGACCGCCGTGCTGGCAGGACTCCCCGCCGCTACGGAACAGGATGGGCAGGTCGCTGAGCTACGCAACAGCATTAAGACCGGCTGGATGAGCAGCTATCTCTGCGGCTAAACCCTTGCCCTTGCCCCAACTCCATAGGTAGACACAGAGGAGGAGAACCAGCCAACTGGTTCTCCTCTTTTCTTGCGTGCGCTGTAGCCGCAATTCGTTTACAGCCCTTGCTCGCACGAGAGAGCTTCCGGCGCGTGCGGGATTCGGGTGGGAACGATTGGGTACGAAAATTGCTATTGCATGCCTTAGCTGTTCGCTCCGCCTCTCAGCGTTGCGAGGTTCGTTTTTCAACGGCCGCAGAGTCGCGGCCGCCAATTTGAAGGAGGTACGCAGTGGAACCAGATGGTCTGGATTGTGGGGGCACCTTCGTGGAGTTCTCATGGCATAGCTTCGAGACCGATGGGGAGTGGGATGCAATCGCCCCGGCGGAAGAAGGCGCTGAATTGGTCGGTGTCGCGGGAGACCGCACGGCTGACGACCGGATAGCCGAACCCACGAAGGCGCAGTAGCAACCGTTCCCGCGGTATACTGTGGGCTACATCATAGTAAGAATTAAGGTGCGATACCGTCGCGGTATCGCACCTGCTTTTAACCTTTAGTAGCCCCGCAAGCTACATCTTAAGGTGCTCGACCTGAGCGCCGGTATGCTCTATGTTACTCCCAGGGGCTACTTCCCTGAAAACAGGATTCACAATAAGGAGGACGTAATGGAGAGTCATAGTGCAACACATATGGGAGATAGGCAACACAGTGCGGCACCTTCTCCCACGCGCCTGGCGTTCAGCGCGACGGTCCACTGTCTGACGGGGTGCGGCATAGGGGAAGTGCTGGGCCTGGTGATCGCGACGGCCCTGGGCTGGCACGATCTGCCGTCGATTGCGCTCGCGGTGACACTGGCGTTCATCTTCGGCTACGGCCTGACTCTGCGCCCCCTGCTGGCGGGTGGTATGAGCCTGGCACAGGCGCTCAGGCTGGCCCTTGCTGCCGATACGCTGTCTATCGTCGTGATGGAGATCGTGGACAACGCCATCCTCCTTATGATACCGGGTGCGATGGACGCCGGACTTGCCAGCTTGCTCTTCTGGGGCAGCCTTGCCGTAGCCCTGGCGATAGCTTTCGCGGTGGCCTTCCCGGTCAACCTCTGGCTTATCAGGCGGGGGCGCGGGCATGCCGTGATACATGGCAGCCACGGCGGTCACACGCCCGCTGCGGGGCAGCCCGAACACGGCAGCATGGATACTCACGGTGCACACGGCGAGCACCCTCACACCCATTAGGCCCACCTTCCCAACGTCTCTGTCGAAGCAACCGACGAGCGCATCGACTGGAGCCTGCTATGCCGTGACGGCACCAAACGCCCTTCCTACTTCGCCGTCAAAGACTACGCCACAGGGAAGTAATGAGAGGAGACGAAAACGCCAAGACGCCAAGACGCCAAGGACGCGCCAAGAGGAATAAAGAATTGCACCGCAGAGACGCAGAGAGCCTGCCCTGAGCGAAGCCGAAGGGACGCAGAGGTTGCGCTGAGATAATGATGGTTTGGATAAGACGAAGGGTAGCATCGTACAGTACGATGCTACCCTTGCCGCAAACACCCTCTATTCTTCTCTGCGTATCCTCTGCGTCCTCTGCGTCTCTGCGGTGAATAATAGGTGTTCCCCACGTGATGCGGTTCCGCATCCTGTTAGGGTGTCTGGCAGTTGGGGAAGAAGGTGTTGGAGACGATTTTAGCTAGCTGGCCCCTGGTGGCGTTGGCGTTCGAGCGGAAGTAGGGCTTGTTGCCGTCGTCGCAAGGCTCGCCCTGGCTGCCGCATGGGTAGCCGCTCATCACCTGGCGCGCTGTGAGGTTCTCTATCCAGGTGTGGAAGGTGCTGCCCGGCGGTACGTCCGCGAACGACTGCACGCTGGTCGTGTCCTGGTAGCCCGCCGCTATAGCCACAATCTTGGATATCTGGCCGCGAGTGGCGTTGTTGTTGGGGCGGAAGTATGACAAGTTGCCCGCGCCGCAAGGCTCGCCCACGCCGCCGCACCTGTAGCCGTCAATCACACCCCGGCGGTTGAGCCTTTGCACGTACTCGAAGAAGGGACTACCGGGCGCTACGTCCTGGAATACCTGCTCTCCCGGCGCCTCGTTGAAGCCCGCCGCGTTCGCCACGATCTTGGAAAGCTGGCCCCTGGTGACGTTCGCGCTGGGCCTGAAGGTGCCGTCCGAGAAGCCGCCGATGATGCCACGGCAGGCAAGGCAGCGCACGAAGGTGTAGAAGGTGGACCCCTCTGGTACGTCTGGGAAGCTGACCGTGCAACCACCTGGGGTGGTGACGGTAGCGGTAGGCGTGCTTGAGGGATTGCCCGCACCAGGGGTCGAAGTGGCAGCCACCGTGGCCGTGGTAGAGGCGGCTGGCGTACCTGTGGAGCCACTCACCGAGGTGCTGGTCGCGGTGCTGCTCGCTGGACTGGTTGCCGTGCTTGTGGCGGTAGCCTGACCCGTCCCGGTTGCTTGTCTGCAAGCCGAGAACTCCGATGTGTTGCCCGACGAGTCTGTGGCTGTGGCGCTGATGAACGAGCTTTGTGGCGCGAGGGGGAGCGACAGATTGAAAGTCGCGTTGCCCGCGCCGTTCGTAGTTACCGATTTCGTGTCAAGAAGGGTTCTGCCTTCGCCGTTGCCGGAAGCATGGCACGAGGGATTGTGGAAGAACTGTAAAGTATAGGTAGCGTCCGGCTTGCTATTGAGCGTGCCCGTTACGAACGTGTTAGCCCCGGAGAGCGTGACCGCGCTGAGCACGGGGTAATTCTGGAGGCCGTTCGGTCCGTTGTCGCTGTCGCCGGCGTCGTTGGGTGTGACGCCAGCCGGTAGCAGGTCAATGCCCAGGCTAGCGTTGGAATGGATCGAGTTGCTGAGCAGACTGTTGCCCGAGCCGGTGCGTACCTGCACGCCGTTGCCGCCGTTGAAAGCTATCAGGTTGGACTTCCCGGCTTCTAACCCACCCAGGCTGGCGTTGGTGCTACTCATAACCACTCCCGCGCCCAGGTTGCCTAACGCCGTGCTGCCGTTGAGCGCCGAGCCAATGTAGTTGCCTGCGATTTCGTTGCTGTGGGCGTTCTCCTCGATGATGAGACCCGCGCCCGCGTTGCCCGATATGAGGTTGCGCGCCGCGGCGGTGGTGCCGCCAATTGCGTTGATCTGAGCGCCGCTGCCCAACGTAATGCCCGACTTGCCGTTGGGTACGGCTGCCGTGCCCGTGGAGTTGGTGCCGATGAAGTTGCCCTGCACGCTGTTGAACGAGGCCCCGTCGCTGGCGAGCCGCAAGCCCTCCTGCCCGTTGCCGGAGATGACGTTGCCCGCGCCCGCTGTCGTGCCGCCCACCGTCACGCCCGCCGCCTCAAACAGGTTCACACCCGCCAGCGTGTTACCGATAGCGGCGCTGCCCGCCAGGTTCGTGCCGATGTAGTTACCTTCGATGCGCGTGGCTATGTGGGCTGCGACCACGTCCCCGACGATGCGCACGCCGTTGTGGTTGTTGCCTGATATGATGTTTCGTGCGGCGGAAGTGGTGCCGCCTATGACGTTATGGTCGGGATGCACCGAGGCGATGAAGATGCCGTTCTCCGTGTTGCCCACGTCGGTGGTGCCGGTCGCGCCGGTGCCGATGAGGTTGCCCTGGATCGTATTGCCATCTGCGTGACCCTGCAATGTCACACCGTTGCGGACATTGCCGGAGATAACGTTGCCGGAGCCGCTGGTCGCGCCCCCGACCGCAACCCCCTGTGAGTTGTTGATGAGCACGCCATCTGTGCCGTTGGGGATAGCCCCGGTGCCGGCGGCGTTGGTGCCGATGTAGTTGCCTAGGACCTTGCCGCCATTCGGGGTCTCTCCCCCGCCCGGCACGCTGCTGAACTCGATGCCCGCGCCCGTATTGCCCGATATGGTGTTGCGGGAGCCTGGGGAGGTGCCGCCTATGATGTTGTTTTGCGCTCCAAAGCCAAGCCCCGCCACCAACACGCCACGTTGCGCGTTGGGCACGGCAGCGGTACCGGCGGCATTGGTGCCGATGTAGTTCCCCTCAATCACGTTGTTGACAGCGGCTACGGTGTCCTCCGATATAACGATTCCGTCAATGTCGTTGCCGGAGATGACGTTGCCCGCGCCCGCCGCGGAGCCGCCTATGAAGTTGCCGGAGCCGATGATTTCCAGGCCGTACTGGACGTTCCCCAGGTCGTCGTTGCCGTTCCTGGCGGTGCCGATGAGGTTGCCTTCGATGCGGTTAGCCGAGGAGGTGATTATGTATATGCCCCTGGTGTTGCCGGAGATGAGGTTGCGAGCGGCCGGGGTGGTGCCGCCAATCGTGTTGCTTCCCCCCTGGAGCCTCATGGCGCTGCCGTTACGGTTTGCCGCGGTACCATCGGCGTTGGTGCCGATATAGTTGCCCTCGATCTTTACGCCGGAGGTGTTGATGAATATGCCACTCTGGAACACACCGCCGTTGTCGAAGCCATTGATGATCAGGCCGCGGACCACAGTGCCGGGCGCGCCGATAGCCAACCCATCTTCCCAATTGAGATTGTCCCCGTTCAGCTCGATGCGCAGTGTGGAGTTAAGGCCCTGGCCGAAGGGGTTGGTGTTGGCAAACGCGCCCGGCTGGGTGTAGCCGTCGATGGTTACGGCGTCGGAAATACCGGGGAGGGGAGTGAGGAGGCTGATGCGCTGCACACCCTCGGAAGGAATATTGAAATTGATCGTGTCCGCCCCAGGGTTTGAGTTGGCATTGAGGATGGCCTGCCGGAGAGAACCGGTGCCGCTATCCTGGGTGTTGGTCACCGTAAAGATGGTGGCTGCGTGGGGTGCCGCCAGGGTGTTGTGTGCCCCGAAAGCGGCCCCCAGCGTCATAGCGGAGAGGGTAGCGATTGCCAGTGCCGCGCGGACGCGCCTGTTCCTTGTACCTTCTGATTGCATGGTGTCTTATCCTTTGCTTTCTTTGAATACATGTTCTTGATGATGGAGTCCAGTTATGTGTGTCGCTCTTTTTAGTAATAGCCCTTCCAGTTCTTTATATGACTAGTAAACCATAAAAACCACGGCTATGGGTCGGACAAAAGATGTACTAAGGTGATACAAAGGCCCTACCAACTACACGGCTTTAGCGGGAGCCTGAATGCAAACACTCAAGGCTGACCATCAACAAACTGGCTATTAGAGTGGGGGTTTCGTCTGGCAAATCGTTGCGGAATATGAGCTTCATGTCGGAACGCGACCAAGCAGCCACATGGCCGTTTAAGGATGGCACAGGAGAGAGCTAGCGGGCGGCCACTGGAAGTCAGCTCAAGATGAAGATGAGGATGAGGGAGGTTCGCGCATTACGTGGCTCCTGTCATTTCGAACGTAGTGAGAAATCTCGTCCTTCACCGGGATGTACCGCCTTTCTTACGGCACACTGTAGCCGGAGGAAAGGTATTGCTCCGTACAGAGGGACGAGATTTCTCACTGCGTTCGAAATGACAAGGTCCGACTCCGGTGCTAGTTTTTGCCACTGGTGCTTTGGGATAGCTTCTACATCTTCATGTTGCTTAATTTTGTGCCGCTGAAAACTTACTCGAAAATTCGGTGCGAATTTGGAGGGTGTGTGCTATGAGAGTGTCATAGAATAGGTGCGAGCCATATGAGCTTCGTTTTACAGGCATTTACCTTGTGGGAGCAGGAGAAAAGGAGACCTCAGATGAAAGTAAACGTAAGGACATGGGCCGCGAGCCGGGCTGCGCGGCGACACCCCAGGCGCATGTTGACTGTTATGCTAGCCCTCGCGCTTGCCGCCTTCGTGGCGGTCAGCGGCACCTGGAGCACGGCCTCCGCGCAGTCGCCCCAGCCAAGGCCCGAGCGGGCCGCGCCCCAGGCCAGTTGCCCGCCAAACGGCCAGTGCTTCGCGGACGTGCTGCCAACCAATCCCTTCTACGTCAACGCGAACACGCTCTACCAGGAAGACATCATCGGCGGTTATGCTTGCGGCGGCCCCGGCGAGCCTTGCGACCCCTACAACCGCCCTTACTTCCGGCCCGGTAGCGGTGTCACCCGCCAGCAGATGACCAAGTTCATTGACGAAGCGCGCACCAGGGCCGGCATATTCATCAACACCTCTACGTCGGGCCTGCCGCTTTACTCGCGCACCACCGTCCTGGACGGCATTGGCCTGTACGGCGAAAGCGCGAACGGCGACGCTATATCCGCCCTTTCGACCTCCTCCATTCGTAGCGCGGTCGTCGCCCGCAACACTGCCGGGGGCTATGGCATCTACGCCGACGTTACCGGCAACGGGTATGGTGTGTGGGCGCGTTCCGGCGGCCAGGCCCTGCATGGTGAGACCACCGGCAACGCCGACGCCATAGTGGGGCGAAATGGCACCACCGGGCGTAGCGGCGTGTACGGCTTGAACACGGGCAGCGGCTTCGGTGTCAGCGGGCGCAGCACAGGCGGTGTAGGCGTATACGGTGACAGCGCCGGTGATAACGGCGTGCAGGGCCAGTCCGCATCGAGCGGCGACAGCGGCGTCTACGGCCTCAATACCAACGGGGGCTTCGGCGTGGCCGGGCGGACCAACGCCAACTCCGGCATCTTCGCGGCGGTGTTCGGTGAGAACACAGGCGGTGGTTACGCTGCTTACTTCTCAGGGGCGACCAACACGCGAGGCAACTCTGAGGCTTCGCTGGGCACCTACACGATAGACCACCCCCAGGACCCCGCCAACAAGTACCTGAACATGGCAGCCGTGGCAGGCCCGGAGGCCATGAACGTCTACAACGGCAACGTCACTACCGATGCTAACGGTGATGCTAAAGTGGCGCTGCCCGCCTACGTGGAGTCGCTGAACAAGGACTTCCGCTACCAGCTAACGGTGATAGGCACCTTCGCCCAGGCCATCGTGTCCACTGAGATCCAGAAGAACAGCTTCACGATCAAGACCGACAAGCCCAACGTGAAGGTCTCGTGGCAGGTAACAGGCGTGCGCAAGGACCCCTACGCCGAGAAGAACCCGGTGGAGGTCGAGCAAGCCAAGCCGGACGTCGAGCGCGGCTACTATCGCCACCCCGAAGTCTACGGCCTGCCCGATAGCCAGGGTGTGGAGGGCGCTTACCAGCCGTAAACTGGCAAAAACTATACTTGCGGAGCCGAAGAGGGATGAGCTGAGAGGCCCATCTCTCTTTTTGTTCTTGAGCGGCCTTGTTCAGCCCATCGTCCTTGAGTTTCTACTGACAAACCTGTCGAAAGTACTTGACAAGAAGCTCGAATTAAGTTACCTTCATTTACGGTGCGCACAAGATAAGTTCTGCGCAGGAGATAGGCTTAAAGCCTCGCGGGTACCAGCGGGCTTGCGGCCATCTCATTGGGCACCGGCAACATGGAAGCAAAACGGCGAACAGGGCAGCCACCCTGTTCGCCTCCGCTGTAGACCGTCCGTTGGACCAAACGCCCTCCAGCCCCCTGATGATAGCACACCGGAGGCTGGGAGGCAACAGCTTGCTCGGTAAGAGCAGGCAAGACAACCAGAACTAACCCGAAACTATCCAGGGAGGAACTTTAATAATGTCGATACGGAAGTACTCACGAATACATTCACTTATGGCGCTGCTCGTCGGTGGCCTGGTGCTGTCGGCTTGTGGCGGCCCCACTGCCGCTACACCAGTGCCTACAACAGCCGGGACGACCGCCACCAGCACGCTAGCCGTTGCGGACCAGGCGACCACAGAGCCGACTGAGGCGAGCGAGAGCACCGCCACTACTACTTCAGGTGGCGCGCAAGGCAAATTGGTGCTCTACACCACTCGCACGGAGTCGCTCATCAAGCCGGTGGTGGACGCGTACCAGCAGAAGAACCCCGGCGTGGAAGTGGTGCTCCTCACCGGCTCGTCGGGAGAGTTGTCCGCCAAGCTGCTGGAGGAGAAGGGCAACCCGCAGGCCGACGTGTTCATCAACACCGACACGATAGCCATGTCGAGTCTCGCCAGCCAGGGAGTATTTGAGCCGAACCCGTCCACGGCTGTCGAGTTGGTGCCGGAGGAATACAGGGCCGAGGACGCTACATGGGTGGCCTTGACGCTGAGGGCCAGGGTCATCATGTACAACACGGACCTGGTCAAGCCCGAAGAAGCTCCGAAGTCGATGTTCGACCTGACCGATCCCAAGTGGAAAGGGCAGGTTGGCTCCGCAGACAGCACCAACGGCTCGGTGCAGGCGCAGGTAGTGGCGATGAGCGCGCTAGTTGGCCCTGAGCGGACAGGCGAGTTCATAGCGGGTCTAGTGGCAAACGAGACCCGGTTCTTCGGCGGGCACACCGACGTGCGCAAGGCAGTGGGCGCGGGTGAGTTGAAGCTGGGCCTGGTGAACCACTACTATTACCAGCTTTCAAAGGCCGAGGGCGCGCCGGTGGGCGTGGTGTACCCCGACCAGGGCGAAGACGAGATGGGCGTGATAGTCAACTCGACCAACGCGGGCCTGGTGAGAGGCGGCCCCAACTTGCCTGCCGCGCACTCGTTCGTGGAATACCTGCTCACGATGGAGGGGCAGAAGCTATTTGCCGACTTGAACTATGAGTACCCGGTACGTGAGGGCGTGGAGTTGGCCGAGGGCGTGCAGCCCCTGGACGAGTACCGCCGGGCCGATATCAACCTGAAGACCCTGTTCGACGAACTGGAGCCTGCCAGGGCACTGATGGAGAGCGCGGGACTTCCGTAAGCACGTGCAATTAAGTAAGGAGCCGGAAAGCCGATAATGTTGGCGACTGAACGCAGACTGCTGGCGATAAGAGACTGGGGCCGGGCAAAGGGGGTGGTGATGCCGCCACCCCTCTTACTCGGCCTTGCCATCTTCGCCGGGTTGTTGGCGGTCACGCCACTGGCCTACATAGTCATCAGGGCGATTGGGGCCTCACCCGACACCTGGGGCCGGTTGTGGAGCGGGCGCATACCGGGCCTGCTTACCAACACCTTGCTGCTGGTGGCTTGCACCGCCGCCTTCACTGCTACCCTGGGCCTAGGGTTGGCCTGGCTGGTGGAGAGGACAGACTTGCCGGGCCGCAACTTCTGGCGCTGGGTGCTGGCTTTGCCGCTGGCGGTGCCCGCCTACGTTGGAGCGTTGTGCTACCTCATAGTGCTGCGCAGGGGGGGCTTGCTGGAACAGGCCATGATGCAGTGGGGG
>DASVRN010000027.1:0-10384 GCA_036388595.1 Chloroflexia bacterium
TGGCTTACTACCCTCCGGCTGAGCGCAGGTACTACCGCCCGGCAACAGGTTTGATAGCCGGGATCGTCGCTATTGCCACCACTTACGTTATCGTCTTTTACCTTTTCATCCCTGGCTTAAATCCTGAACCTTCACCGGAGCGCGACCCGACCCTCCTGGGGTTTCTGCTGAGTCCGGCGCCAATCTCAGGCTTTGGCGCGTGGTGGGCCACCCACTTCGTCACGGACTGGTACCAGTATGAGCTACCCGCGCAACAGGCCGGGGAGGCTAGCCCCTCTTCCCCCACCCTGCTATAATATGCCGACTATCAGCATATTCGCAAAAAGAGAGAAGAAACACCACCATGCCTAAAAAGCGCATCCTTACCGGCGACCGCCCCACCGGGCCGCTGCACCTGGGCCATTACGTCGGCTCGCTCGCCAACCGCATACGTCTGCAACACGAATACGACGCTTACATCATCATAGCCGACGTGCAGGCCCTCACCGACAACTTTGACGACCCGCAGAAGGTGCGCGACAACCTGGCAGAGGTGGCTATGGACTACATGGCGGTGGGCATCGACCCCAACATCGCCACCATCTTCGTGCAGTCCCTCGTACCCCAGATTGCCGAACTCACCGTCTTCTACTCCAATCTGGTCACCGTGTCGCGGCTGGAGCGCAACCCCACCACCAAGGACGAGATCCGCGAGAAGGGCATGGAGGAGAGCGTCACCTATGGCTTCCTTGGCTACCCGGTGTCGCAGGCGGCCGACATCACGATTGTAAATGCCGACCTCGTGCCGGTGGGCGAGGACCAGAAGGCGCACGTCGAGCTTACCCGCGATATCGTGGCCCGCTTCAACATCGTTTACGGACATACCATCACCGAGCCGGAGGCGCTCATCGGGGAAGTGCCCAAGCTGCCCGGCACCGACGGCAAGCCCAAGATGAGCAAGAGCCTCAATAACGCCATCTTCCTCAAGGACGATGCGAAGACGGTCGAGCGCAAGGTGATGAGCATGTACACCGACCCCACCCGCCTGCGCGCCACCGACCCCGGCCACGTGGAGGGCAATCCCGTCTTTTCGCTCCACGACGCCTTCAACCCCAACAGGGACGAGGTGGAGGAGATGAAGCGCCTCTACCGCATCGGGGGCATCGGTGACGTGGCGGTCAAGCGGGCGCTGGTGAAGGCTCTTAACGACTTCCTGGACCCCATACGTGAGCGCCGCGCCGAGCTTGAGGCCCGCCCCGATTACGTGCGCGACGTGCTGCTCGACGGCACCCGCAGGACGCGAGTGGTGGCCGACGAAACGGTGTCGATGGTGCGCCGCGCCATGAAGATCGACTACTTCCCAGGCACTGGCATGCACCCATAGGTCTAAGTCACACGAGGTCGCGGCAGGCAGGCATCATCATGTTCGTTGAGCGCAAAGTTAATTGAAATGAGCGATGTACTGCTGCGCCTTCGGAGTCATGATGTAGCCAGAAGCACAGCGCGTGTGCCGCCTTCACACTAACCACATGCGCTGTGCTTTGTTACTATCTCCGCGGCTTCTACTGTGGGTATAGGCCACGGACGTGGGACTTTAGCAAGAGGGAAGTGCGATGCTGATTGAAAGCAAATTGGAGGCTCTTGGGCTCGTCCTGCCGGAACCGATGCAAGTGCCTGCGGGCCTGCGGATGCCGTTCAGTTGGGTGCGCGTTCGGGGCAACCGCGCTTACATATCCGGGCATATAGCCGTGAACTCGGATGGCTCGATTGCTCAACCCCTCGGCAAAGTGGGGGCGGCGGTATCGGCGGAGGAGGGGTACCAGTCGGCGCGTCTGGTGGCCTTACACCACCTGGCGAGCCTGAAGCGTGCCCTGGGAGACCTAGACCGCGTAACGGCCTGGCTGCGGGTGTACGCAATGGTCAATGTCGCACCGGGGTTCAACCAGACCCCTCTGGTTACCAATGGCTACTCAGACCTCATCCTCGAACTTTACGGGCCGGAGGTTGGAGCACATGCCCGCTCATCCATCGGGATGATGATCCCCCTCAACGCCCCAGTGAACTGCGAAGCCGAAGTGGAGATTGACGGCTAGCGGTTGTGCCCAGAACAACCATGCAAGCAGGGGGATGTAATTTGCTTGTTTTCCTTGTCACAAAGTCCATTTTGCAATACAATATAGCGGTTGGGGAGTAGCCACCCGAAAGTTCGGGTGAGCCGGTCGTCAGTACAGAGCGCAAGCTCTCGGTCGGCTCCCTTTGCAGCGATGCATTGTTGGCGAGACCATCACGATCCTGTGTCGTGGTGGTCTCGCTTTTTTGTCAGGAGGTAGCTAGTTCGTGGATACGCTCACGATTTGGATAGTGTTCAATATTTTCGTGCTGGTGATGCTGGCGCTCGACCTGGGGGTATTTCACAAGAGCGACCATGCTATCAGCGTGAAGGAGTCGCTCATATGGAGCGGTATCTGGGTGCTGGTGGCGATAGCCTTCAATGCCGGGGTCTTCTACTTTAGCGGCGCTCAGAAGGGGCTGGAGTTCTTCACCGGCTACGTCATAGAACGCTCGCTTAGCATAGACAACATCTTCGTATTTATACTGATGTTCAGCTATTTCGGCGTGCCCTCGAAGTTCCAGTATAAAGTACTGTTCTGGGGCATACTGGGCGCGCTCCTCATGCGCGGGGCGCTCATCCTGGTGGGCACGGCGCTAATCGAGGCGTTCCACTGGATACTCTACGTGTTCGGCGCTATCCTCATCCTCTCGGCCATCCGCATGGCGCTACAGAAGGACGACGACGCGGTGCAGCCGGACCGCAACCCCGTGGTGAGGCTGTTCCGCCGCTTCTTCCCGGTGACCGAGTCGTATCAAGGCGGTGCGTTCTTCGTCAGGCAAGGGGCTAAGCGGCTCGCCACGCCCCTGTTCATCGTGTTGCTGGTGGTCGAGACGACCGACCTGGTGTTCGCCCTCGACTCGATCCCCGCTATCTTCGCCATCACCACCGACCCGTTTATCGTCTACACCTCCAACGTCTTCGCCATCCTGGGCCTGCGGGCGCTCTACTTCGCGCTGGCGGGCGTTATGGACAGGTTCCACTACCTCAAGCTGGGCCTCTCGGTAGTGCTGGGCTTCGTGGGTGCCAAGATGCTGCTTGAAGCGGTAGTCCACATAGAGACCTGGGTATCGCTGGTCGTGGTCGCCTCCGTGCTGACAATCTCCGTAATCGCCTCCCTCCTGAGGCCGCCCGACAAGCACCTGGCCGAACTCATCCGCCAACCCGACGAAGCGCCGGAGGAAATCGGCGCGGCTCGTTAGAGGGAACTTGTTCCCTTATTTCTGCCCCGGCAGATACTGTAGCATGAACATAAAAGCGGGCCAGCGCTGGCCCGCTTTTATGTTCATGCTACCTGCACCGTCTAAGGTGTCTGGCACTCGGGGAAGAAGGTGTTAGCCACTATCTTCGCTGCCTGCCCCCTCGTCACATTATTGTTTGGCCTGAAGTAGGGCCTGTTTTGAGGGTCGCAAGGTCCACTCTTCGGGTCGGAGGTGCCACACGGGTAGCCTCCCATCACGCCCTTATCGGTCAGGCGCATGATCCAGGTGTAGAACTGGCTGCCTTCTCCATTGGGTGGCACGTCGGTGTAGTGCTGCCCGCTCACCGGATCGGAGATCCCTGCCGCGTTAGACACTATCTTCGCCAACTGTCCCCTTGTGGCGTTTGCATTGGGCCTGAACAGGTTCGGGTTCTCAGGCGTGCACTCGTCACCACCGCCTGGCCTCTGTGGGCACGGGTAGCCTGACACCACGCCTCTACGCGTCAGCCGGTTGATGTAAGCGTAGTAAGTGGAGCCTGGAGGCACATCCGCGTAAAGCTGCGAGCCTGGGTCTTCGTTGAAGCCCGCCGCGTTCGACACGATCTTGGCTATCTGCCCGCGTGTTATGTCAGCACCCGACCGGAAGGAGCCGTCCGGGTACCCGGTTATTATGCCCCTACACGCCAGGCATTGTATGTAGGTGTAGAAGGGGTCTTCGGCGGACAGGTCAGTGAACTCCATAGTGCACGTCGTGGCAGTTGCGGCAGCGGTCCTTATAGCCGTAGGCGTCAGGGTAACCCCTGGTACGGAGGTATTGGTAGCCGTGGAGGTGTGCTCGGGCGTGGGTGTAAAGGTGGAGGTGCTTGGTAAGCCCGTTTGAGTGGCTGGCGGCGTGCCGGTCACCGTGGCCGTCCTGGTGGGTGTTCTTGTCCTGGTGGGTGTAGTCGTGCCTGTGGTGGTCGGCGTGGCGGTGTCCGAGCAGACGGCGTTCTGGTAGAAAGTAACCTTCCGGCCCGCTACGAGGCTATTGCTCTGGTTGCACTCGAACACCGTATAGCGGCTGCCGATGTCGCGCTGCACGCCCACCATTCCGAAGCTACCGTTGAAGGAAACCTGCCCGTACACGATGTCGAAGGACGACTGCCCCTCCGTGAACACCACCTCGAAGTTGATTGGGTAGCTGCTTGAGCCGATCCAGTGCGTGCGCCACTCGATGTGGAAGGTCCGGTTGGGAGCGGTGCCCAGCGTAGTCGTGTAGATGCCGTCACCCGCGACGTCCTCCGTGTCGAGGGAGCTGAGGTGCCCGAAGATGGTGGTGTTGAAGTTGTCGTTTGGCAGGCAGTCGCTGTCGTCCTCGTTGGTACTGGCACCCACGAATTGTACCGTGCCGTTGGAACCGAGAGTGGCGCTTACGTACTGCTGGCCGTAGATAGTCACCGGGAAGGGGAAGTCTATCGCCTTGGTGCAGTCCGAGCAATGCAGCCCGATGTCCTGGCCGCCTGGCTCAATCGTAGCGGTGGCGGTCGAGAAGACGTAGTTGCTGTCGGGGCCGCACGACGGGGCCGGGGGCGGGCACGGTTCGCCGTAGTGCACGGTGAGCGACTTGGTTGGCACGAACTCGGTGGACCTGTCGCCCACGGCCCACACGTCGTCAGGGGCGATTGCGGCCACTCCATTCAGGCGGCTGGACTCCTCGCCCGTGACGGGGTTCTCTATCTGCTCCCATTCGGTGCCGTTCCAGCGCACTACCCACGGTTCCTCGTAGAAGACGTCATCGCCAAAGACGAAGTACGTGCCCACGGCCCAGACGTCGTTAGGCCCGGACGCGGAGACCGATTCGATGGTGCTGGAGAAGTAGAATAGCCCTTCAGTCTCTATCAGCGGGAGCTCGTAGTCGGTCCAGGTAGAGCCGTTCCAATGGTGCGCTGCGAAGTCGAGCACCCACACGTCATTGGGCGCAATCGCCTCGACCGCCCCCGAGCTCACCATTCTTTCGCCCTTGGAGTGGGTGTGGAAGTCCCAGCCGCTGCCGGTGTTGCGTAGTACGTAGCTGCCGGTGGCCCACACGTCGTTGGCCGTGGAGTGGTCCACGTCTAGTAAGCGGCCCAGTCCGGGCGCGTAGACAACGCTCCAGCGATTGCTGCTGCCGGTCCAGTGCAGCACCAGGTTCTCCGTCGCGCCCTGGGAGTTAATGTACTCACCCACGGCCCACACGTCGTTGGCGCTGACTGCCGTGACGTCGTACAGGTAGTTATAGTCGAAGCCGACGTTGGGGCTGACTATGTTGGACCAGACGTTTCCGTCCCAGTGCAGGGTCAGCGTCTGGTACCGCCCGGTGCCCACGAAGCCGTTCCAGTAGTAACCGACGGCCCATATGTCCGTGGGCGAGATGACGCTCACGTCGTAGAGGTAGTTGACCTCCTGGCTCGTGCCGTTGGGGCTGGAGACGGTCTTCCAGTTGAGGCCGTTCCACTTCATGACGAGCGTCTCGTCGTCACGGGTGGCGTCGGACGAGCTACCCACCGCCCACACGGCGTTAGGTGAGGCGAAGTCCACCCCCCTCAGAACGTTGGTCCTGCTGCCGCGATTGGGGCTGCTGGGCACGCAGTAGGGCACCGGCACTTTGGTCTCAACCGGGGGAGCTACGGACGTGGGCGTCGCGGTGGCGCTAGGCCCAGGCGTGTTGCTGGCTGCCGGCGTGGCGGTCATGGTAGAGGTCCGGGAGGGCGTGGCGGTAGCGGTGCCGCTCGGGAGTGGATCGCAGGGACCGGTGTAGTGCTCCACCAGGGTTTCCTCGGCCGGGAAGCTACGGACTGAGCCTACCGCCCATACGTCGTCCGTGGCAATAGCCTTTACGCCGTAGATATGGTTAGAGCGGGGAGTCCCATCTCCGTCGTCCCTGGCGGGGCCGGACTTATCCCTCCACATGTAGCCGTCCCAGTGCAGCATCAGCGGCCGGTCAACGTAATAGGTCCCTCCAAAAGGCGCGGGCACCTGGCCCTGGTAGTAGCCCGCCGCCCAGATGTCGTTCGGCCCGACAGCGGACACACTGTACAGGTAGTTGGAGAACTGGCCAGGGCTGGGGCTGTCTACTTGCGTCCAGGTGGTGCCGTCGTAGTGCCGGATCAGCGTGTCGCCATCGTAGTGACCCACCACCCACACATCGTTCGCGGAGAGGGCCACCACGTCGCGCAGATTGTTCTCCGCGCCGGGGTCGGCCACGTTGTGGATGGTCCAGGCGGTGCCGTTGTAGTGCATGGCGAGCGTGCGCCAGTAGAAGTCGAGGCCGCCGCTGCCCAGGTAGGTGCGGTACTGGCCCACCGCCCACACGTCATTCGAGGCGCGCACGTGGACGCCGTAGAGATTATTGGAGATGGCACCCGAGTTGGGCACGTCGGGGTTCGGGCTGGCGACTATGCTCCATGAGGTGCCGTTGTAGCGGAGCACCAGCGTATTGTACCGCTTGCGATAGGAGTCCCCGACTTCGGGCATAACGTAGCGGCCCACGGCCCACACTTCGTTAGGAGCAGAGTGGTGCACCGCGTTCAGCTCGTTGGTTATGAGGGTGCCGAGCGAGGCGCTGGAGGTGCCCTGGTTGGGCACGTTGGGCGTGATGCTCCACTCTATGCCGTTGTAGTGCAGGATGAGGTTCTTCGTCTCGCCATTCGGCTCGGTGTAGGAGCCGACCGCCCATATATCGATGGGCGAGACGACGGTCACGCCGCGCAGGATGTTGTCTCCCGAGCCCTGGTTGGGGCTGTCCACCTTCACCCAGGACTCGCCGTTCCAGCGCTCGATGAGCGTCCGGTAGTGCAGGGTAGCTTCGTCAACGTAGTAACCCACCGCCCACACGTCGGTGACGAGCGAGGAGGCGGATACGTCCAGCAAGCGGCTCTGCGTCTCGCCCGCGTTGGCGCTCTCCTCGATGCTCCAGGTGCGGACGCAGGGTGTAGTGTTCGGCGTGGGGGTGAGCGTGGCGCTGGGAGTGGTTGTGGGAGTGGTGCCGGTGGAGGTGGCGCTGGGCGTGCCGGAGTACGAAACGCCGTAGAGGGTAAATAGCTGGTCCGGGTCGCTGCTGGGCACGCAGGTCTGGCGCACGCCCCAGTTCGAGCAGCCGGTGCTGAAGCCGTTGCCGGGGTTGCGCCAGGCGGCTTTGCTGTTCGACTGTACGCTCCGGTTGCCCCAGAACCATTGCCCGTTAGGTACGCGGTTGAGGTTAGCCTGCACCGATACCCAGTAGGTGCCTGCGGTCAGCACGACCGGCGTAGACAACGTAACCAGTTGCCGGTCCGAACCTACGTTGCTGTAAGTCTGGTTGGTTAGCGTGTACACCGGCGAGCCGGGGAGCGTGCCGGAGTTGGCGTAGAAGAAGACGTTGAAGGAATCGACCGGGCCGTTGCCGTTCAGGGTATAAGCTACCTGGACCTGGTCGATCTCCCAGGTTGTGTTGGCAGGCACCACAAAGTCGTCGGCGACCTGGCTATCGAGACCATTGCGGCTCGGCTCGAAGTTCTGCGAGGTAATCGAGGCGCTGCCGACGCTGTTGTCCTGGTTGTAGAGGGTGGCGAAAGGTGCATGAGGGCTATTGCGCTCAGGTGCGTTCGTTAACGCCGCTACGCCAGGCCCTGCGGGTTTCGTCTCAGGGTCCGGCAGTTGAGTCTCTTCGGGGGTGGGGGCTGCATCGTCCACGCCGGGCTTGTTACTGTCGGGACTGGCCGCCTCTTCGGGGGTGGCTTCCGCCAGCAGGGAGCTTACGCCTATCAGCCCCGGTGCGACGTTGGCGTCCTGGTCGGGCGCCTGCGCTTCTGTGAATTGCCTGGCCTCTTCCGATTTGCCTGCCTGACTGGCAGCCGTGGCCTGGCGGTTGGGGGTCTTTGTGGGCGGCGCGACATACACCTCTCCCCCCGGATTTGTCACACCCCTGGGACCTTGCCCTCCGCTCGGTATGGGTAGTCGCGACGCGCCGGCGAAGGCGGGTGTCGAACCGGATGTCAGCACAGGGACCAGTAACCCTGCCAATAACAGGATCAGCCCCAGTATTCCGGTTGCCAGCGTCAGCGTACGGGTGTGAGTGGCTGTGCGAGGAGAATTCGACCAAGTCTCCTCTTCGCGCCTGAGCATAGTACGATCCATTTTCTCCTCCTTACAACTTTTACACCCCTGTCAGGACCACTTTTTGTTTCCTCTTGTCAGCGTTCAACCTGTTTCGTTTTCCCTGCCCTATCTAGCCGCTCTAAGGTAAGATGAAGAGGAAACAGGTAGCTAAAGTCGGCCAGTTGCTCTCTAATGCAACTGGGCCACTCATGCTATCCGGTCCTTCCCGGCTGCGTGGAGCTACCCCTGTGCGTAGGGCTGGTCCACGATTGCAAGAAGAACGGCTAGTATTAATATGCGCCTGGTTTTCGACTCAAGAACTAGGGCGGGACTCTTTCTCTGCTACATATTAGCACCGGCAGGCTGGAAGCGGGCGTTACAGAAAGCGCACAAAAACCGTACAGGTAATTGTACGCAGGCGTGGGGAGTGCGTAGAAGAACCCGGTATGCTGCTACTTATGGAGTCAGTTCCGGGGCTGTCGCCTGTTGACTGCGGGTCGGGACGCAGGTGTGCCGGGGGTATCCACTTGCACGGATGCGGTGCCGGGTACCTTCATGGCGAGTAGCTGGCCCGCCGTGTCGCTGCCGCCGAACTGGGGCACGTTGTAGCCGTGGGGCTGGACGTCCAGCAGCCACATATCCTCGCCCAGCGCGTCCGAGGCGTTGATGATGCCGCTGCTCTCCCACAGGCCCAGCTTATCGTCGGGTATGGCGCGGCCCGCGAAGTCTCGTTGGGTTACCTCCGCGACGAGTGTGGTCTTGCCCGTGGCGATCTCATAAGCGACTACCCTGGCCGGTCTCACGCCTTCATAGTGCTCGATAATATCTTCCTGTAGCATCAGGTGGGTGGGGCTGGCGGCTATGTTGTCGGGGCTGATAATGTCGTCGCCCGCGTCGCCGTCGAGCAGCACCTTTAGCTCCGTTACCCTGGTGGGATCGTCCTTATCAAGCTGCACCCTGTAGAGGCGGCCCTTGGCGTTGTACGGCTTGCCGGTGCCGTTGTCTACGTACTCCGGCCACCCGGTGACGTTGAAGTAGAACGCCGTTGGGTCGTTCAGGTCGTAGGTACCGTCTTCGGGGCGGCTGAACCAGAAGTAGCCCGCCTTCTCAGACTCCGCTATCGTGCTGTCGCGGCTCTCGGAGGCTTTTTGCTTGTCCAACTTCACGAAGCGTCCCGACAGCGGCCTGCCTTTGCTCACGGCGTATTCGTTGCGCACCCCGCCGTCTGCCACGAATACGTACATATCGGCGCGGCCCGTCCACATATCTTCGGGCGTGTTGCCGACGTACATATATATGCCTCCCGGCACTATGTCATCGAAGCCGATAAAGACCGACTTGCCGGGCCAGCCGGGCACCGCGATAAGGTTCTCCCACTTCAGCCTGCCCGCGTAGACCAGAGGAGTGACCCGCTCGTTGCGACTGTCAATTACGATAGACATGCCGCCGTATTTCCCTGTGGTACTCTCTTCCCCCGTGAGATAGTAGGGGCGGTCGAAGCCTTCCCGCAGGCCCACTATGGTGCCGGAGCAGAAATGCTTGTAGCCCTCACTACCGTCCACGACGTACTTCGCATCGAGCACGGCGGACGTACGCTTGTCCAGTCTCAGCTTCGACACGCGGGCGTCGGAGATGTTTTCGGGGCGGGCTAGCTCGTGGTTCATGTAGAGGGTGAACGTGCCGTCGCCGTTGTCGTAGGCACCCAGGCCATCGGGGCGGCCCGCCATCTGGTAGCCGCTGGGCAGCACGTCGCCCGTGCTCAATAGCGGCTTGATGGTCGTGCCGGGGGCAATGGGCTGCACCAGGGCCTGGTGTGGGGTAAGGAAGCCCTGCGGCTGCGCACGAGCGCGCGGCGAGTCCGGGGTTCTCGGCATAATTAGAAACACCATGCAAGTGAGTATTATGCCGCGTGCGATCTTCCCGCGTGCGATCTTCCCGGCTTTGTTGGGGCGTGCTGCTGGCATGGCTTTACTTTACACCGTACACGTGTGCTCTGCCAA
>DASVRN010000028.1:0-32334 GCA_036388595.1 Chloroflexia bacterium
CGTATGCAGACTTTGCCTTGTGTAGCCCGCGATTTCAATCGACGGGCGTCGTCCTTGCTACTCTGTTCCTTCTACTGTATCAATCGTATCAATCGCAGGGCGTCGGCTGGCGACGATATGTCCAACCAGGCAATAATCCCCTCCTCGACTGCCCCACTTACCACTTGCATAAACCCATACAACCTACCCCGCCAGGCTTATGAGCACGATGCCAACGAAGATGAGCACCGAGCCTGCTACCTTTATCCGCGCGAATGGTTCCCGCAGGACCAGCGCACCCAGCACCGCGCCAAACACCACCGAGACCTCGCGCACCGGCGAGACGTAGCTTACCTGGCTCACCGTGAGGGCGAACAGCACCATGAGGAAGCCACACAATGACATTACCCCCACGGCCAGGATGCTCGGCCTGTTGTCCCGCCACTCCAGGCGCACCGCCTCCCACTTCCCCAGCCACATGTAGGGCAGCAGCACCAGGGAAGACACGGTGAACACCAGGAACGGGTAAGTTATTGGGCCTGCATACCCCACCCCCACCTTGTCCACCACCGAGTACGATCCAATGGTGAGGCCGGTGAGCAGGGCGATTTGGGAAGGCCGGTCTCTAAGAGAAAGGAACGGCGCGAGCAATCCCTTCAGGTCCAGCACCTTGAGGTGTAGAGTATAGATACCCAGCACCACCAGCCCGATACCCACCAGCCCGGTCCAACCCACCCGCTCCCCCAGGAACAGCGAGGCAAACATCAACACAAAGAGAGGCGCCGACCCCCTGGCGAGCGGGTAGACCAGCGACATGTCGCCCCGCTGGTACGCGTTACCAAGCAGCATGAAGTACACGGCCTCCAGCACGCCGGAAAGCACGATCCACGGCCATGCTTCCGGTGGAACGGCTCGTGACAACAACACGAAGGGCACCACGAACACCACCAGCGACACCAGCGACGCCAGCCAGAGGAACGCCTGTTTATCGAGACTGCGCTTCGCCAGCAGGTTCCACGAGGCATGTATCAAGGCCGCCACCAGCAGCAACCCCAGGATAGCCAGGTTCAAGAATATGCTCCAAGCAGGAGAGGTAAAGATCGAGCCATGAACCCCAACGCACGTCTATGTTGTCCTGTCAATGAATGTAGGTACTGCGTAGGTTCTGCACTATTTCAGCGACCAAACTCCCCTTTGTCATTCTGAGCGAAGCGAAGAATCTCGTCCTTCACCCCGATATCGCCCTTTTCTTACGTGCGGCAGAAAACTCTGCATACCGACCACAGAAAGGTGGTATTTGGGTGCTGGAGGACGAGATTCTTCACCGCGTTCAGAATGACAAAGGGAGGCAAGGTTCAGGTATCCAACTTTCACACAGCCACGATACCCATCAGCAGACTCAATCACTCCAGATTCTGTGCACTTTGCACTAACACCGTTGGGATGTGTGTGCTACAACATATATAGTAGCACTCTTGAACAAAGGAGCGCGGTGAGTGCGCCGCCATGACCCGCCGTCAGCCGGAGGTACGCGTGACCGACCCCCCAGCAGGGGCCTACAACGAGCATACAGCACCACTGGTAGAGGCGATGCGGGCCGACCCGCAGAAGGCTGCCTACTACCTGGGCCTCCTCGAACCGCTACGGCAGTACGACCGCGAGCACCACGGCGACCTGGTCAAGACCCTCGCTGCCTACCTGCGGCACGGTGGCAACTCGGTCCAAACCGCGAACGCCCTCTTCATCCACCGCAACTCCCTACGCTACCGTCTGTCGCGCGTGCAGGCCCTGACCTCCCTCGACCCCGACGACCCCGACGCCCGCCTGGCCCTGCAAATCGCCTTACTGCTCAATACAGAGCTAAACAAAACAAATCCGCAATCCGCATTCCCAAATCCCAAATCGGAGGAGTCTTAGATGGACGAACAAGCCCCCGAAGCCGTAGCCCTCACCAGCGCCCGCAACAAGCTGCCCGGCGTGATTACCGGCGTAAAGCGCGGAGACGTGATGTGCCAGGTAGACATGCAGGTGGGCGACAACCACATAGTCGCCATCATTACCACCGAAGCCGCCGACGAGATGGGCCTCAATGTCGGTATGCAAGCGGTGGCAATGTTCAAGTCAACTTCGGTAATGATAGCCACCCCCGGCGGGCACAGCGGGGGATTGTAGAGGACGATAGACGATGGACGATAGACGATAGGAGTGATGAGGACTGAGGACTGAGGACTGAGTAGCTTTCAACACTCTTACCAACAACAACCCTAAACCTTGGCGCGCTCTTGGCGTCCTTGGCGTCTTGGCGGTTTCGTCTCCTATCGTCTATCGTCCATCGTCCATCGTCCATCATCCATCGTCCATCGTCCATCGTCCATCGTCCATCATCCATCGTCCATCGTCCATCGTCCATCGTCCAACAGAAGGAGTTACTTTTACATATGCGTTTTTTCACTACGTCACAGCAGAACGTCAAGAGAGCAGCTTTGGTATTAATGGTAGCCTCGCTGGGGCTGGTGCCTTTGGGGGCGCTGGCACAGACGCCGCAGCCGGGGGCCGCTACGTTTGCCGACCCTGCCTTCGAGCGCACCTGGCAGCGTACCGATAAGCCGGTGGCCGAAGGCACGGTGAAGCGGGGCTTCTACTGGGGGCCGGAGCCGTTCGACAAGCGGCAGGAGCAGTACGCCGAGGGACAGGGCGGCACGCGGCTGGTACAGTACTTCGACAAGAGCCGCATGGAAATCAACAACCCGGAGGGTGACAAGAACAGCCCCTTCTACGTCACCAACGGCCTGCTCACGGTCGAGCTTGTGAGCGGTAGGATGCAGACGGGCAACAACAGTTTCACCGACCGCACCCCCGCCAACATCCCTCTTGCCTCCGACAACGACGACCCTAACGCCCCCACTTACGCCAGCTTTACCAAACTGCTAGCGGGCACCGACGACCGGACTAACCAGAACGCGACCGGCGTAGTGGACAAGGCGGGCAACGTGACCCAGGACGCGGCGCTCGGCAACACGGCGGGCGCTAAGCTGGTCTATTACGAAGCCCAGACCAAGCACAACATCCCGCAGGTGTTCTGGGACTTCCTCAACGTGAGGGGGCCGGTATTCGAGAATGGCGGCGTGCTGACCAAGCAGATCTCCGAGCCGTGGTTCTACGCCAGCGGCCTGCCTATCACCGAGCCTTACTGGGCGCGTGTGAAGATAGCGGGCAAGGCCGACACCCTGGTGCTGGTGCAGCTTTATGAGCGGCGCGTGCTCACCTACGTGCCGTCTGAGCCGCAGCCGGAGTTCAGGGTGCAGGTAGGCAACATCGGGCGGCATTACCACGACTGGCGCTACGGAGAGCAGCGCGGGCCGGGAGTGGCGCCACCCCCACTGCCTACCGCCCCCGGCCTGCCCACGATACCCCTGCCGGTGACGACCGTCCAGCCCACCGTGCCTGCCGCCAGCAACCTCAGCGTGTTCGCGGCGTCCTCCCTCAAGGAGTCTTTCGATGAGATGGGGCTGAAGTTCAAGGCCGCCAACTCCAACCTGCGCGAGCTTAGCTTCAACTTCCAGGGTTCGCAGGCGCTGGTCACCCAGTTGCAACAGGGCGCGCCCGCCGACGTGTTCGCCTCCGCCGACAAAGCCAACATGGACAAAGCGGTCTCGGCGGGCCTCACCAGCGGCAGCCCGCAACCCCTCGCCCGCAACCTGCTCGTCGTGGTGCTGCCGAACGAGAACTTCGGCAACATCTCCAACTTGAAAGACCTGGCGAAGCCGAGCCTCAAGATATCGCTGGCCGACCCCTCGGTGCCTGTGGGGAAGTACAGCCTGGAGGTGCTCGACAAGCTGTCGGCGGACCCGGCGTATGGTGCGAGCTTCAAGCAGGCTGTGCTCAAGAACGTCGTCAGCCGCGAGAATAACGTGCGCCAGGTGCTCTCGCGGGTGCAGTTGGGAGAGGTAGACGCGGGTATCGTCTACGTAACCGACGCAAGGGCCGCCAACGCCTCGGCTTCGGGCAGCGTGCCCCCGGTAAAGATGCTGGCAATACCGCAGAAGCACAACGTGGTAGCCACCTACTACGTCGCCGCCGTCAAGGGGGCACCCAGCCCCGGAGCGGGCCGAGCCTTCATCAGCTACGCGCTCTCCAGCGAGGGACAGGCGATACTGGAGAAGTACGGCTTCAGCCGCGCAAGCTCCACCAGGCCATAAAGCACGCGGGGCAGCATGGCACTCCAACCAGCCCAGGAGCAGCAATCCAATAGCACCCGCCGCGCACCCCGAACCCATCCACGGCCCAAAAGGTCAGCCTGGGGGTCGCTGCTGGGCAAGATGGTGGTGGCCCTCACCAGTGCGGTGTGCCTGGCCTTCCTCACCCTGCCTCTAGTGGCCCTCCTCCTGCGCGTGCCCCTTAGCGACCTGCCGCGCTACCTGGCCGACCCCCTGGTGCTCGACGCGCTCCGCCTGACATTGATTAGCAGCCTGTGCAGCCTGGGCCTCATGGTGCTGCTGGGCACGCCGGTGGCCTACGTGCTGGCACGGTCCCGCTTCCCCGGCAAGCGGGTGGTCGAGACGCTGGTGGAGTTGCCCCTGGTGCTGCCCCCGGCGGTGGCGGGCGTGGCGCTCCTGTTCGCGTTCGGCCGCCGCACACCCGCGGGTGGTTTGCTACGAGAGTGGAACATCGAGGTGGCGTTCACGCTGGCGGCGGTGGTCATGGCCCAGGCGTTCGTGGCGGCTCCCTTCTACATCAAGTCGGCGCGGGCGGGGTTCCAGTCGGTGCCCCGCGACCTGGTGGAGGCGGCGCAGACACAGGGCGCGGGGGGCTGGCAGACGTTCCGGCACATAGTGGTGCCCCTGGCGTTACCGAGCATAGCGGGTGGGGCCGTCATGGGCTGGGCGCGGGCCGTGGGCGAGTTCGGGGCCACCATCCTCTTCGCGGGCAACTTCCAGGGCCGCACTCAGACGATGCCCCTCGCCATCTACACCGCCCTCGAAACCGACATCAACGCCGCCATCGTCCTCGCCGCCATACTGGTTGTCTCCTCCTTCGCCCTTCTCATCACCTTCAAGCTGCTTTCGGGACGACAGTTGGACGTGGTTGGGTTGGGGGAATGATTTAGAGACGGAACCGCCAAGGACGCCAAGGACCCGCCAAGACAAGAACGTTTGCACCGCAGAGACGCAGAGGACGCGGAGATTACGCGGAGAAAGGTAAGAGTTTAGCGTCTCCAGGAGGAAGGTTAGTACCCTGTGCCACCCTGTCATCCTGAGCGTAGCGAAGGATCAGTAGCCCGCTCTTGACTCTTTCTACTGAGGCACATGGTTCCTATTACCGGCGTTATACTGAACGTTGAGGACTCTCGTTTACCCACCTGATCCTTCGCTACGCTCAGGATGACAAGGGTGGGAGTTTGGTCTTCAGTAACGCGCATGGGTGCCAGCCCACGCTTTCTTCAATAACCTTCACCATCTCTGCGTATCCTCTGCGTCCTCTGCGTCTCTGCGGTGAATATTCAATCCGTCTCTTGGCGCGTCCTTGGCATCCTTGGTGTCTTGGCAGTTCCGTCTTATGTCTCGTATTCGGCACCAAATGGCCTTTGTGTTATAATCCCCGCGCATGATTCCCATAAATCGACGAGGAGAGGGACTCAACAATGAGCATCCTGGCAGACAAGAACAGTCGCGTGCTGGTGCAGGGCATCACGGGGCGTGAAGGCTCCTTCCACACGCAGCAGATGATCGAGTACGGCACCGGCGTCGTTGCCGGGGTCACCCCCCGCAAGGGCGGCAGCATGCACCTGGACGTGCCGGTGTTCGATACCGTCAAGGACGCGGTGCGAGAGACCGGGGCCAACGTGTCGCTCATCTTCGTACCCGCACCCTACGCAGCCGACGCCGTGCTGGAGGCCATAGCGGCGGACGTGCCCCTGGTCGTGTGCATCACCGAGGGCGTGCCCGTGCTCGATATGATGCGCGTGTACGACATGCTCCAGGAGAGCAAGAGCCGCCTCATCGGCCCTAACTGCCCCGGCCTCATCACGCCCGGCCAGGCCAAGATAGGCATCATACCAGGCTACATCACCATGCCCGGCAACATCGGCCTGGTATCCCGCTCCGGCACCCTCACTTACGAGGTGATCTACGCCCTCACCGAGCGCGGCATGGGCCAGACCACCGCTGTCGGCATCGGCGGCGACCCCATCCACGGCACCGACTTCATAGACTGCCTGCGCCTCTTCCAGGACGACCCCGAGACCGAGAGGATCGTCATGATGGGCGAGATCGGGGGCGACGAGGAAGAGCGGGCCGCTGCCTTCATCAAGGAGTACGTCACCAAGCCGGTGGCGGGCTACATCGCGGGCCGCACCGCCCCTCCCGGCCGCCGCATGGGCCACGCGGGGGCCATCATCTCCGGCGGCGCGGGCACGGCCCAGGGCAAGATAGACGCTATGGAAGAGGCGGGGGTCAAAGTCGCCAAGATACCGACGCAGATACCCGACCTGCTTTCGTAACGAGTGATGAGTGATGAGGACTGAGGACTGAGTGGAGGTTTTGCTCGGTCCTCGGTTTGGTTAAGGGAAGATGGATGGCTGTCATAAGAGAAGCCACAATCGAGGACGTACCCGGCATCGCCCGCGTGCACATCGAAAGCTGGCGCACCACCTATAAAGGCATCATGCCGCAGAGCATCATCGAGGGTTTCACTTACGAGCAGCGCGAGGCACTCTGGCGAAGGGCGCTCGACCCTGGCAATGCTTCCTTCGTGTACGTGGCTGAGGAAGGCGGGGAGGTCGTCGGCTTCGCCAGTGGAGGACCGGCCCGCGAGGACGCACCCAACCATGCAGCCGAGCTATACGCCATTTACCTCCTCCAGGAGCACCAGGGCAAAGGCATAGGCCGCCGCCTGTTTGACGCAGTGGTGCAAGAGCTTGCGCGCCGGGGCCTTTATTCGATGGCTATCTGGGTGATAGCGGAAAACCCCGCATGCGGTTTCTACGAGGCGATGGGTGGTCGCAAGGTCTACGAGCGAGAGGAAGAGGCCGACGATAAGATGCTGCTCGAAATCGGCTATGGCTGGGACGACATCACCGCGCTTGCTGGTGGGGTAAGGGAGGTCTAAGATTGCCTGTTCGCGATAGACAGCGGCTGATTACAGACATCCTGGCAACGCTGCTGAAGGAACCTCCCGGAAATCCAAGCTTCGGCTGGATGACCAACAAACAGGGGGAGGAAGATAGTGGCGAGCCATACGCCTCCCTGCGCGCAATTTTCAAGGCATTGCGGGGTAATGCCGAAGCCCAAGCCCTGAAGAGAGAACGACCGCTGAACTGTGACGCCTATTTCGGCGGCAGCTACAACTTCATCTTCGAGTTCGATGAAGTCCAGCATTTCAGTTCGTTCAGACTGAAGACGTTTGACCATTACCCTCAGAGCCTGCGGCTGGGCTACAACCTGGCGAGATACAAAGACTATTGCAAGAGGCACATGGTTGAGGCGAACAGTTACAGGGAAGCAAAGATCACTGATGATTTTCCGTTCGCGGGCGGCCGAACGGCACAACGGGCATATTTTGACGCGGTGAGGGACTTGCTACCACCCGTACATGGGCTGAACCCCACCCTGCGTATCGCTGAGTTCGAGGTTACGCGAGTAGTGGCAAATGATAAAGTGGGACAGGGCATCATTCGGGACATTCTGCGCAACAGGCTCCCTACGATCCTGCCACAAAGTGCATTGGAGGAAAATGAGCTTATGAGCGACAACACCCAATACAACAAGCTACGTGAGATAGACGACTACATACAGGGCCTCTTCCCACGCGATGACGCCCTGCTGCAAGCCCTCGACAACAGCGAGCGCAACGAACTCCCGCCCATCAACGTGTCGCCCAACGAGGGCAGGCTGCTATACATGCTGGCGAGGCTGTGCGGCGCGAGGCGCATCCTCGAAATCGGCACGCTTGGCGGCTTCAGCACCATCAATCTGGCCCGCGCCCTGCCCAACGATGGCAGGCTGATTAGCCTGGAGTACAGCCCCAAGCACGCCGAAGTAGCCCGCGCCAACATCGAGATCGCCGGGCTGTCGGACAAGGTGGAGGTGCGAGTGGGCGCGGGGCTGGACCTGCTGCCGCAAATCGAGGCCAACGGGGAGGGGCCGTTCGACCTCTTCTTCATCGACGCCGACAAGGACAACTATCCCGGCTACCTAGACTGGTGCCTCCGCCTCTCGCGTCCCGGCAGCGTCATTCTGTCCGACAACCTCATTAGGGACGGCGCGGTCATAGACCCACCCGCTGACAACGTGTTCGCCCAGGTGATACACCACTACAACCGCACGCTCTCATCAAGCGCGCAGCTCGAAACAGTTATATTGCCCATCGTGCGCGAGAGTGTGGACGGGCTAGGCATCTCGGTTGTGAAATAGACGCCGGGAGGATGTAAGTCCCGGTATGAGAATACACCAGGGGAGTAACATGGCAGATATCACAATGGAGTCGCGCATTGCTGAAGTGACGGTTTACACCGACAGGGCGCGCATTACCCGCCGAGGCTCGGTCAAGTTGCAGGCGGGAGAGCAGCGGGTGTCGGTCGCAAACCTACCGGCCACCCTCCAGGATGACACGGTGCGAGCCGGTGGCAGAGGCGCGGGGGTGCGCATACTGGGAGTGGAGGTCGTGCGGCAGTTCGTGACGGAGGCACCCGAGGCCAACGTAGCCGAGTTGCAGAAACAGCTAGAGGCATTGCAGGACCAGGACACCGCCCTGGCCGACGAAGACGCGGCCATAAGCGCCCAACTGGAGTTCCTCAAGTCCCTGCGGGAGAGCACCGCGACCACCCTGCCACGCGGCATCTCCCTGGGCCGCTCCAAGCTGGAGGATGTGCAGTCCCTGGTCGATTACCTGGGCAAGGAATGGGCTGCGGCCCTCGCCAGGCGTCGTGAGATCGGCGTACAGAGGCGGGAGTTGGCCCGTCAGATAGAGGCCCTGCAAGGCAAAATGGCTCCGAATTACGACACGATGGAGCGGAGGCAAATCAACGTCTTTGTCGAAGCTGCCGCCGCGGTGGACGCCGAGATCGAGGTAACCTATGGCGTGACCGGCGCTTCCTGGCAGCCGCTCTACGACGTCCGACTGGTGGAGAGCAAAGTCAGCCTCGGCTACCTGGCGAACGTCACCCAGCAGACCGGCGAAGACTGGCCCACCGTGCAGCTTTCCCTGTCCACCGCCCGCCCCGCCGTCAGCACCACCATACCCGAACTGCACCCCTGGTACCTGGACGTACACCGCCCTCGACCTCCCATGCCAATGGCGCGTATGGCGGCGGCCCCCGCTCAATTTTCCGGCGATGCGGCGGGAGGGGCAGCTTACGATGCGTACGCCGCGCAACCGGCTGAGATGGTTCCCGTGCCTCCCCCAATGATGAAGGTAGCGCAGGCCACGGTCGAGAGCACGGGCGCTTCCGTGACCTTCAAGGTAGGCCGCCCCGTAGACATCCCTTCCGATGGCTCGCCACACAAGACCACGGTCACCAGCCTGGACCTTGAAAGCCAGCTAGACTATGTTACCGTGCCCAGGCTGGCCGAGGAAGCTTACCTGCGGGCGAAAATAACCAACACGTCGGAGTACATCCTGCTGCCGGGCCAGGCGAGTATCTTCCACGATGGCGACTTCGTTGGCACTACGTGGCTCGAAACGGTGGTGCCGAACCAGGAGTTCGAGGCGCAGCTTGGCGTTGACGACCGGGTAAAGGTGGAGCGCGACCTGACCACCCGCGAGATATCGAAGACCTTCATAGGCAATACCAGGAAGAACGTCTTCGGCTTCAAGATCACGGTGAGCAGCTTCCTGGCCTGGCCCACCCACGTCACGCTCTACGACCAGTTCCCGGTGTCGCGCAACGAGCAGATAAAGAGCAAGCTGCTCGAAGTCAAGCCACCGCCAGTCGAGCAGAGCGAACTCAACATCCTGAAGTGGGAACTGGCTGTGGCTCCCCAGCAAAAGCAGACGCTGCACTTTGAGTTTGAGGTGGACTTCCCGCGCGACCTGGCGGTTACTGGGCTGGACGTGTAATTATGCTAAGGTTACGGACCTTGCACTATGTGTTGATAGATCAGTTAATTTGGAGTTCTTAACCAAACGGAAATTGCACTTTCTAGCTTCTATGAGTATGATCCGTCCACAAGTTAGATTCAATGCGCTGCAAGGAGATAGGTGTGCGTATCAAGAGCCCACTCACTAGCCTTAGCGAGACAATCAGTCAGGTCAAAGAGTCAGCAGAACAATATCGGGATACGCTCCAACGGAACGAAGCGGCCACTCGTGCGGTGCTTATTGATCCGATTCTGCGAGCACTTGGATGGGATACTGCCAACATATACATGGTTGAGGTAGAAAAATCACTTGAACAGACCCGTGTTGATTATGCTCTCTATGACCGCAATGCAAGCGTTGGTCTTGTTGTAGAGGCAAAGCCTCTGGCGACGAACCTAAATGATAATTCTATCACCATGAACATAGTGAAATATGCTTACGTCTATAACACTCAGCAAATCTTCCTAACTGATGGACTGATCTGGAAGCACGTAACAATCACAGGACCTGGCAATATGCCCATCGAGGTTATTGATTTTACAAAGGACACTAATGTTGACTGTGCTTCGTTTCTCGTACAACGCCTTGATGCAGCTCGGTTCTGGCCGGAAGAACAAACTATTGATGAACTGGCACAAAGGATAGCTCAGTTAGAAAGTAATCTCGCAACCCTTCAGAAAGTGGTTTCTCAACTAACGGGACCATCCACAGCGAACCCGGATCCCGTAAAGAGCCCTCCATCTCCTGAGTCTTCGCTGTCCAACCCTCCTAGTGTTGGCCCAACAAAGAATAGCGGTTTTGTTAACCTTGATGCAGTTAGAGACGCTACAAAAACAGCGCCTTCCCTTCTGCGTCTCCCCGACGGGACAGAAGTAAAGGTGAACCGTTGGAGAGACGTACTGCGTGAGTGTTGCAAATTTGCGCTGACTAACAACCCGCACATTCCTATTCCACTTCCTGATCGCGCCGGAAAAAAGGTGCGCCTGTTAGATACAGTGAAGCCGCCATCTGGAATATCATTTGTTCAAGAGGAATACAATAACCAGAAGATTTTCCTCTATGTGAACTACGATGCGAATAACTGTATCTCAAATGCGCTCTACATTCTCAAGCAAGCGCCAGTTGCCGTACAGAAAATGAAGGCTGCTGTCATCTTCATGTAGGTTATTGTGACTTTCTGAACCTTGTCATAGTAGGTCAGTCCTCCAACTTGAGGTGTGCAGGAACGCGATAATATAGCCTTATCTCCGGTCCGGCTCAAGGATTCCAGCATTCAGTATAGGACTGGTTCTAAGTGATCTAGACAGGCACGGTACTCCTCTTTGCATGTATAATTAGGCATCACACAGGGAAGAAGGCCACATGCCATGTCCATAACCCCCATCTCAGCCGAGAGTCTCAACGAGACCATCCAGGGCCTGCGCACCCGCATCCACGACCTCGAGGTGCGTCTTTGACTTACCTAGCCTCGAAAAACAGATAGCGCAGGTTAGCGAGCAGTCGCAGCAGCCCGGCTTCTGGGACGACCAGCGTGCCGCCCAGGCGAGCATGCGGCAGCTTACCTCCCTCCAGGAGCAGGTTGACCGCTGGCGGGGCCTCGCGCAACGCGCGCTCGACCTGGACGAACTGCTCCAGCTTGCCACCGAGGAGGGCGACGAGTCGATTGTGCTCGAAGTGGCCGACGACGCCACCCGCCTGCTGACCGAGCTTGACCGCCTGGAGCTAACTCTCATGCTGAGCGGCCCGCACGACGCTAGTAACGCCATCCTCTCCGTCTACGCCCGCGAAGGAGGTACGGAGGCGCAGGACTGGGCGCAGATGCTGATGCGTATGTACCTGCGGTGGGCCGAGCAGCGGGGCTACGGCACCGAAATCCTCGACCAGACCGAGGGCGATGAGGCGGGCATAAAGAGCGTGACGATCCTCATGAAGGGGTTGAACGCCTTCGGGTATGCCCGCGCCGAGTCGGGTGCCCACCGCCTGGTGCGGCTCTCGCCGTTCGACTCCGCCCACCGCAGACACACCTCGTTCGCGCTCGTGGAGGTGCTGCCCGAACTGGAAGACGAAGGCGAAGTGGAGCTAAACCCGGACGATATAGAGGAAGACTTCTACAGGGCCACGGGCGCGGGCGGCCAGAACGTGAACAAGACCTCCACCGCCGTGCGTCTGCGCCACCTGCCCTCAGGGTTAGTGGTGACCTGCCAGAACGAGCGCAGCCAGGCGCAGAACCGCGAGACCGCCATGCGTATCCTGCGCGCTCGCCTCTGGGAAATCGAGGAGGCCCGCCGCGCCGAAGAGCAGGCCCGGCTCAGGGGCGAGCACGTGGCGGTAGGCTGGGGCAGCCAGATACGCTCTTACGTGCTCCACCCCTATAACCTCGTCAAGGACCACCGCACCGGGCACGAAGACACCAACCCCGCCTCGGTCCTCGACGGCAGCATCGACGGCTTCATAGAGGCATACTTGCGCTGGCGGCTGGGGACGTAGCAGTGCCGAGTGCCGAGTGCCGAGTACCGAGGAGGGTTAGGGCCTGCATGAGGTGGGTGTTAAGCCTCGTGCTGCTTGTCAGTGCTCTTTCCCTTTCGCTCTCTACTCACAACTCCGCATACGCCCACTCGGCACTCAGTCCTCAGTCCTCAGTCCTCGTAGAGGAGCAGAGCGTCGAGGCCGATTTCCCGGAAAGCGTGGAGTTCCGGCTGCGGGCCAGCGGCTTCGAGACGGCGCGGGCGGAACTCAACTACAGGCTGGTGGGCGACCCTGTGACAGCCGGGATGCAGGCCGACCTGGAAGAGGTCACTTCCGCCCCCGACCTCAGCGTGACGCTCGACCTCACCACCGATTACATCCCGCCCGGCACCCAGTTGGAGTACTATTGGACCCTCACCGACGAAGAGGGTAACACAGCCGAGACCCCGGTAGAAACGTTCAAGCTGCTGGACGAGCAGTACCCCTGGAAGAGCCTCACCGACGCCCAGGGCCGGGTGACGGTCAACTGGTACGAGGGCGGGAGCGACTTCGGCAAGACCCTGCTGGGCGTGGCTACCGGGGCGCTGGACCGCCTGCAAAACGACATCGACGCGGGGCTGACGCGCCCGGCCGAGATATGGGTGTACGCCTCGCAGGACGAACTGCTCGACGCGCTGCCCGCGAACATACCGGAGTGGGTGGGAGGCAAGGCGTTTCCCGAGCTTGCGCTGGTCATGGCCGCGATAGGCGACGACGAGTACGCCGAACTTGAGACCAAGCGCACCATCCCCCACGAACTGAGCCACCTCGTGCTCTACCAGGCGACCCGCAACCCCTACAACTCGCCGCCCGCCTGGCTGGACGAGGGCCTGGCGGTCTACAACCAGGAGGCGCACGATCCCGCCGAAGAAGAGGCGCTACGCTGGGCCGCCGAGAACGGGGCGCTCCCGCCTCTCAATGCCCTCTCCGGCTCTTTCGGGGCCGACGAAGAGTCGGCCATGATCGCCTACGCTCAGAGCTACAGCGCGGTGGAGTTCCTGCTGACCGACAGCCGTTACGGTCCCGACAAGTTGGCCCGCACGGTCGCCGCCTTTCGGGAGGGCGTCACCTACGACGAAGCGTTCGAGGCGGGGCTGGGCGTTACCGTGGAGGAGATAGACGAGCAGTGGCGCGCCACACTGCCGTATGAAGTCGTCGCCAACAACAGCGTTGAGCTAAATGGGTCGATATGGGACCTGCTCGTCTGGATAGCGGCGGCCGTGGGCTTGTTGCTCTTCATAGCAGGTGGCATCGTAACCGCGATCATAGTGCTCCGGCGGCGCAGACCCACCAGCCCGCAACCCCCCGCCACGGGCCTCTAAGCCATGCCTACAGTCCAAGCCACGGCCAACGTTCACGGTAGTGCGCAGGAGGTCTTCGACTTCCTGGCCGACTACCGCAACATCCCCCGCGTGCAGCCGCAGTTCAACTCGGCCAAGCTGGTGGGCGACCTCGAGCGGTCCGTGGGCGCGCGCGTGGAGCTTGCGGGCAGGTTCCACGGCATGCCGATGCAGGTGCAGAACCGCATAGTCACCTACGCCCCGCCTTACCGCCTTGCCAGCATCAGCGAGGGTACGGTGCTGAGCCGCAACGTCTGGGAGCTACAGCCCGTAGAGGGCGACCCCAACACGACCCGCGTGACCTTCACGGTGGACTACAAAGTGGGTGGGGCGCTGGGCGGCCTCTTCACCGGCATCGCGGCCAGCCTGTTCAACAAGGAGATACAGGCAATGACGGATGAGGCGTTGCGCAACCTGAGCACTTTTTTCCAAGATGAATAGATCTTGAAACACACTCCAGCATTTGCTATAATGATCCAGCACATTAGCATGCGACCCGGTATGTAGCTATGCCAGATACGACGGCTATAGGGAACATCAGCGAAGCCCATGTGCTTCTTGCTTTGGTCGAGGCTGGGTACACAATCTTAAAGCCGTTTGGTGATGGGTGCAAGTACGACTTCGTCATTGACGATGGGTCTGTGCTTCAGAAGGTGCAATGCAAGACTGGTAGACTCAAGAACGGCTGTGTGGTATTTAATTCCTACAGCGTGGCGGGGAACAGCAACGGGAAGCGACAAGGCTATATGGGTTTAGCCGGTCTCTTCGCAGTGTATTGCCCAATGAATGGGCAGGTGTATCTAGTTCCAGTAGCTGATGTAGGCGTTGGTGGCGTTTTATTGAGAGTTGAGCCGACCCAGAACAGTCAGCAAAGAAGGGTTAGATGGGCGGGCCAATATGCCTTGATGCCCGTTGTTCAATCAGATAACAATATGCGGGTGTAACTCAGTTGGTAGAGTGTCTCCTTCCCAAGGAGGATGTCGTGGGTTCGAGTCCCATCGCCCGCTCCCAAGCAGCATGTCTAGAAGACATGCTGCTTTTTTGTTCGCCGTAATTCTGTATATTTCCTTCTGCTAAGTCAACACGCAAACTGCCCGTTGCAACATCCACTTCCAGATGACGATTTCCCGCCCGATTCTTCCTCTATGTTGCAGTGCCTCCCGCCCCTACCTCTGGCATCTGGTGGAGCTACATTATTGACACGTTATTGACACGTTCTTGGAATGCCGATATACTAACGTCATTCCGCAATTTGGTAATGGTTGCGTGCGCTTTTCGTACGCGGGCTGTTGGGGAATTCGGCGGTCCCCGGCATTATGCAAACTGACGTTGCAGCGTGCCGAGTTTCGATTGCCATGTACGAGCGGTCCCGTGGCAAATTAGAACGCCCTCCATCTACCTATTGCGAGATTATATCCTTCCTGTTGAGAGCACGTCATGGCCGTTTAGCCCTGTGCGAAGCGGGCTTTGTGTGTTGCTGGTGCAGATATGGCAATGAGGCATTAGATGCCACCAGGTAACCTGTGCTTCCTAATCCTCATGTGCTTCAATCTAATGCCCTTATGACGCGCGTCAATCGCGTGCTCGACACTTCCATTTTGTGAGTAAGACCCATCGAAGACCCGAAAGGAGGGTGAACCTCAGCACAAACACCAACACCCAGCCCTATAACACTTTGTAGGCTGCTGTTCTCTTATCCCAGAAGCAAGGAAAGGAACGAGACCCGTGATACAGCAAGAAAATCGTTTATCGGCGCGACGCATGTGGATTTTGATGGTATTGTTGCTGGCGGTAATAGCTACCTCCGGCTTGTTGTACTTGCAGACGCGGGGCCAGGGCAATGGCTCGGGCGCTGCTAACAGCACCACCGCTGCCAACAACCCCGCCCAGGG
Source organism: Chloroflexia bacterium (assembly GCA_036388595.1). Taxonomy (GTDB): domain Bacteria; phylum Chloroflexota; class Chloroflexia; order QHBQ01; family JADMIH01; genus JADMIH01. Next base: position 15,794 of record DASVRN010000028.1, read on the forward strand.
CGCGATACTGCCCGGCGAGGAGACCAACCCGCGCCTCAGCGGCAATCCGAGCAAGGAAATCGAGGCCCTGCGCAAGCGGCAGGCTTATTTCGCCAACCGCTTCGGCGGCACCTACGACCCGAAGTGGCTACTGGCAGGCTACGATGAGGCCGCCAGCATGCAGACCGGCATACCCGCCGGTAAGGTCGTGTACGACCGCTCCAAGACCGAGTCCCCGCTGGCGCTCGACCCGAACTCTATGGTGAGCCTCGGCCCCGCGCCCGCCCAGACCGACGGCTGCTACAACTGTTTCAACTCCGGCCTGGTCAGCGGTCGCATCAACTCCGTGCTCATCGACCCGACGATGACCTCTACCGTCTACCTGGGCGTATCGAACGGCGGTATCTGGAAGACCACCAACTGCTGCACCATCAGCACCCAGTGGCGCCCGGTCACCGACGACCCGTCAATCACCACACTCACGATTGACGAAATCGTGATGGACCCCAACGACAACGAGACGCTGTACGTAGCCACCGGCGACTTCCGCCCGGTAGGCTCGGCACGTGGCGCGCAGGGCATCTTCAAGAGCACCGATGCCGGTGAGACCTGGGAAGTGTATGGCGAGGATGTCTTTACCCCCAGGCGAACCGCCGGAGGTGCTGACGTGTTCGCGGGCGACGGCGTGTCGGGCTACGATGTAGTCAGCGCCATCAAGGTCGATCCCAACAACAGCAACGCCCTCATCGCAGGCACGAAGGACGAACTCTTCATGTCCTACGACGCAGGCGTAACCTGGAACGGCCCCTGCTACACCAACCCCTATACCGCCACCCAGCGCCAGGACAACACGGAAATCGTGGTCCGCGACATGGGTGCGACCAGCATCATCTATTATGCTGTCGGTTGGGTAGTTGAGAACGCGAACGGCGCGAACGGTATCTACACCGCGACCTTCCCCGGCAGCGGCTGCCCCTCATGGACCCTTGCAACGCGTGGAGATAACGGCTGGGACCCCGGTACGGGCAACGGCACCGCTGGCTATCCCAAGCCGGGCCGCATCGACATTGCCATCTCGCCCAGCAACCCCGACGTGATGTACGCGGCGGCAGCTGACGCTCGTTACCTCGACATCGGTATCATCTACCAGACCACCAACGCCGGTGCCACCTGGCAGGCTCGCTCCGACTACACCGACTTCTATGCCTGCGGCAGCACCCAGCCGGGTAGCGGCGACTACGGCCAGGCCTTCTACGACCAGGCTATCGACGTAGACCCCAACGACCCGATGAAGCTCTACTACGGTGAAGTAGACGCCTTCAGGTCGTTCAACGGCGGCCTCAACTGGCAGAACGTCGGCTGCGTCTACTCCGGCGGCGACTGGATCCACTCCGACCAGCACGACTATCGCTACGTGCCCGGTGCGTCCAACGAGATACTCCTGGCAAACGACGGTGGCATCTGGTACTCCAGCAACGCCAACGTCGTGTCGCCCACCATTCCGTCCATCATCTCGCTCAACGCGACGATGAACACCCTTGAGTTCTACAACGGCGACATCACTGGCAACTTCGCCAACTCGGCCAGCCCCGGCGCTAACGGCGGCACCCAGGACAACGGCTCGTTCGTCAACCTGTGGAGCAGCCAGGAAGCCCTCGGCCCCGAGCAGTGGCAGCTCCGCATCGGTGGTGACGGCTTCTTCGCCGCCATCGAGCCTGTGAAGAACCAGATCTGGTACCAGGAGAACAACGCCAGCCAGATCTGGCGCTCGACCACAGGCCCTTACGGCGCGTACGACCTCGTCACGCCCTATACTGCGAGCTGCGACGACTACTGGGGTTGCGATTCCCGCAGCTTCGCGATGCCGTTCGAGATCGCCAAGCAGGACTGCCCGGCGACCGGTTGTACTCACTTGATCGCGGGTACGTACCGCGTGTGGGAGGCGGTTGACGGCGCTGTGTCCGGCAGCAGCTGGTACACCAACAGCCCGATGCTGACCAAGACCACGCCTGAGTTCCCCGGCTGGGGTGGCGACCTCTACATCACCCAGTTGAGCTACGCGGTAAGTATGTCTACCACGGCTATAGCCGGCACCAACGACGGTAATGTCTGGTTCGGCTTCAACCTGGGCCAGGGGACACCCGGCTCGGCCGACTGGTTCAACGCGACCAACAACAACGAAGTACTGCCCAACCGCCCGGTCATGGACGTGGCCACCGACCCTGAAACCCCGACCATCGGCTATGCCGTGCTGGGTGGCTTCAACGAGTCGATTGAGGGCAAGCCCGGCCACGTATTCCAGGTGACTTGCAGCGCCTGCGACCCAGGGAACGCTAAGGCAAATGCACCTGCGGGCGCCTCCGCCACTTGGGTTGACAAGTCCGGCAACCTGCCCGACCTGCCCTTTGAGGCAGTGGTCGTGAACCCGAACTTCCGCAAGCAGGTGTTCGCGGGCAACGACTCCGGCCTCTTCTACACCAACGACATCGACGCGGCCAGCCCTGTGTGGTACCGCTTCACCAACGGCATCCCTAACGTTTGGATCAGCGACCTGACCATCGACCGGGGCGGCACGACCCTGGCTGTGTGGACGCGCAACCGTGGCCTCTACGTGTGGCCGTTCCCGAGCGCGCCGTTCATCCAGCCCAGCCCCACACCTACCGTTACCGGCACTCCGCCTACCGCTACCGCTACCGCTACTGCCTCTACGGGCGGCTCTTGCTACCAGGTACAGGTAACCGAATCTGAGGGCACGATAATACCGGCCACCGACGATACGGGAGCCTACTGCGACGACTGCTCGCCGTTGATCAACTTCCCGTTCCCGGTTCGAATCTATGACAGGACCTTCAGCCAGGGCTACGTGACTTCCAACGGCGCTGTCGCGTTCGACATGGTCAGCCTGGCCTATGGGGACGACTGCATACCGAACAGGAACGAGACTTACACCCTCCACGCCTTCACCACCGACCTGTGCACCAACCAGTGCACCGCGGAGAACACTGCCTGCGAGGGTTGTGGTATCTTCACCTCCACGATTGGCGAAGCGCCTAATCGCAAGTTCATCATCGAGTGGCGCGCCGAGTACTACGGTTTTGCTGAGTATGTGAACTTCGAGGTGGTATTCACCGAAGGCTCGGACACGGTCTCCGTTATCTACGGAGTGGACGAAAGCGGCGTTGACGGCGGCTTCGCCAACGCGGGCGTTCAGAAGGACCAGACCACCTACTACAGCTACTCCTGCGGCGATTCGACGCTTACAGAGGGCTTGCAGGTGAACTACACCTTCAGCGAGTGCCCTGGGGCTACATCCACTGCCATCCCTTCATCCACTGCCATCCCTACGGCCACAGTCATCGGCGGTGATACCTGCCCGATACAGTTCCAGGACGTGCCTCCAAGCGCCAGCCCAAGCTCGTTCTACCCGTACGTGCGTTGTCTGGCCTGCCGCAACATCATCGGCGGCTACCCGTGCGGCGGTACCAACCCGCAGACCGGTGCTGCTGAGCCTTGCGGCGCGACTCAAAACGCCTACTACAGGCCCAACAACAACATCACACGCGGCCAGATAGCCAAGATCGTGGCCCAGTCCGCAGGCTATGACGAGGACCCCGGTCTTCAGGTCTACGCCGACGTGCCGCCCGACCAGGTCTTCTGGCGCTACATCCAGCAGCTGTCCAACGACGGCATCATGGGTGGTTACAAGTGCGGTGGCACCGACCCGTATTCAGGACAGCCCGAAGTGTGCGACGCGCAGGACAGGCCGTTCTTCCGCCCCAACGCCCCGGCGACCCGCGGCCAGATCTCCAAGATCGTGGCTAACGCAGCCGGTGTGACCTACGCTGGATCGGCCCAGACCTACGCGGACGTGCCGCCCAGCGCAAGCCCAAGCTCGTTCTACCCGTTCGTAGAGGGGCTTACGCAGATGGGCGTGATGGGTGGCTACAAGTGCGGTGGTCCCGGCGAGCCTTGTGCCGGCGGCAACCGCCCGTACTTCCGCCCAGGCGCTCTGGTGACGAGGGCACAGGCAGCGAAGATTGTGGCTAACACCTTCTTCCCCAACTGCGAAACGCCCGCGAGGCCCTAGCGACTTAGTTACTGACACACTTACGGTCGGGGCTGGCTAACCAGCCCTGACTCAAACGGGAAGGCCCTCCACGTGGAGGGCCTTCCGCTATTTGTGGGCCGCGCTTGACGGGTACAAGCGTATTGGCTGCTGCCTTGCGAGGAAAGACATAGGCCACTGCGGACGACCTGCTTTATGCCATGGACAGGGTACGCCTCCTCGCCTCATGTACTGATGGAGTAATATAGGGGTACCGCTGTTGATACTTTAGTCAACGATCTGCTAATCGGGTATAATTATCTAAAGTCGATACTGCAATTTCCATAACCAACGCGCATGTGACTTAGAGTGAGGTATGTGCTATGGCTGGCTTCAACCCCGGCTTCGTGGATGAAGTGTCCAACAACCTCCCTGTCCAGCCCACCCCCTTCATCGGGCGAGAGAAAGAGGTCGAGGCTGCATGCGCTTTATTGCAGCGGGAAGCGGTGCGCCTCGTCACCCTCACCGGCCCCGGCGGCACGGGCAAGACCCGCATGGCCGTGCAGGTCGGCAGTCAGATGCTTCTCGACTTCCGGCATGGCGTCTTCTTCGTGGCCCTCGCCTCCATCACCGACCCCGGCATAGTAGCCAGCAGCATCGCCCAGACCCTCGGCATCATGGAAGCGGCCCACCGCCCCGTTATCGAGAGCATCAAGGCATACCTGCGCGACAGGCATATGCTCCTCATCCTCGACAACTTCGAGCAGATTGTGGACGCCGCGCCCATCGTAGCCGACATCATGACCGGGGCAGCCAGTCTCAAGGTGCTGGTCACCAGCCGCGAAATCTTGCACCTGCGCGGCGAGCACGAGTTCCCGGTGCCGCCCCTCACCATGCCCGACACCAAGCACCTGCCACCCGCCGAGCGTCTCACCCAGTACGAGGCGGTCCGGCTGTTCGTAGACCGCGCGGCCGCCCTGCGACATGACTTCCAGGTGACCGACGATAACGCGCCCGCCGTGGCCGAAATCTGCGCCAGCCTCGACGGCCTGCCCCTGGCGATTGAGCTTGCCGCCGCACGCATCAAGATGTTGTCGCCGGAAGCGATGCTCACTCGCTTGCAGGACCAGGGCGACGGCCATGCCCAGTCCAGGCTCAAGCTGCTGGTGGGCGGGCACAGAGACCTGCCCGTGAGGCAGCAGACCCTGCGCAACACGATTGGTTGGAGCTACGACCTGCTCAACGAGGGGGAGCGCGCCCTCTTCCGCCGCCTATCGGTCTTTTCGGGCGGGTGCGGCTTTGAGGCTATTGAGGCAGTGTGTAACGCCGATGGCGCTTTGCCGGTGGACGTGCTCGAAGGCGTGGCTTCGCTGGCGGACAAGAGCCTATTGCGGCAGAGGCCGGGTCCGGGCGGTGAGGAACGCTTCTACATGCTGGAGACGATCCAGGAGTACGCGCGCGAGAAGCTGGAAGAGAGCGGCGAGGCGGGCGCGCTCCAGGAATCTCACGCGGCATATTTCCTCGATCTGGCCGAGAAAGCCGAGCCTCAATTGCGGGGCCCCAAGCAGGTCGAGTGGCTGGAGCGACTGGAGGCGGAGCACGACAACCTGCGGGCGGCCCTCAAGTGGAAGACCGAGCAGGGGCACGCCGAAACGGGCATGAGGTTGGGCGCGGCGCTCGTGGAGTTCTGGAAGGCGCGCGGCCACCTGAGCGAAGGCCGCACCTGGCTGGAAGCCGCCCTCGAAATCAGCAGCACGCCCACACAGGCCCGCGCCAAGGCCCTCATGGCGGCGGGCAACCTCGCCTCGGCCCAGGGCGACTACGCCCGAGCTAGCTCGGTGCTCTTGGAGAGCCTGGAGCTGTTCAGGCAGCTTGGCGACAAGGTGAGAATCGCCGCCACGCTCAAGAACCTCGGCAACGACGCGCGGCTCCAGGGTAACTACGACGCCGCTTATACCTATTTCCAGGAGGGACTTGAGCTAGCCCGCGAGCTTGGCAACCGCCAGGAGATAGGCACGATGCTGGGCGACATAGGTATAGTCGCGCAGAGCCTGGGCGACCAGGAAGGGGCGCGTGCCTACTACGAAGAGAGTCTTCAGATCAGGCGGGAACTCAAAGACAGGCGCGGCATCGCCATGATGCTGGTGAACCTGGGGGAGCTTGCGCGGGGCGGTGGCGACTACGACACGGCCCAGAAGCTGTACGAGGAGGGTCTGGCTATCGCGCGGGAGCTTGGCGACAAGTGGGGCGTGGGCATGGTGCTGCACAACCTGGGGCACGTTGCCTACCACCGCCAGAAGTACGGCCAGGCTTTTGACCTGTTCACCCAGAGCATGAGCATCTTCTACGAAATGCGCAACAAGCGCGACATAGCCTACTGTCTCACTGCCCTGGGAGGCGTGTACGCGGCGCAGCGCCAGCCCGAACGCGCGGCCATCCTCTTCTCCGCGGCCCAGGCGCTCTCCAACACGATTAGCGCGCACCTGGACCCCGCCGACCTCATAGAGTACCAGCGCAACCTGGCGACCGCACGCTCCCAGATGTCCATCGAAGGATGGGAACGCGCCTGGCGGCAGGGGCAGCGCATGACGCTGGACGAGGCGGTGGCCTACGGGTTGGAGAAGGTAGGTCTCAAGACGACCGCGCCTTTGTCCCCCGCGCTCACCGCGCCACTCCAAGGGTTACCGACGGACACCCTCAACACCGGACTCCTGGATACCGAACGGCTGAATACCGGACCCCTCAACACCGGACCCCTCGACACCGGACCTCTGAATACCGGGCCGCTGAACGGACACCCGGCGGGCCTCAGCGACCGCGAGATGGAAGTCTTGCGCCTGGTCGCCACCGGGCTTACCGACGGGCAGGTGGCCGACAAGCTGATGATCAGCCCCCGCACCGTGAACCGCCACCTCTCCTCCATCTACAGCAAGCTGAACGTCACCTCGCGCACGGCGGCGACACGCTGGGCGTTGGAAAGCAAGATAGTTTGATTTGGGATTTGGGATTTAGAATTTCGGATTTGTTTGGGGTCGCGGGCTGGGTGACGTGGTAGGGATTGTTCTGTTCTAGCTTACATATTATGACACTTAAGAAGGGGTTTTTAGCGGGGTTTGGCCGTCTCTGGGAGTGGCTTATCCAGAGGTGGGTTGCGTATACGGGTAGAGCGGTCGAGGCCGAGAGCGTGGCGTGGCTGGTTGGGCCGACCGGGGCGCACAAGATAGGGGAGAGCCTTTACGAGAGTTATGCCAGGGATGCCGGGCTGGTGATTCAGCGCCGCCCGGAAGCGGGGCTGTTGGAGAGCTTCGCGGCACTGAAAAGCTCCCGGTTCGACCCTGAGAAGGTACACCTGGCGATACACGACTTCTACGAGAAGACGGCGCGTTACAGCCTGGAAGCCTGGGTGCAGTGGACGGGGCCGCTGAGTCCCTTCGCCAGGATCATGATCTCGTCCATCAGCCGCAACATCGAGCAGTTGGTCTTGCCCCTCACGCCCCTGACGACCAGCCGCGGCATGAGCAGCGAAATCATCTCCCTGGCCCACGAGCAGACGGGAGCACTCGCTTACTCAGGCTGGCTGCGAAAGACAGTAGCCACGGGCGAGATAATCTACGCCGGTTTCTACACGACCTGCAAGCCCCCGAAGCACCCCGGCAGTTGCGTAAAAGTGGTCTTCCCCCTGCCTCAAGGCTCCGCTACGGTCATATTGAGGCCCGTAAACGGCCCCAACAACTCCCTCAAGTTGGTGTCCGAGGGGCGCAGGTTTGGCGGCCCCGGCTACTACCGCATCCACCGTGTAAACAGCCGGAAGCTGCGGGTCAAATACGTACCCATCGAGGAGACGATCCACGTCTACGTAGACGAGGTAGGGGTGCTCCGCACGGACCACCACTTCAACTTCTGGGGCCTCCGCTTCCTGACTCTCCACTACAAGATCGCCCGCAAACAACCTTCCCAATAGCTACAATCCCCCTCAACAGCCTACCCATCGCACCCCACAAATCCCAAATCCCAAATCCCAAATCCCAAATGGGTAATATTACCCATTACTAAAGTCCTATGATTGGGTAATCCTGCTGATGTGCCTGCCCCTGCCTGGATGTAAACTGAGGCTGTCCAGGAGAACAAATTAGTACGGTAATCCACCACAACATCGAAGAAGGAGCAGGAGCAATGAAGAAGGTACTCGCAACGATAGCCGCGACAGTAGCAGTGGTATTCGCATTCGCAGCAGCCGCTATCGCCCCCAGCAGCGTCAATTGGAACGCCTCACCCAAGGCTAGCGTCAACTGGAACAAGGCCAACAGCGTCAATTGGGGCAGTGTGAACTGGAACAAAGCCACCAGCGTGAACTGGGGCAGCGTCAACTGGAACAAGACCGGCAGTGTAAACTGGGGCAGCGTCAATTGGAACAAAGCCACCAGCGTCAATTGGGGTAGCGTCAACTGGAACAAGGCGAACAGTGTCAATTGGGGTAGCGTCAACTGGAACAAGGCTACCAGCGTGAACTGGGGCAGTGTGAATTGGAACAAGACCGGCAGCGTCAATTGGGGCAGTGTGAACTGGAATAAGGCCCCGGTGGTCCGCGGTAGCGTCAATTGGAACAAGGCCACCAGCGTCAATTGGAACTAGTTCATTCCTGGCTCCTGTTACTCATGCCGTGCTAGAGCCTGAGTTGGCAAGCTAACTTACGATTTAGGCTCACAACAAATCGGGCGCAAAAACAAACCCCCTCCTTCGTGGTAGGGGGTTTGTTTTTGTCGTCCTCTCCCCGCAGGGAGGATTGTGGGGTGGTAATATACAAGCTATCTTGTAGATACCAGAGCCGAATACCCGCAGCAGAGTCGGCCCTTGTCATTTCGAACGCAGTGAGAAATCTCGTCCCACAGCACCCAAAACCCCGCCCTTGTCATCCTGAGCGCAGCGAAGGATCTCAGATGTTCCTTTCTCTCATGGTGTTGGACCTTCAGCAGCATGTTGCCTGACTTTCAACAGCACTCAAGACCATCTTCTTGAGATCCTTCACTGTGTTCAGGATGACAGGGGGAGTGTGGTCCTGCCGTTCGCTGCTTCGAACTGGACGTGGCTGCGCCGTCGCATACCTGAAAGAACTCCGCGATATAAGGTACAATACTACCCTAAGAGCCTGCGAGTCAGGCGTCACAAACAGGAGGAACAAAGCATGATAAAGCAATCCGTACAGGATGCGATCAACGAGCAGATCAAAGAGGAGTTCTACTCGGCATTCATATACCTGTCTATGTCGGCGTACTTCGAGTCGATAAGCCTGGGAGGGCTGGCCCACTGGATGCGGATACAGTACCAGGAGGAGGAGGCCCACGCGCTACGGCTGTTCGACTACCTCAACGAGCGCGGCGGGAAGGTAGAACTGAGGGAGATACCCGCGCCCGCTACGGACTTCAGGTCGCCCCTTCAGGTGATGGAGCAGGCCCTGAACCACGAGCGGCACGTCACCAGCCTGATAGAAAGCCTCTACGAGAAGGCCGCCAGGGAGAACGACTACGCCACCCAGGCCGCCTTGCAGTGGTTCATCACCGAGCAGGTGGAGGAGGAGAGCAACGCAGGCACCATAGTCGAGCAGCTACGCATGATAGGCGATAACCGCGCCGCCCTCCTCATGCTCGACATGGAACTCGGCAAGCGCACCCCCGAAGCGGAAGGAAGCTAAACGCCAAGACGCGGAGACGCCAAGCACCACGCCAAGAGTGTAGATAGTTAGAGAATACAAGAAGGAGCAGGTACGCTACATGTACCCTGCTCCTTTTGCTTGAGCCACAATCCTTAACTTGGCGCGTCCTTGGCGTCTCCGCGTCTTGGCGTTTACCTGATCTAACCAACTTGACAGCCGCTGCCCCACCTGCTAACATGGGGCTACCTCACCGGAAGCCCCACACGCACCATATTCTAACAAAGGATAGACCCTTATGGAGAGCCAGCCGCTCTCGGTTGTAGTCCTGGCGGCGGGGCTGGGCAAGCGGATGCAGTCGCGGCAGCCGAAGGTGCTGCACCGCCTGGCCGGCCTACCTCTAGCTGCTCATGTTTTGCGCGCCCTCGCACCCCTCTCCCCCACTCACACCGTGCTCGTCGTCGGGCATGGCGCGGAGCAGGTGGAGGACACCATTGGCAACTCCTACGGCCTCGACGGCTCCCTTCCCATCACCTACGCCCGCCAGCCGGAGCAGTTGGGCACCGGCCACGCCGTGCTCATGGCGCGGGAGGCGCTGCGGGGTTATCACGGCCCCGTGCTGGTACTCTACGGAGATACCCCCCTCATCCGCACCGACACGCTAAACCAGCTCCTCTCGCGCCACCGCCAGAGCCGCCCCCACGTCACCATGCTCAGCTCGATAGTGCAGGACCCTACCGGCTACGGGCGTGTGGCCCGCGACAAGGACCAGAACGTGCTCGCCGTTGTGGAGGAGCGCAACGCCAACATGGTGCAGCGCGCCATCAACGAGATCAACAGCGGCGTATACGTCTTCGAGTCGGACTGGCTGTGGACCAGCCTGCACTCGCTTGGGCCAAACCAGGTAAACGGCGAGTACTACCTGACCGACCTGATTGGCATGGCTATCAAAGAGGAACGGGGCACCGGCACCACCTCCTCGCTCGCGGTGGGTGCCCGTGGCAAGCGCCGCCTGCTGACCTTCACGCTAGACGGTATAGAGGAGACGATGGGCATCAACAGCCGCGCTCAGCTGGCCGAGGCAGAGGCGATTGTGCAGGGCCGCTTGCGCCGCCAGTGGCTTGAGGCGGGTGTGACCATGTTCGCCCCCGACACGGTCTACCTCGGCATGGACGTGCACCTGGACCCCGACACGATGCTCTACCCCGGCGTCATACTCGAAGGCGCGACTCGCATAGCCACCGGCTGCGTGCTGGGGCCGAACACGCACATTATTAGCTCGACGGTCGGGGAGAACTGCCGCATCGTAGCGTCTATGCTGGAGGGGAGCACGGTCGAGCGCGACGTGAGCATTGGCCCCTACAGCCACCTGCGCCAGGGCGCGCACCTCATGCAAGGCGTGCGGATGGGCAACTTCGGGGAGGTGGTGCGCTCCACACTGGAACCCAACGTGAACATGAACCACTTCAGCTACGTGGGCGACGCCACCATAGGCGAGGGCACCAACATCGGGGCGGGCACCATAACCGCCAACTACGACGGCGTCAAGAAGAACCGCACCACAGTCGGCAAAAACGTCTTCCTGGGCAGCGACACCATGCTGCGCGCGCCCATCGAGGTAGGCGATGGAGCGATAACGGGCCTGGGCAGCGTGGTCACCAAGGACGTGCAGCCGCACACGATGGTAGTAGGCGTCCCCGCCCGCATGATACGCAGGTTGGAAGCCCCCAAGGCAGCAGAAGACGACGAAACAGGAGAGGCAGGAGAGGAACCAGAGCAGGAGGGCTAGCGTGCAGCAAATCCGAAACTTGTCCTTGAGCGAAGCGAAGGATCCGCAATCCCAAATCCAAAATGCCTGGAGGGGCGATATGTCTGGTCGATTGCAGCTATTCACCGGCAACGCGCACCCCGCGCTGGCGCACGCCATAGCCGAGCACCTGGGGATGAAGGTTGGTGGGGCGATGGTGACGCAGTACCGCAACGGCGAGACCCGCGTCGTCGTGGAGGAGAACGTGCGCGGCAGCGACGTGTTCATCATCCAGCCCACCTGCCACCCGGTGAACCACCACCTGATGGAAATGCTCATCATGGTGGACGCGATAAAGCGGGCCTCCGCCGAGCGCATCACGGCCGTGATACCCTACTACGGCTACGCCAAGCAAGAGAAGAAAAGCCGCGCCCGCGAACCTATCACCGCCAAGCTGGTAGCCGACCTGTTACAGGTGGCCGGGGTAAACCGCATACTCACCTGTGACCTGCACGCCCCCGCCATCGAGGGCTTCTTCAACATCCCCGTGGACCATTTGCAGGGCCGCCGCCTGCTGGCCGACCGCTGCCGCGAGCTTGACCTGCCCGACCCCGTAGTAGTGGCCCCCGACCAGGGCCGCGTGGGCTGGGCGATGGAGGTGCGCGAGCGCCTGGGCGGGCACGTAGACCTGGCTATCATAGCCAAGCAGCGCCCCACCGCCGACCAATCATACGCGGTCGAGATGGTAGGCGACGTGCGCGGCAAGACGGCGCTGCTCATAGACGACATGATAATGACGGGCGGCACCCTCTGCGCCGCCGCCGATATGCTGCTGGACCGAGGCGCTCGCGCCGTGTACGCCTGCGCCACCCACGCCGCCTTCGCCCCGGAAACGCTGGAGTTACTGGAGTCGTCCTCCTTCACCCGCGTGCTCATCAGCGACACGATACCCGTACCCGGCGTAAACCGGCATGCCAACAGCAAGATCGAGGTGGTAAGCATAGCCCAGCTATTCGGTGAGGCTATCCTGCACATCCACGAGGACAGGTCGGTGAGCGCGCTGTTCAGGTAGTGAGTGCCGAGTGCCGAGTGCCGAGTACCGAGTACCGAGTACCGAGTACCGAGTACCGAGTACCGAGTTCTAAGTTCTGAGGAAGACACGCTGGGTGGAACGAACTTGGTATACTATGATAATGTAGCAGTTTAGAGAAGTACGTCTTACGAGTTACTCGGAACTCGACACTCGGTACTCGGTACTTTTCGACCTAGTAGGAGTTCTCCCACAGTTTGGAGCCTGACAGTTGGATAGCACTTGTCGCGGCAGTGCTATGCCTTGTTCTGATAGCAATCGACTCCGCGGTTGAGACCGCCCTCACCCACATTTCCGGCCTGAGATTACGCCAGCTTATAGAACGCGGGGTGCCTCGCGCCCAGGCAATAAACGATATGCTGGCCGATCCCCAACGGTTCTCCAACGTAATCCTCTTCGTAAACGTCCTTAGCCTGATAACCATAGGTGCGCTGGCCTATTTCTCGTCGTCCCATTTCACGACATGGTGGGCGCACCTGCTGGCTGTAAGTATGGCAGCCATGCTCGTCCTAATTTTTGGCGTGGCGGTACCCAAGGCCCTGGCGGTGCGCAACCCGGAACGGACGGCGCTTGCTCTCTACGGCCCTATCAACGCCATACGCCGCATAGTAGGCCCGCTGGTGGCGCTGTCAGGCTTTGTAGCTAGCCCCTTCGTGCGCGTGCTGGGCGGACGCACCAGCCCCGCCGGGCGCTTCGTGACGGAGGAAGAGTTGCGAATGCTGGTCAACGTGGGCGAGGAAGAGGGCGTGATCCAGCAGGAGGAGGAGGAGCTAATCCACTCCATCTTCGAGTTCGGTGACACTGTAGTGCGCGAAGTTATGGCCCCCCGTCCCTACATCGTGGCCGTGGAAGACGACTGCCGGGTAGCCGATGCCGCTGACGTGGCGCTGCAATCGGGGCATACCCGTATCCCCGTGTACCACGAGTCGATAGACCAGGTGCTGGGCGTGGCTACCGTGCAGGACATGCTCCGCGCCCTGCGTAGCGACCAGATTGACCAGCCGGTGACCAACGTCATGCGCCCCGTGCATTACGTGCCTGAAACCAAGAAGGTGGACGAGTTGCTGCGGGAGCTACAGAGGACGCGCATGCACCTTGCCATCGTAATCGATGAGTACGGCGGCACGGCGGGCCTCGTGACCATCGAGGACCTGCTGGAAGAGATAGTGGGCGAGATCCGCGACGAGTACGACGTCGAACCGCAGATGATAAACGTGATAAGCGATACGGAAGCCCATGTCGATGCTCGCGTGCCCCTGGACGACATAAACGAGCTATTCCACCTCCAGTGGGAGGCCGAGGACTCGGACACCATAGGCGGTTTCGTCTACGAGCAATTGGGCCGCGTGCCCGACCCCGGCGACGCCCTACAAGTCAGCAACCACACCATCACCGTACTCAGCACCGAGGGCACCCGTATCAAGCAGCTTGCCATCATCCGCCACGGGCCCGACGAGGCCGAAGACCAGGCGGAACCAGAAGAGGAGGAGTGAGGCTGAAACGTGAAACGTGAAACGTGATGCGGCTTGTGCTATTTGGTTCGTGAATGAGAGGCCGCTCGCATAAAGGGACCAAACCTCCCCTGTCATCCTGAGCGTAGCGAAGGATCTCAAGAAGGTGAGTAGGGATGCTATCGGGTGCAGGGACAATGGTGCTGGAAGTTGAATACATACGTAGGGCAGCATCTTAGATCCTTCGCTACACTCAGGATGACAGGGAGGAGCTTTGGTCCCGCCAAAGTAAACGTCTAACATCCACGAACCCTATTTAGCAAGCCGCATCACGTTTCACGTTTCACGTTTCAGAAACCCCATGACTGACGAAGAGCTTATACAGCTAGCCCTCGACGCCCGCACCCGCGCCTACGTCCCCTACTCGCATTTTAGGGTGGGGGCGGCTTTGCTGGCCGGGAACGGCAAGGTATACACCGGCTGCAACATAGAGAACGGAGCTTACTCGCCCACCATCTGCGCCGAGCGGGTGGCTATCGGCGCTGCTATCGCGGCAGGCGAGACGGCTGGCAAACGGGGTAGTTTCACCACGATAGCCGTGGCAGCCGACAACGCCGAGCCGACCAGCCCTTGCGGTGTCTGCCGCCAGGTGCTGTTCGAGCTTGCCCCCGGCCTGCGGGTAATTATGGTCGCCGCGCCAGAGTTGGGCGAGGGCAAGTGGGAGATGACGGTAGAGGAGCTACTACCGAAGGGCTTCCGCTTCCCTGATGAGCAGGGTTGAGGGCAGGGTAGTCATGCGCAATGGTGGCAATGGAGCGAGCGGCGTGACAACAGTGGCACGCACCCTGGACGAAGCCCGATTATCTAGAGACAACTTCGTGATACTGCAAGGCAGCCAGCCTGGGCAGATTTACCTAACCTGCCAGGCGGTGCTGGTGGTGTGCTGGGAGCCTGTGCTCAAGCTGTTGCTGCGCGACCTCGATGCCATCGCTGCTCCGCGACGAACCACCCAGGCCTGCATACGTTATGAGCCTCTGTCCGCCCGTCCGATGGAGGAAAGCGGCACCAACCAGGAGTCCGGTCTGTGGATAGACGAGGACTTCAGGCTTATAGGTCTTGATAGGCACATAAGGGGCATCCTGAAGGGCAGGCTCGGCCGCCTACCGTTGAGCGAACGCCTCCGGTACACCGCGTTGAACAAGGCAAAGTACGGCGCGCAATTGGCGTTGGACCGGGTGCTGGGATAGGTTGATGCAAGACTACACCCCCGCCACCATCAAGTCACACCTCACAACCAACATCCTCGGCCGCCGCATTGAATTACACCAGCAGGTAGGGTCAACTAACGACCTTGTCAAGCAGGCGGCGCGACAGGGGGAGGCGGAAGGTCTGGTCGTGCTGGCCGAGGAGCAGGTGGCGGGCAGGGGCAGGCTGGGCCGCACTTGGGTAGCGCCCCCAGGTTGCTGCGTGCTTTGCTCCGTGCTGTTGCGCCCGCGTTTCGCTCCACAACAAGCCTTCTACATTACCATAGCCGCCGCCGTAGCCATCCACCGCGCCCTGAGAGCAGTCGGAGGGGGCGCGCTGGACCCTGCCATCAAGTGGTCTAATGACGTGCTGCTCGATGGCCGGAAGGTGGCGGGCATACTGAGCGAGAGTGAATTCACCGGGGGCGAGTGGGCCTTCTCGGTGCTCGGCTTCGGCATCAACGTCAACCTGCAAGGGGAGCAGTTCGGCCAGTTGCGCGACACCGCCACCTCCCTTTCCGCCGAACTGGGGCGAGATGTGGACCGGGTGGAGGTGCTCGCCAGGGTGCTCAGCGAATTCGAGAGCCTCTATTTGCTGTTGCAGGGCGGGCAATTCGGCACCGTACACGCCGAATGGGTGGCCGCGCTGGAGACCATTGGCAAGCGGGTGTCAATCATGGAGCCTGGGAGCAATGGGGCAGGTGGTCCGGTGCAGGGCAAGGCGCTACGGGTGGATGCCGACGGCGCGCTGGTGGTGCTCACAGATGGCGGGGTGGAGCGTCGCGTGCTGGCGGGTGACGTGCTGCCTTCATAACGGCATAGAAGTGGGCATACTCGCCAAGAGACAGCCAGTGGTGGTAAGAACCTTCTTGGCTGCAAATCTGACGCCCGTCGATTGAAATCGACGGGCGTCGGCCTTCGCACTCTGCACCTTGTACGGGATCAATCGACGGGCGTCTCCCTTGCGAGCGCAACCACCCCCCTGATAACGGCATATACCTGTTGACTCCGTGACGACGCTCCGCTATACTTGACACCTACACTGGGTGGTACCGGCACGCGCTTACAACCACAGCACATCTTGGCATCCATGACTGTGGGGAGTATGCACGTTCTAAAGGGCGTCGTGAGTTGTGTATACTCATGGCTCGGTTCCACATAGACGATAGATCCGTCCGGCTATGAGAGGGAGGAAATAATGGCAGGTAACACTTTACCGTCATGGCGGCAGACGGCCGCACGGTGCGCCTCATTCGCACTTGGAGTCAGTTTGTTCCTGGGTATGGCCTTCTACACGACAGGTACCGGTAATGTAGACGCCGCACCCACTGCCGCAGT
>DASVRN010000029.1:0-57013 GCA_036388595.1 Chloroflexia bacterium
ATTTCGGATTTAGTAGAATACGGAACAAATCCGAAATCCGAAATCCCAATTCCCAAATAGAAAGAGGCCAGCATGCTGGCCCCTTTCTTACACCTTTACCTGGTTGCAGCGGAACTTTAGCGGCTTGCGCTCTTTGCGCGGCGAGCCACGAGACCGGCACCCATCAGGCCGAGGGCCGCGAGCACCAGCGTGACAAGCATAGAGCCGTCAGACTGGCCGGTGGTGGGCATGCCAGGCAGGTCACCCGCGCCGGCTCCGGTGCCCTGGTCAGGCTCCACAGGCAGAACCTCGGTCGGGATCGCTACGGTAGTAGCGGTCTCAACGGGCATGGCGGGGGCTACCGTGTCGGTGGGCAGCGCCGGGGCCATGGTGGCCGTGGCAGCGGCTCCGGTGTCGGTCGCTACTGCCGTGGGGCTAACCGCAGCAGCAGTAGTAGGGCTGACTGCGGGAGCTACGGTGTCGGTGGGCAGTGCCGGGGCAGTCGTGGCCGTAGCCGGAACTGCTGTGGGCGGGACTGCTGTGGGCGGGACTGCTGTGGGCGGGACCGCGGTTGCCGTGGCCGGCTGTGCTACCTGCGTGGCCTGCTCGGGAGTGAGCACGCAGAAGTAGATCACAGCCACGTTATTGCTGGTGGCACCCTGGAAGGTAATCGCCCACTTGCCAGGAGCAAAGTCTACAAACTCCTGGGGGATCGTCAGGCGCAGCGATACCGAGCCGTCGGGGGCCACGCCGCCGCTGACGGGGTTAGCGGTACCGAACACTTCCTGGTCCGGCGTGGTGAACCAGAACGAAACGTCCTCACCCCTGGTGAAGCCGGTGCCCCTGAAGATTAGCGTGCTATTGGTCGTACCGTAGGTAGGGGTCGATGTGCCGTTGCGAGTGCCCGTGATGTCGCAACCCTGCGTCTGCTGCGCGCTCACGCGGCCCGCCGAACCTACCGAAAACACCAGTGCCAGCATAACAACTGCAAGCATGGTAAGTACCCGTGCGTGTCTAAACATAGCCCTCACTTCCTCCTTGATTATCATGTAAATTCTTAAAGATAGTCGCTTCCGCAGCAACCCGTTCGCAGAACTCTGCAATAATAGTGCCACCATTCATAGCCGTTCCTACGATGCCGGGGCGCACCGGCATACACTATGCATCGGTCCGGCATAAACGATATATAGATGTTGCGCAGGGACTATATATGCTCGTCATATATTGGCCTAGTTAGCGGTATATACAAGCTATCTCATAAATACCGGAGCCGAATACCAGCAGCAAAGCCCCTACTTTGTCATTTCGAACGCAGTGAGAAATCTCGTCCCTCAACTCCCAAATACCACCTTTCTCTTAGTCACTCTGTGCCACAACGCATCACAACGTACCGCCAGAAAGAGGAACCATCCAGGTGAAGGACGAGATTTCTCATGGAGTTTACCCTGAGCGTAGCCGCATGTTCGAAATGACAGGGGTGGGGCTGATGTGCTCTTCTCAGATTCAAGGTTTTTGAGATAGCTTCTAGTAACCAGATTGTCTTTTCTGTATAAGGTAAAATAGGCTCGAGGGGAAAGGGAGCTTGCAACCAACCCTGTCCTACATGGCTTTAGTGGTGGTAAGTTATCCTTATGTTCGCGGAAGCACCCAACCGGGACACAATACAAGCACCTTCGCGGCCCTGCCCGGTATGCGGCAGCATCCAGGCAGCGTCGTCCAGCCATCGGTACGACCCGAGGCGCAGGGTGGTAATCAACCCGAGCAACCGGTCGGCCACGGTCCTGGGGCTGCTCACCTGGGTGTTGGGCACTTTTCTGCTGAACGGGGTGCTACCCTACTTTTTCGGCACTCAGTCGAGCATAGCGGCCGCGATACCGTTCTGGGTGCCCGCGGCCCTGGCAGCGTGCGTAATGCTGGCCGCCAACGTCGTGCAGGAATGGCGGCGGACTAATGCGGTGCGCATCGACAGCTACACCTGTGCGAACTGCGATCATGAGTGGAGCCTGCGCGACGGCAGACTTGTTCCTAAAGGCGAGGTAGTCACAAAGAAGGAATATTGAAACCCTGTTCCCCTGTCATCGTGAGTACCTAGCTAAGGAAGGAATGACAGCAAATAAAATGGTATACGGTTATACGGTGCATGCGGTGCCAGCGACGCCCCCCGATTGAAATCGGGGGCTACACCTTGCAAAGTCCCTGCGGGACTGCCTTTCTGGCCTATATGCATCAGGGCCGCTTTCGAGAGAGTAGGTTGGTAGAGGAGTAGAGGAGTCCCCTTGTGGGACTTGGTAAAGTGTAGCCCCCGATTTCAATCGCGGGGCGACGCCTGGCACCTTGTTGCTGTATTGGCTGACATTTCTTCGTTAGCATGCTACTGAATGCAGTAAAGGATGACAGGGGGGACAGGGTTCGAGTATCTTACTTTGTTATAACCAGGTCGAAGTCCTGTGATGCTTTGCAGGCTTTATAGGCCCGTGCTATAATGCAAGGCTTGTCTGTTTTAGGAGCGCCTACTAACGAATGGTTAGCACACACCAATCAACAGAGGCCGGTAGCCCCTTGTCCGACGCCACGCACGGTAGCCCCGGCGGCGCGTACACGACCACTATCGGCCTGGAAGTGCACGCGCAACTGCTCACCGAGAGCAAGATGTACTGCGGGTGCAGCGCCGATATAGCGTACGCCCAGCCCAACTCGCACGTGTGCCCGGTCTGCATGGGCATGCCCGGCACCCTCCCCGTCATCAACAGCCAGGCCGTGCGCAAGACGGTGCTTACCGGGCTGGCCCTCAACTGCGATATACCGCACTTCTCCAAGTTCGACCGCAAGAACTACCCCTATCCCGACCTGATGAAGGGCTACCAGATCTCTCAGTACGACCTGCCCCTGTGCGTGGACGGACACCTGGAGGTTGAAGTACCCGACGAGCGGGGTAACGCGAAGGACACCTTCCGCGTGGGCATCCGTCGCGTGCACCTGGAGGAGGACACCGCCCGCCTGCTGCACCGCCACGGCCCTGACGGCGCTTACACCCTCATGGACGTGAACCGCGCGGGCCTGCCGCTCATGGAGATCGTGTCGGAGCCGGACATCAACTCGCCAGAAGAGGCGCAACTCTTCGCTATGAAGCTGCGCCACCTCCTGCGCTGGCTCGGCGTATCCACCGGCAACATGGAGGAGGGGGCCTTGCGGGTGGACGCTAACGTGTCGGTGCGCCTGGCGGGGCAAGCCGAGTTCGGCACGAAGGTGGAAGTGAAGAACATGAACTCGTTCAAGGCGCTGCGGGCGGCGCTCGAGTACGAGGTAGAGCGGCAGACGGGTGTGCTGCAAAGCGGCGGGCGTATCGTGCAGGAGACGCGTGGCTGGGTCGAGGGCCGCAACGTCACCGTGTCGCAACGGTCGAAGGAAGAGGCGCACGACTACCGCTACTTCCCCGAACCCGACCTGCCGCCCCTCACCTTCACCGACGCCGACCTGGACGAGTATCGGAGGCAGTTACCGGAGCTACCCGACGCCCGCCGCGAGCGCCTGGTGCGTGAATACGGGCTCTCGGCTTACGATGCCGCGCAACTCACCGCCTCGCCCGCAATTGCCGACTACTACGAGCAGGCAGCCACGGGGCTTGGCGCGGAAGGTGCCAGGTCAGCCGCCGGGTTCGTGGTGAACGACCTTGCCAGGCTGGCCTCGGAGGCAGGCATAGCGGTCGAGCAGAGCAAGCTCACCCCCGCCCACTTGCGCGAGTTGGTGGAGCTACTCACCGGAGGCACCATCAATCGCAATCTCGCCAGGGACCTGCTGCCTGAGCTATTCAACGAAGGCGCATCCCCCGCCAAATTGGTGAGCGAACGCGGCCTCGGCATTATGCGCGACGACTCGGCTCTCGAACAGGCGGTAGACGAGGCAATTGCCGCCAATCCCAAGGTGGTAGCGGACTACCTGGGAGGTAAGGAGAGCGCGATTGGCGCGTTTCTCGGCCCCATAATGAAAGCAACCAGGGGACAGGCCGATGCTAACGCGGTCCGAGAGTTGCTGAAAAGAAAGTTGGAAGCAATACGTAACTCGTGACACGTAACGCGTAACGTCCGAACAGATAGGTTACGTTTTACGTGTTACGAGTTACATAGGCTATCAAAGTTGATAATCCATCTAGACTCAATGAGGAGGCTAACTAATGGCGGAAACGGCCAACAAACCCAACCCGTACCAGATAGCGGTCGAGCAGTTTATGCAGGCTGCGGATAGGCTGCACCTGGACGAGGGCATGAAGCAAATCCTTGCCCACCCCAAGCGCGAGTTGACTGTGCACTTCCCGGTGCGCATGGACGATGGCAGCTACAGAGTCTTCACAGGCTATCGCGTGCAGCACTCCCTCACCCGCGGCCCGGCGAAGGGCGGCATCCGCTACCACCAGGACGTGACCCTAGATGAAGTGAAGGCGCTGGCGATGTGGATGACGTGGAAGTGCGCCACGGTCGGCATTCCATACGGTGGCGGCAAGGGCGGGGTGATAATCGATCCCAAGCAGCACAGCATCTCCGAACTTGAGCGCCTCACCCGCCGTTTCGCCGCCGAGATTTCCCCCATCATCGGTCCCGAAATCGACATCCCCGCGCCCGACGTGAACACCAACTCCCAGACGATGGCCTGGTTCATGGACACCGTGTCGATGTTGCGCGGCTACCCGATGCCCGGTCTCATCACCGGTAAGCCCATCGCGGTCGAAGGGTCGCTGGGCCGCAACGAAGCGACCGCACGCGGCCTTCAGTACGTGGTGCGCGAGGCGGTGAAGACGCGGGGCATGAGCCTCGAAGGGGCGCGCGTGGTGGTGCAGGGCTACGGCAACGCCGGGGCCATCGCCGCCCGCCTCCTCAGCGAAGATGGGGCCAAGGTGATCGGCGTGTCCGACAGCCGGGGTGGTATTCACAATACGAACGGTATAGACGCCCTTGGTGCTCTGCGGCACAAGCAGGAGCACGGCTCGCTCAGCGGCTTCGGGGGTAGCGACGACGTAACCAACGAAGAGTTGCTCGAAATCGAATGCGACATCCTGGTGCCCGCCGCGCTTGAGAGCGTAATCACCGTCAACAACGCCGACCGCATCAAGACCAAGATGATAGCCGAGGCGGCCAATGGCCCTACCACGCCGGAGGCCGACCGCATACTGTTCGAGAAGGGCGTCATGGTGCTGCCCGACATCCTGGCGAACGCCGGTGGGGTCACCGTGTCCTACTTCGAGTGGGCGCAGAACATCCAGGGCTACTACTGGGCCGAGGACGAGGTGAACCAGAAGCTGGAGCGGGTTATGAAGCGTTCCTTCCAGGATGTGTTCGACACCGCCGACAACAACTCGGTCGATATGCGCACCGGGGCCTACATGCTCGCCATCAGCCGCGTCGCGGAAGTCACCCGGTTGAGGGGTATATTCCCGTAGTAAGTAGAGACGGAACCTCATCACGCCAAGGCCGCCAAGAGCGCGCCAAGAGAAATAAAGAATTGCACCGCAGAGACGCAGAGGACGCAGAGGGCACGCAGAGACAATAGGTGTTAGTCATGTGGGTAAGGGGAGCATCGTGCTGTACGATG
Source organism: Chloroflexia bacterium (assembly GCA_036388595.1). Classification (GTDB taxonomy): domain Bacteria; phylum Chloroflexota; class Chloroflexia; order QHBQ01; family JADMIH01; genus JADMIH01. The sequence goes on from DASVRN010000029.1 coordinate 5,563, forward strand.
CTCCCCTTGCTTATAACCAACAAGCACTATCTCTGCATGACCTCTGCGTCCTCTGCGTCTCTGCGGTGCAATTCTTTATTTCTCTTGGCGCGCTCTGGGTGTTCTTGGCGTCTTGGCGGTTCCGTCTCTTTACTGCTATAACTGAAGTGCAGGCACATTGGAGGAAAGTATGGACAACCGGAGTATCAGTGAGGCATTTACCGACCTTTCGACGCCCCTGGTAGCGGACGCTTGTGTGCGCCTGGGCCTGCCCATCCGCCTTGCGCCGCCGGGCCTCAAGCCGGTAGCGCAGGGGAGCCGTATGTCGGGGCGGGTGCTGCCCGCGCGGCACTACGGTAGCGTTGACATCTTCCTGGAGGCTATGCGGGTGGCACAGGACGGCGACATCCTCACGATTGACAACGAGGGGCGCACGGACCAGGGCTGCATTGGCGACCTTACCACGTTGGAAGCCTGGGCCTTTGGCATCGCGGGCATGGCGGTGTGGGGTTTCCACCGGGATACGCCGGAGCTTCTGCAAATCGGTCTTCCCATCTTCAGCTATGGCACCTGCCCGGCAGGCCCACAACGGCTCGAGGCCCGTGACCCCGCAGCGCTCACCTCCGCCCGCTTTGGCACCCACGAAGTCGGTACAGATGACGTACTCTTTGCCGACGATGACGGCCTCCTTTTCGTGCCGGGTGCCAGTTTGGAGGCAGTGCTGGAGACTGCTCGCGGCATACAGCGCACCGAGAGGCAGCAGGCCCAGGCCATACGCAGCGGCACTAAGCTCTCGGAGCAACTGCGGTTCGAGGAGTACATAACGCGCCGTGAAGCCGACCCCGCTTACACCTTCCGCGCGCATCTGCGGAGCATAGGCGGGGCCATCGAGGAATAGGTAGTTATTACGCCCAAACGGCAGAGCATGCCCGACTACACCGACGACATTTCGATAATGGAGGACCTCGACCCGGAGCCGCTGTCCCAGGGCAGGGGTTACACGCGCGAGTTCGTGCTGGGGGCGTTACTGCTGTTGTTCGTGGTGGTCTGGGCGGGCTGGCAGTCGTGGCAGCAAGAGGTCAAACAGCAGAGCTACCGCCAGGCCGAGACGGCGGTGACCCGGCAGGACTGGGGCCTCGCCTACGATTTCTTCAGGTCGGCCTCCGGCTATAGAGACGCCGGTGCCCGCGCCGACCAGGTCGAAAAACTCATCCAGGAGCGCGACGGGCACTACCGGGCCGCTACCACAGCCATAAACCGCAAGCAGTGGGTGACCGCCCTCAACGAGCTACAAGGCGTGCGGGGCATCCAGCCCGAATATTGGGACGTGGACGCCCTCTATGCCGAAGTTGAGGCGGAAGTCTACAGCAACACCCTCAAGGGGGCAATCGCACTGCGCGCGGGGGCCGAGCCGCCCGGCCTCTACTACCGCGCCGCTCGTGAATGGGTGTGGCTCGACGGCAGCGACAGGTGGAGCCAGGTGCTCGGGGCCACCGGCGATAGCGTCGCGTATGACGTGCCCGGCGACCAGTGGCAGCCCGGCGCTACACCCACGCCGGTGCCGTTCAACCGCCAGCCACCACCGGGCAGACCCGACCTGGAAGGGCGCAGGCTGAAGGTCGCCACCCTCAGCGGTACCGGCATCGCCACCAGGGACTCCGTGCTGGACCCCACTTTCTACAGCTACTTTTTACCCGCGGGAGACCGCCTGGTCGCGGGGCGCTACAACGAAGGGCTGAGGTCGTCTATGGATGCCGTCCGCATCGGGTTCACCGGCTGGTGGCTCGATTACGAGCGGATGGAGGAGGTCCGCCCCGTAACTTCAACCCTATCGCTTGGCGGCGCTGATGAAACGATCGTGCATGTCTCCCCTGAGAGCGACCGCTACCTGGTGGCTGTCGCTGGCGGCCTGACAGTCAGGTCGAGCAAGATAGATCTGTACCTGGGCGTAAGGGGTGAGGGTGGAGAATTCACCCGGCAGCCCATCTACTCCCATGTGGGGCAATTTGGCGGCGGGCAGATCAGCCCGGATGGTCGCTACGTGCTGCTCACCATTATTGCTCCGGCGGATAACGGGGCTTCGGAGGTGCAGTCGGCCCTTCTCTTCGACCTGATCGCAGGCACGCCGCCGTACACCCTCGCCACGCGCACGGTGCCTGTGGAGACGGTCGGCAGCTTCGTGTCCTTCGACACCTGGGTAAAGGGCACGTTCCTGAACGAAGGCGATAATGCCGGGAAGGTGCTGCTGGTAGAACGCGACATGCAGCAACTCGACGTGCGCCTGATCGATCCCGCGAACCCGGCGGTCAGCCCGGTGCTGGTCCGGCTGGAGGGCAACAGGTACCTCTCCTATGTAGCGGAAAAGCCCGGCAGCTCGGAGCTATTGATAAATGGGTGGGCGGTCGAAGGTACCAAGCCGGTCGATTTTGCCGAGACTACAAGGCTCCTCTTCATCAGGCTCGCGCCCGGCGAGGAGGCAAGCATAATGTATCTGCCCACGATACACGTTGGCTACCTGCGGTCCTTCGGCATCTATGGCGGGCGATTGGTCTACGAGCAACGCACCAATTCTAACAGGGGGCAGAGCATGGAGGTCTACGCCGCACCCGGCTCCACCGCCGACGAGGAGCGGGAGATAGCTCCTACGCAGGTATATAGTGCCACCGGGCCGTCGGTAAGCGAGAGCCGCCGCACCGGCTACTCTCCGGCAACCCATTCATGGTACCCTGGAGAAGGAGCGTTCGCCTACGTCCAGGCTGGCAGCCTCTACGCTCGCGAATATGAGGGTGGTGACGAGGTAAAGCTAGAACCTTCCGTGCTGCTGTTGGTAGACCCGCGTACCTATTCGACCGTGACCTATTTCCGCTAAGCCGTTGGACGGTGGTGCATGCAAGCCTTCCTAGCCTCTGTCAGCCGTTTGCCACCCAGGGCGCGAATAATGCTTATGTAATAACAGCAGTAAAGCGGTAGGCAGCAACTTGGCGTGCAGGCGTGACACCAGGGCTACGGGCATCGTTTAACTATTGGTACCCAGTTGACTCGCGGTGCCCTTCCCGACGCAGCACAGCGCACTAGACCAGGAGCAGGTCGTTCATGTACTCCGGTTCTGAAGGTTCTACACCCATGATGGAAGGCGGCAAGCTGCTTGCCGGCCGCTACCGCCTGCTCGAAAAGGTGGGCGAGGGTGGGGCCGCCGAAGTATTCCGCGCCAGGGACCAGCGCCTCGACCGGACCGTGGCGATCAAGCTGCTGCGGCCCCAGTTCTCCTACGACGACCCATCCCGCAAGCGATTCGCTATAGAAGCCAAGACCGCCGCGGGCATCGCGCACCCGAATATCGTGGACATCTACGACTTCGGGGAGAACGACGACGGCTCGATGTTTATCGCCATGCAGTTCGTGCAGGGCGTCAACCTGAAGGACCTGCTGCAAAAGCGCGGGCGGCTTTCCTCGGCCGAGACGATTGCCATAGCCCGCCAGGCTTGTTACGCTTTGCAAGCGGCCCACGAGCGCGGCCTCATCCACCGGGACGTGAAGCCCCAGAACATCCTGATTGACAAGGCGGGCCACGTTCACCTGACCGACTTCGGTATCGTGAAGGCACTTTCAGGCCCCGCCCTCACCCAGTCGGGTATGACGTTCGGCACGGCGGCCTATATGTCGCCAGAGCAGGCCACCGGCGCTCCCATCAAGGCAGCCGCCGACCTTTACTCGCTCGGCTGCGTGATGTACGAGATGCTATGCGGTATGCCACCTTTCACTGGCGAAAACCCGGCCATCGTGGCCTACAAGCAGGTCTGGGAGCAGCCGCGCCCTCTCCATGATGCCGTCGCGGAGGTGCCGCCCTCCCTCGAAACGATAGTAATGCGGCTGCTCAACAAAGACCCTGGCAGGCGTTATGAATCGGCGCAAGACCTGGTAGCCGACCTGGACGCGCTGAACGTGACCTCCAGCCAACCCACGCAGGCGGTGCCGGTGTCCGAGGCACCCACGAGAGGGGCGGGGGTAGGGGTAGCCCCGCACGTGCCGTTGGCCGCCGAGTTGGGCCAGCCCGTGCAAATGGCCGCCGCGCCCGCCGAAGTGCCCCCCGCCCGCGTGAGCATGCCGCAGCCGTTGACCCCGCCGCCCCCGCAAGTCACAGTGCCTACGAATGCGCCCGCGCAGCCCCGGCAGGTCGCCTCGGCAGCCGCGCCCTACACGGCACAGCCTGCCCGTAGCGTGCAGGTGAACGTGTCTCAGAGGCGCGGCCTGGGGATGTGGCCCGCCGTGATTGCGTTGGCCCTGGGCCTGCTGTTGTGCGGCCTGGGTGCCTGGCAGGGGGGTAATCTGCTGGGCATGCTGGGTGGCGGTGGTGACGCCACGGCCAGCCCTACGGCGGTGGCGCAGGTAGTCATACCGACCGATACGGTCCCTGCCGCTGTGCCTCCAACCAACACGGCGGAACTAGCTCCAGTCGCTACTCCCTCGCCGGAATCACCGACACCGACGCCGGAGCCGCTCGCGACCGATACGCCTCAGCCCGCCGCGCCCACCGATACGCCTTTACCTCCAACCGACACACCCGAACCGCCGCCACCGACCGAGACGCCCGCGCCCCCGCCTCCCACGGATACGCCGCCCCCGCCGGTTATACCGACCGACACGGCGGAACCGGTTGTGGAGCCGACTCCCGTGCAGGGAGGCGCCGGGGGCAGTGTCGCGCTGGAGGACACCGATTTCATAGGTGGCTATTTCCGCCAGGACGGCCTTTATCACGGAAGGACGGCCACCTGGGTGTACGGACTGGGCACCCAGTACAGCACGATGACCGCGCTCTTCAACGTCAATAGCGCGCCGGAGGGCCAGGCCACGCTCACCGTTATCGGCGTTGACTCGGAAGACACAGCCAAGACGCCCATCAGCATAGTAATGAACGGCGTGGAAATCTACGTTGGCGGCAACCCGCTACCCAATGACTTCAGTACCGGCGTGTTCGGAGCGGGCAATTGGGGCGCGGCGCAATGGGTGATACCGGCGGGCCTGTTGCAGCCCGGCACCAACACCCTCACCATCACCAACCTCTCCAACACCTCACACATAAACGCGCCGCCCTTCTTCATGCTGGACAGCGCGACGGTCAGCTGGTAGGGAATTACGAATTACGAATTACAAGGAGTTCAGAGGATAAAGCTGGAGAGTGTAATTCGTAATTCGTAATTCGTAATTCGTAATTACCCGATAAGCATTTGGCGCAATGCGGGTTCGCTTTCGCGGGTGGCTAGGGCTATTACCTCGTCGCGGGGGCGTAAGATGGTGTCGCCACGGGGGATGATGAGCTGGCCGTCGCGCAGGACGGCGGAAATCACGATGTTGTTGGGGAACTGGATGTCGGACAGGGTCTTGCCGACCGCCATCGCCGTTTCCTCCACGGTGGCCTCTACAATCGCCATCTGGGCGTGTTTGAGGGTCATTAGATGCACCAGGCCGCGCTCCGGGATCTCCTGCTCGATGATGCTCAGGATGACGTTGGTCTGCGACACCGTGACGTCGATGCCCAGCCTCTTGAAGATATCCTCGTTCTTGGGGTTGTTCACGCGGGCGATGGTGCGGGGCACCTTGAACATCTTCTTGGCCGTCTGGCAGATCACCAGGTTGTCCTCGTCGTCGCCCGTGACTGCAATCACCACGTCGGCGCGGGCCGCACCCGCCATCTCCAGCGTGCTCGACTCGGCCCCATCCCCCTCCAGCACCACCGACCCGAACCGCTCGCCGTACGTCATTACTTTCTTGGGGTTCTTCTCGATCAGCAGTATCTCGTTGCTGCCCTCGTTGACGAGCGTCTTGGTCAGGTAGTACCCCACCTTGCCGCCGCCCACAATGATGATATACATGCATGACTCCCGTGATAGTACCGTGATAGTACCGGGGCCAGGGAACAGCCTTCTAGCTGATGACCCCTGGCCCCGGTGTGCTACTCTTGCTTACTCTTAGCGCCCGAAGAATCCGCGCCGCTCTCGTCCGTTCTGGTTTGGCTGCTGCCCGTTCGCCGTCAAATCACCTGCACCGCCCGGTTGAGCGGGTGCCGCAGTTGCAGAAGCCTGCTCAGGCGGGCGGTTGACGATGGGAGCGTTAGCGCCCGGTGCCTGGTGGTCGTGGTCGCTGTTGAACGAGGCATTACCCCCGGCGAGCGCGGCAGCCACTGCCACTACGTCCCTGGTGGTATCCACGCGCAGAGGGCCGGTGCCCGCGCTCTCGGGCGTGAGCAATATGTCGTGCGCGGCGGTGGACAGGAGGGTGGTGGGGCAGATCGTCTCAAGGCCAAGCTGGTGGTACAGCCCTTCGCGGCCCGGATCGTAGATGCGCGCCAGCACCTTCTTTACCCCGAATATCTCCTTGGAGACCTGGCAGGCCATGATATTGGTGTTGTCGAAGTTGGTGACCGCCGCGAAGGCATCGGCATACGCGATACCCGCCGACTTGAGCACGTCCACGTCGATACCCGTGCCGAGCACCACCTGTCCGGTAAAGTTCTCCGGCAAGTGGCTCAGGGCCACGGGGTCCGCGTCGATAACGCTAACCTGGTGCCCGTCTTCTTCCATCATAACGGCCAACCGGACGCCCACGCGCCCGCAGCCGAGAATTACTATCCTCATCGTTCGTTCCTCACTATTCTGAAACGTGAAACGTGAAACGTGATGGTGCAAGAAGCAGCATCGCGGCTCACGTGGGACCAAGTAACATAAGCCGCATCACGTTTCACGTTTCTCGTTTCAGATCTGCTCTTCCGGCATTGGTGCGCGGCAAATCCAGACGCGACAGGGGGCGTGCTTGAGGACGTAGGGCAGGGTGCGCCCCAGGTCAAGCTCGCCCAGCTTCTTCTGGTAGCTGGTCGCCAGGACGATCAACTCGGCCCCGCTCTCGCGTGCCACGTCCACGATGGCCGCCCCGGCGCTACGGGCTTGCAGTATGGATGCGTCCACGTCGAGGCCCATCTCGCGCGCGGTAATCTCCGCCCTGTCCAGCGCCCGCTCGCCTTTCTCTATCTCCGCGCTCAACTCGGCATTGAGGGGGAGGGAGTGCGGTACTTCCACCACGTACACAACGTCTACGGAGATGTTGCGCCCCTTACCGATTTTAGCCAGCGCGTAGGTATATGCCAGGCGCATAGCCTCCTCGTCAATCTCCGCGCCCTTGACGGGTACGAGTATGCGCTTGAGCTTGTTCTCAGGGGCCACTTCGCCCTCTTTACGACTGAATATGCGTGCCAACTCTTGTCTCTTCCTTGCTAGGCGTAGATTTCAGTTACGGTGTTGCTCGCGTCCCTACACCCAATAATATATACGTAACAGCTTTACATCGCGTGACGGTTCACACAAAATCCACACCAACATCCACTTGAGGCCGCCATTCTACCGGCTGTACTCGCATAATCCGGGCCGCGCTCCCAGCCACGTGAATACCATAACCAAACCGAGCCACATGGCTGCCGCCCAAGAGGGACTCATAGCCGGATGCAGGCAGGGAAGGCCAAAAAGGCGAGAAAAGTAAGGTGGGAGACAGGGAGCGGGGGGCTGTTTGGCCTCGGCGGGAGGCTCGAACCAAGCGGCTGCGGGGCCTCATCGGGTCGCGAGGTCGGTTGCGGTTGGTTAGCCTGTCGGCTTCGCCACGCTCCAACTCGGATTGGCGCGGGTGGAAAAGCCGGTGAGCCGCCGGAGCGACGGCTTCTAGCTGTGTGCTGAATTTCATATTGATGGGCAATGCCCACTTCACGCGGACCAGGGCCTTTCGCAGTCAATATCCTCTACCCGCCCCGGTCGTCTGCGACGTCGAGATACCACCTTGTAAGCACCACATCGTGCCTGCAACGCTCTCAAGGCTACGCGCCACAAGTATATATTATAGCACTCGTGCCTGCGAAACGCAATGATTTTTGTGGCCTGGCAAGAACCCTTCGTGTGGGAGACATATCTTACCAGGAGAGAACCCCCTTAGCAAGTGTGCCTGCTAAGGGGGTTCTCTCTCGTACCTGGGTAATGGCTCTATTTCAGCGCCCGAGCCACGCCAGGTACGTCTATGGGGTTGTTAGCCTGCTGTTGCCTTACTGTCCGACGATCTCAGGGGTCGGGCTGACAGTAGGTGCGCCCGGCGTGGTTGTGGCTACCGGCTCAATTGTATCTGTGGGTATTGCTTGCATCGTAGCCGTGGAGGCCGGTTGCATAGTGGCTGTGGCTGTAAGAGCAGGTTGGGTGGTGTTGCAGTTGGGGAAGAAGGTGTTAGCCACAATCTTCGCTGCCTGACCGCGTGTTACCTGGGCGTTGGGTCTGAAGTACGGGCGGTTGCCGCTTGTACAAGGCTCGCCTGGGCTGCCGCACGGGTACCCACCCATCACATGGCGCTGGGCCAGCCGCTCCACGAAGACGTAGAACGAGCTAGGCTCGGTGCTGGGAGGCACGTCCGCAAAGGACTGCCCGCTCACCGTGTCGGTGAAACCGGCGGCGTTGGACACGATCTTCGATAGCTGCCCGCGTGTGGCAAAGCTACCCGGCCTGAAGAAGGCGCGGCTCACGTCGTCGCATTCCTCATCTATGTCACCATCCCCATCAGTGTCGGAACCGCAGGGGTATCCGCCCAGGATGTTGCGGGCGCTGAGCCTCTCTACGAAGACGTAGTAGGAGCTAGGTTCGTTGCTGGGAGGCACGTCAGAGTAGGTCTGGCCGCTAACCTCTTCGTTGAAACCGGCCGCGTTCGATACGATCTTGGCGATCTGGCCCCTGGTGATGGGGTTGCTGGGCCTGAAGGTGCCGTCCGGATAGCCGCCAAGCACGCCCTTGCAGGCAAGGCACTTCACGAACGGGTGGAAGGTAGAGCCTTCCGGCACATCCGAGAACTCGATGGTGCAGGCGATGGCCGTCGGGCTGGGCACTACTGTGCTGGTGGTCGTGCGCGTAACGGTGCTCGAAGCAGCCGTGGTATTGCTGGCCTGTGCGGTCGAGCTGGCCTGTGTGGTATTGCTGGCTACCGGAGTAGCGGTAGAAGTGGTGGTCGCGGTGCGAGTGGTGGTGGCTGTGGTGGTAGCCGTGGGGTCCATACAGACACCACCTGCCGTGGACACTTCGGTCGTGTTGTAGGAAGCGTTGCTGCCGTTGAAACCGCCGACTGCCACGAGATCGAAACCTACAGCGCCACCGGCCACGAACGAGCGAGCCTGGTTCAGGGCAGGCCCCGCGGACCATGTATTCGCATCGGCGTCGTAGACCTGGGTGATATTGGTCGTGCTGCCGGGGTTGCTGGTGATACCACCACCGAAGACCCAGAGCTTGTTGCCGACCACGGCGCTGCCGGGTGCGTACACCCCTGTGGTCATGGCGGCGCGGGTAGCCCACGTGTTGGCGGCGATGTTGTACTCGTAGAGCTGCGTGCGGGCAGTGTTCGAGCTGGCGGTGCTCTGGTCGAGACCACCGGCTACGTAGAGCTTCCCGTAGATCACTCCACCGGCCGCCCTACCCAACGAAGCAGGCACGTTAGCGCCTGTGGTCCAGCTATTGCCGGCCACGTCGTAGATGTAGAGCGTGTTGACGGCACTGGTCTGCAAGCTGCCGGTGTAGCCGCCTGCCAGGTAGATCTTGCCGTTGTGGTAGCCCCCGGCTACACTGTGCAGGCCCACGGGCATCGGAGCGCCGCTGGACCAGTTGCCGCTGGCGATGTCGAAGATACGAGTGTCTGTGAAGACGGTGTTCGACGACAGGTTGCTACCGCCAAAGGCGTAGATCTTGTTGTTGAGGGGCGAGTATACGAACTCAATTTCCTCACCGGCGTTGGGAACGGCGCTCAGGCCCGTCCATGCGTCCGTGTCGGGGTTGTACCGGGCGAACTGGTTGGTATAGCCGCCCTGGCTAAAGCTGTAGCCGCTACCTACGTACAGGTGAGTGCCGTCGCTGGCAGCGCCTGCTCCGTAAGCATCGATGGCTCTCGGAGTAGCTGTCGCCCACGGGGCCGCGGTAGTGTAACCGACTCCGCAGACAGGCGTGCTAGTGGTGGTGATCGTGGGGGTGCGAGTAGAAGTCACGGTGCGGGTGGGGGTCTGCGTGCGGGTCGCAGTCTGGCTGGCGGTCTCGGTAGGAGCCGGGCCTTGAGGTCCGGTCGGCAGAGGCCACACATAAGCGCCACGCCCGCGGGTCCATACGGCCAGGGTTGTGAAGCCGCGGTCAATCGACATGTCCCATATCATGACGTTGGGCATGCCGTTCTGGAAGCGGTGCCACGCAGGGAAGGCCGCGTTGATGTCGTCGGTGAAGTAGAAGCCCCAGTCGGTACCCACGAACACCTGCTGCGGGAACCTGGGGTTAGCCATGATGGAGTCAACCGGGATGTTGGGCAGGGTGCCCGTCTTGTTCTGCCAGGTGGCGTTAGCACAGTTGGCATCACAAGTCACGCGGAAGACGTGTCCGGGCGTGGTGGGTGTGTTCTGGTCGAAGCCGCCGACTGCCGCGTAGCCGATCAACGGGTTCACCGGGTCGGTGGTCACGTCCAGGATGGGGCGGTTCGGCAGCACCGTATTGCTCATTGTGACGTTCACCCAGGTGGCGGTATTGGTGATACCGGTGCCCAGGCCAAAGCCGAACCAGAAGTTACCGTCGTTGGTACCCGCCACAGCAGTGGTCGAGATATTGACGGCGTAGCTGAGCTGGTTGATGAACGAGCGATCGCCAAGGGTGTTCTTGGTGAGGTCGGGGCTGTTAGGATACCAGCGACTGCCCTGGTTACCCCCAATCGCGCCCGTGATCGTCTCCCATACGCGATAGCTACCGGCGATCAAGTGCGTGCAACCGGTGCTCGGGTTGCAGTCGGTGTTGGGGTTATCCGGCGTGCCCTTGTAGATCTCGTACGGCATGATAAAGCTCAGCCGAGGCGAATCGTTCACGAAGTTACCGGAAGCGCTCGCAAGCTGGCCGTAAGGTCCGGTAATTGACCTTACCAGGTTACCGTTCTGGCTCTCCTGGTACCAGCGCTGCCCGAACACAGGCTCGATGCGGGCGTACATACCGTCGCCGCCGTTGCGCACCTGCCACATGGCAGGGCCTGGGGTCACCGTCTGGATGGGCGAAGTGCTGTTCCACACGTAGACCATAGAGCCGTTGTCCTGCGAGCCGCCGTTGGCACCGGGTGCGTTCGAGTTAGCAAAGTTAGCGGTGATGTCACCGGCGTAGAACTCGATGGTGTTCAGGGTATCGTTCAGCTGGCTGAAGGCAGGGGCCTCGGCAGTGGCGTTAAGCGTTACATACATACCGCCGTCGTTACCGGCCAGCATTACACTGGAAGAACCGGGCAGATATTCCAGGGCGTGCTGGTCAACGTGTACCTGCTTGACCGTGTTCTGCGTGTAACCGCAGGTGATGTTGGTAAGGGTATCGCCGCCGTTGGTCGACTTGAAGATGTCGATCGTATCGACCATGATCACGTCGGGGTTGTTCGGGTCAACCTCGATATGCTGGTTGTACCAGCTCTGCTGCCCGGTATCGTCGCAACCGATCCAGTCGTTATTGGTGGTTTCGCCCGCGTTCGCGCGCTGCTCCCAGGTAGCACCGGCGTCGGTAGTGCGCCATATGCCAAGAGGAGCGCCGCGGATAGCTGTGGGGTTAATCGCCTGCACGACCGCGTACAACACGTCAGGGTCGCTGGGGGCAATCGCCATGTCGATGCGGCCAAGCTGGTTGCCGTTGGGCAGGTACTGGGGCACGCCCGTGCTGGTGCCTGCCGGGAAGCCGTTGTCTCCCCTGGAGGTGGTCACCCAGCTAAGCGGGCAGCCGCTGACGGGAATGGTGCTCTTGTAGATACCGTTGGCACCGTTCTCGGCCAGGTTGCTCTGCACCGTGGTGCTGTAGCCGCGAGCGCCCACCGCCACGTACATGTTGGTGAAGCTACCCGCATCGCTCAGGATCAGGCCGGTAATATCCTGGCGCTGAGTGGTGTAGGGGTTGGTGAAGCAGGGGCCGGTCCAGTTATCTCCGCCGTTGTACGACATGTAGATACCGGTCTTGGTACCCGCCACCACGATGTTAGAGTTGTTGGGGTCGGCCTCGACCTTGCCGATGGCCTGGTACTGCGGGAAGACACCGGCGGCCTGCGGGTAGTAGGGGGTGAAGACGTTCGCGCCCTTCACAGCCCAGGAAGCGCCCGCGTTGGTGGTCTTGAGCACGCCGATGCTGCCCATCGAGAACGAACCGAAGTTCAGGTCGCCCGTGCCGACGTAGATCGTCTCGTGGTTGTTGGGGTCTATCGACAGGTCGTCCACCGACAGCGTGGAGATCAGAGGATCGTCGGTGACGGGGAACCAGGTGGTTGCAGCCGTGCAGCAGTTGGTGGTCTTCCAAACGCCGCCGCCCACGGTCGCGATGTAAGCGACGTTGGGTGTGACGGGGTCGATCTCGATATCATTGACGCGGCCGGAGACCTTGCCGTACGCAAAACAACCCTGGCAGCCGTTGCTCTGAAGGGGCTGAGGGCCAAGAGACGTCCAGCTATTCGGGTTCAGCTGGAGTGGTGAATTGCTGGACTCAGCTGAGTAGGTGATCAGGCCATAAGGTACGCGCTCGGCGATATTCTCGTCGTGCTTGGCCGCGTCGAGGAGCCACTGGGTCTCGAAGTCGCCCGTGGGATAAGTCAGGCGAGTGAGCCAATAGTCTTCGAGGCTCTGTAGTTCCTGGCTCTCGTCGCCAGTCTCACCTATCCGGATGGTAAGAGGCTGGCCGCCCTGTCCCTCGGCGAGGCTGTTTGTACCCTGGTCGGGAGATGTACCTGCTGACGACTGCCACTTGATAGTCAGGCCGAGAGCGCTGACTATCAGCAATAGTGCCGCAAACACAAATAACCGCGTCCTATTCTTAGAACCGGTTGCATCACGTAACATGCTTCCTTTCTCCTTCCTTGTTGCTATGAAGTTATTGGGGCGTAGCTGCGAAGTTGTCACAGTCTGTAGCTATCCAGGTCTGCCCACGAACAGGATAAACCAGGTTCAGTTGGAGTCTAAATGCTCTACCAGGCAATATATATTCGGCCCAATTAGAAGCAAACACCACCCAACCGGCTGTGACAGATTAGCCAATAGTACGAGTTACTTAGATAAATGTCAAGAAGTTGCGGCGTACAACTACTCGCTTAGACTGCAAATCTTCCATTGATTTATCAGGCGTGAAAGGACTTGTGCCTAAAGCTTGTGCCTAAAAGCTTGTGCCTAAAGGTTGAGGAATATAACGGCTGCGAAGAGGTTAGGTCCGACGGGAAGTACATCGCAAATAGAACCGCCCAATTCGGGTCGCGTCGCAGGCCATTATCCCCACCGTTTTAGAGGATGCGAGACATGTGCCCTTAATGGGTGCCGTTCGCAGATATGCCTGGAGAAACATGACAGGTAGGGGACCGCGATGCCCTTGCCCCGGTAGTGTCCCATGCCGTACAATTACATATACACGGAGAGACTAATACCCATGCCCAAGAAAAAGCCAACACCCATCGCTGAAGACCCATTTGACGAGCTTAGCAGCTCTTTTCCCGGCGGCAACGGACACGACGAGCTAGACGATACCGGCTATGACGAGCCGGATATGGTCTTAGAGCAGCCGCGCCCCCGCCGCAAGAGCCGCGCGCAGGTCGATGCCCAGGCTGATATTGCCCAGGAAGAGGCCGTCACCGAGGAGAAGCCCGCGCGTGCGGCCAAGTCTCGCTCGCGCCGTGGCGGTGACGATGACGGCGGCAAGATAGTCAAGTTGCCCCTGTTGCCCCTGCGCGACATGGTCATCTTCCCGCACATGGTGACCTCCCTGTTCGTGGGGCGCGAGAAGTCGATCAAGGCCATCGACGCCGCCCTCAAGGGCAACCGCGCTATCGTGGCCGTGGCCCAGCGCAACCCCGAAGACGAGGACGTGGCCCCCGAGGACCTCTACACGATGGGCGTGGAGCTGGTGATTGGCCGCTCCCTCAAGATGCCCGACGGCACCGTGTCTCTCCTGGTGCAGGGGCAGCGGCGCGTGCGTGTGACCGACTTCCTGCGCACCGAGCCGTACATCAGGATACAGGGCGAGGCGATAGAAGACCCCGAGGTCGAGAACGCCGCTATCGAGGCCCTCATGCGCGCGGTGCTGGCCCTCTTCGAGAAGACCGTCAAGCTGTCGCGCAACCTCTCCGAAGAGTCCTACGTGGCCGCGATGAACGTGGACGAGCCGGGCTGGCTGGCCGACCTGATTGCCTCCACGGTGACGCTGGAGCACGAGAACCGCCAGAAGATACTCGACACGGTGGACCCCGTGGAGCGCCTGCAAGCCGTGAGCATCATGCTCGCCAAAGAGCTTGACGTGCTCGACCTTGAGAACCGCATCCACGACCGCGTGCAGAACGAGGTTGACAAGAGCCAGCGCGAGTTCTACCTGCGCGAGCAGATGAAGGCGATTGCCCAGGAGCTTGGCGACTTCGACCCCACCACCCGCGAAGCCAACGACCTGCGCACCCGCATTGAAGCCTCGGGCATGCCCGAAGAGGTGATGAAGAAGGCCATCGAGGAACTGGAGCGGATGCAGGCGATGCCTATGGGCATGCCCGAAGTGGGAGTTATCCGCACCTACATCGACTGGCTCATCGCCCTCCCGTGGGCCAACCAGACCGCCGACTACCTCGATATTCGTGCCGCCGCCGAGGTGCTGGACGCCAATCACTACGGCCTGCCCAAGGTGAAAGAGCGCATCCTGGAGTACATGGCCGTGCGCAAGTTGGCGCAGGGCAAGATGCGCTCGCCCATCCTTTGCTTCGTTGGCCCTCCCGGCGTGGGCAAGACCTCGCTGGGCCGCTCCATTGCCGAGGCGCTGGGCCGCAGGTTCGTGCGCGTGTCGCTGGGCGGCATCCGGGACGAGGCCGAGATCCGCGGGCACAGGCGCACCTATATCGGCGCGCTGCCCGGTCGCGTGATACAGACGATGAAGACGGCCGCTACCATCAACCCGGTCTTCATGCTGGACGAGATAGACAAATTGGGTGCCGACTTCCGGGGCGACCCCTCGGCGGCCCTCTTAGAGGTGTTGGACCCGGAGCAGAACAACGCCTTCTCTGACCACTACCTCGACGTGCCGTACAACCTGTCGAAGGTCCTGTTCATCATGACCGCTAACATGCTCGACCCGATTCCGCCCGCCTTGCTCGACCGCATGGAAGTGATAGAGCTACCGGGCTACATCGAGGACGAGAAGTACCACATCGCCAGGCAGTTCCTCGCGCCCAGGCAGATTGACGAGCACGGCCTGACCCCCGCGCACCTCAAAATCACCGACGGGGCGCTACGCCGCCTCATCCGCGAGTACACCCACGAGGCAGGCGTGCGCAACCTCGAGCGCGAAATCGGTAGTATCTGCCGCAAGGTCGCCAAGAAAGTGGCCGAGCTGATGCCCGACCTGCCCCCGGAGACCCCCGCCGAGGCCGCCGTGATGGACAAGCCCTCTACCGAACAGGCCACCGAGCCGCTGGGGCACCTCAACCCCGACGACCTGCGCGCCGCGTCCGCCGCCATCGAAGCCGCCGACGCTATCTCGCAGGACGACGTGACCGACATGGCCCCGCCCGCCGGGGAGCAGACGGTAAACGGGCAGAAACGCCCCCGCGCCCGCGTGATCCACGAGCGCGACCTGGAGGAATACCTCGGTCCCGCCCGCTACGACTACGGCCTGGCCGAGGAAGCGGACGAAGTGGGTGTAGCCACAGGCGTCTACTGGAGCCCGGTGGGCGGCGACACGATAGGCGTGGAAGTAACCCTCATGGAGGGTCGCGGCACGCTGATGCTGACCGGGCAGCTCGGTGACGTGATGAAGGAATCGGCACAGGCGGCCCTCTCCTACGCACGCAGCCGCGCCCGCCAGCTTGGCATCGACCCCGCACGCTTCGAGAAGACCGACATCCACATCCACGTGCCCGCGGGCGCTGTCCCCAAGGACGGCCCCTCGGCGGGCGTGACGATGGCTACCGCGCTGGTGTCGGCGCTCACGGGCCGCAAGGTGCGCCGCGACGTGGCGATGACCGGCGAGATCACCCTGCGAGGCAAGGTGCTGCCCATCGGCGGCCTCAAGGAGAAGATGCTGGCCGCCCACCGCGCCGGTATCTCTACCTTCGTCCTGCCCGGCAAGAACAAGAAGGACCTGGCCGACATACCCAACAAAGTGCTCCGCCAGATACAGGTGGTGCCCGCCGACGACCTCGACAAGGTGCTGGACGTGGCCCTGCGCCCCGCCCCCAACCTGAGCGACCCGGCCAACGAACCTACCCCCGACACCCAGCCCAAGTCCCACATGCGGTCCAAAGCCCCCGCTCCCCGCAGGACCGGCATTGGCGGCATACCGGCGAGCTAAAGACGAAAACGCCAAGACGCCAAGACGCCAAGGACGCGCAGAGATTTAGTGGGATGTGCTAAACGAGAAGGAGCAAGGTACAAATAACGTACCCTGCTCCTTCTTATATCCTCTAAACCCCAATTCTCTTGGCGCGTCCTTGGCGTCTTGGCGTCTTGGCGTTTTCGTCTTCAAAACACCCCTAAGGTCAATGGATGCTCATTCTGCATCGCCCACGTCCTCTTGACACATCTTGAACCACTTTGTACCATACTATAGTATGTACTCCCTCTTCGTTCTCGGCTCGTTAGGAGTGACCATCGCGCTGGCGTGGGCCACCTATCAGAGCGGGCGGTTGTTGCGCTCCGTGCCGGTCACCGAGAACCTGCTGCTCGCCCCCGTTGAGAACGTGGTGAAGGCGGTGCTGGTGTTCATCTGCATCGGCCTCGGCTTCCTGAGCGGCCTGCCCTACGCTCAACTCGGCTGGAACTTCGACAACTCCCTGCGCGACGCGGGGCTGGGTATCGTGGTGGGCATGCTGTCGCAGACCCTGGTGAACGCGCTGACGCTGCTGGCGATACGTAAGTGGGGCAAGGACATATATTCGCCGGTGGTTATGAGGAACATCATGCCCCGCACCCGTATAGAGTGGCTGTTAGTACCGGCCGCTCTTTTTGTTGCCGTGGTGCTGGAAGAGGTGCTGTTCCGCTCGCTGTTAATCGGCGGCCTGAGCGCCACCGTGCCCCTGCCTATCCTCATTGTAGGTTTCGCCGCCATATTCGGCCTGATGCACTCTCCCCAGGGCACGTTGGGCGTCGTGCTCACCGGGGCTATGGGACTGTGGCTCAGCCTCCTCTTCGTCTGGTCGGGCGGCCTGCTTCTCCCCCTCACCGCTCACTACGTAATCAACCTCCTGCAACTCTTCAAGGCCCAGGACAAGCGCGCCTGGCTCGACAGCTACGAGACGTGACGAGTGACGAGTGACGAGTAACGCGTAATACGTAATTAGACGTGAAACGCCAAGACGCCAAGACGCCAAGCACACGCCAAGTTAAGGATTGTTTTGCGCTAAGCAGAAAGAGCAAGGTACGTTATTTGTACCCTGCTCCCCTTTGTATCCTCTAAACCTTAATAACCTTGGCGGGTCCTTGGCGTCTTGGCGTCTTGGCGTTTCCGTCTCCTATCTTCCGTTGTCCTGTAAAATATCCTTATGCCACGACGATCCTTCCTCATTCGCCACATACGAGCGCACCCACCCGACGAGCGTAATCTGGAGAAGTACCTGCTACAATGGCGCACGGGCGACCTCTACGCCAACCCCGAAGAGTTCCCCAGGCTGGCGGCGCAAGACCTGTTCGGCAGGCCGGGTCTCCTCTCGATAGAGATAGGGTGCAGTACGGGCGAGTACCTTTGCAGCCTGGCACGCGAGCACCCGGACAGGCTGTTCGTGGGCATAGACATCAACCTGAAGTCGCTGGTTGTAGCAACCGGGCACGCCGCCGCGCAGTCGCTGGAGAACATCCGCTTCATCAAGGCCCCTATGCAGTGGCTCTATCCCCTTATGCAGCCGGAGTCGCTGGAGGCGGTGTACGTGCACTTCCCCGACCCTAGCCTGCGCCCCAAGTACCGCAAGCGCCAACTACTCAATGAGACGCTGATGGACAACATACACTCGGCGCTCGTACCCGGCGGCGTACTGAGCTTCGTCACCGACAACGCCGAGCTTTTCGAGGGGCTGCTTGAGCTTGTGGAGGCGGACCGCCGCTTCGAGAAGACGCACACCGAGCGGTACATAGGGTTCGAGCCGAGCGTCAAGTCGCGCTACCAGCTTTACTGGGAGCAGCACGGCATCCCTATAAAGCGCATGGAACTCAGGAAGCGCGCAGGATAAATGTGAAGTGAATCGCATCGACAGGCTCTTTGCCATACTGGTGATGCTACAGAGCAAGTCACAGGTAATTACTTAAGTTCCAGGTGGGTTTCTTCAATCTCTCCTCCGCGTGCGTTGGAAAACCACCTGCCGTAGCCAATAATCACGAAACCGCACTTTTCCAGCACCCTGATGGAGGCGAGATTGTCCCTGGCAGCGGCGGCATAGAGGGGGCGCTCCGTCACGACTTCCAAGAAGGCTGACAGCGCCCTCGTGGCGATACCCTTGCCCCAGTATTCCCTCCCGATCCAATAGCCGATTTCCGGCTTGCCGTCCTGGTCGAAGCGCACGACGCTGCCCGCCACCTGCCCATGATAGAGTATGGTCCTCTTTACGATGCTGTCGTCCGCAAGTATCTTCTCCCAATGCCGCATGAAGGCGTCCCTGTCCGAGGGGTCTCTGGCGGTGAAGGCGGCCATGTGGTTGGCTTCGGGGTCTAGTTGGAACTCGAAGAATGTGGGGAGGTCGGCTTCCGTCACCTCCCGCAGTTGAACATCGTGCGTCAAAGAACTTCCTCCGGGCGCTTCATGAGGCGAGGCATATCGTTCTGCTAGATTAGCTTGGACTTCCGACTCCTAAACTTTGTTAATCGCTCTGGGTCCCATCCATGCCTTTCTGTGTTGATGCTTCTAAATCCTTGAAGTCTTGACGCATCTTCTTCAAGAACTCAGGCGCTATAAGCGAGCCGAACTGCTCTGCTATAAGATCCAATTCGACTGCCCGCGACCGTGCCAATAGATGGACAAGCTGAGCCACAGATGCGGATAGATCATTTACCTGATTTGCTGCCTTTTCTACCTGCCTCATACCCTTGTTCTCTGAGGCCCCTAGGTCTTTCATAGCTTTCCGAATGAGTGTACAAGCCGGGCCGACGGCAGCTATCAAATTCCCATCGCTTCGAGTACCGTCATAAGCGGCGGGTGTCACACCTGCCAAGTCTGATGGGATCTTTGGCTTCGCGCTACGATCAAAAACAATGAAAGTGCGTGCGCGACCGAGGTGTCCCATGAATAATCCGAGTTCAAACATCACGTTATCACGCGGACTCAGTTCATGTATATCCCGGCTTTTGATGAAGTCATCAGGCGTAAGAATAAGAACGGCGAAGTCGAAACGTTGCAATGAGTTCACAAGTGTTTCTAATGTAGTACTACCAAGACCAAAGTGATTTTCATTCCAGATTGTGATTTCGGCATCACGCTGAAGTTGATACTCAACAGCTTGAGCTACCTCCAATCCTTCACTGGATGATCCTATAAAGAGTGCGGGTTTTGCTACATCCATGTAGGCTACATCTCCAAGTGTAAGAATAAGTATATGGAGCCAGGACTCTTGTCAATATGCAGCGGGAAAATTGTCAGACTAATGATTGTGCTGAGACGAGGAACTATCCGTTGGCGCTCTAGCAATAACAAGGCATCCTTCGACAGCCTCATACAGGTTCTGTAGCAATTCCTCGAAAGTCTCACCTTGAGTCGCGCAGCCCGGAATGCTAGGTACTTCCGCCCAGTACCCGCCTTCCTCGGCTTCATGCACTACAACTTTCAGTTTCATACTTACTCCTTATCCGAATGCCAGTCAGCATCCACCCTAACCTTCCTTAGCCTTCTTGTGCAACTCGTACAGCACGCCCAACGCCTCCAGCGGCGACATCTCGTCGGGGCGCAACTCCTGTAGCTGCTCGCGCAGGGGGTCGGGCGCGTGGGCTGAGTCGAACGCCATCTGGATTTGCAGGGCTTCGGGGGCTTTCTGCATCGTCTTGCGGCGCGTGTCCTTTGTGCCGCCCGTTTCCAGGTCTTGCAGCACGTCCTCGGCCCGGCGAAGGATGGCGCGGGGCAGTCCTGCTAGCCGTGCGACGTGGATACCGTAGGAGCGGTCGGCTCCACCCTCTACTATCTTGTGCAGGAAGACCACGCCCTTGTCCGCGTCCTCGCTCACCGCCACATTGTAGTTGCGTACCCTGGGCAGTATCTTCTCAAGCTCGGTGAGTTCGTGGTAGTGGGTGGCGAAGAGCGTCTTGGCCCCCAGGCGTGGGGAGTTGTGTATGTACTCCACCACCGCGCGGGCGATTGCCAGGCCGTCATATGTGGAGGTGCCGCGCCCTATCTCGTCCAGGATGACCAGCGAGCGGTCGGTGGCGTGGTTGAGGATGTAGGCGGTCTCCTCCATCTCCACCATGAAGGTCGAGCGTCCGGTGGCTATGTCGTCCTGCGCGCCCACGCGGGTGAATATGCGGTCCACCAGCCCCATGCGTACTTCTTCCGCCGGTACGAACGCGCCAGTCTGCGCCATGAGCACGATAATCGCTACCTGCTTGATGTACACGCTCTTGCCCGCCATGTTCGGCCCGGTGAGCAGCACTATCTGAGCCTCTTTGCTGTCCAGGTGCGTGTCGTTGGGCACAAACAGGTCGTCGCGCAACGAGCGTTCGACTACCGGGTGGCGGCCCTCGCGTACATGCAGGGCCGGGCCGTCGTCCAGCACGGGCCGGGTGTAGGAGTAGCGCACGGCCACTTCCGCGAGGTCGCTGAACACATCCAGCAGGGCCAGCGCCTCGGCCACCTGTAGCAGCCTGGGCGCGGAGGCTGATACCTGCCCCAACACCTCACCAAACGCCGCCCGCTCAAGCTCGCTGAGACGCTCCTGAGCGTTGAGTATCTGGCTCTCGTAGTCCTTCAACTCCGGCGTCATGTACCGCTCCGCGCCCACCAGCGTCTGCTTGCGAATGTACTCCGGTGGCACCGAAACCGCGTTGGCGTTCGATATCTCGATATAGTAGCCGAACACCTTATTGTAGCCCACCTTGAGGCCCTTGATACCCGTTCGCTCCTTCTCCTGCGCCTCTAACCCCGCTATCCAACCCTTCGCGTCCCGCGACATCGCCCTTATCCGATCCAACTCCGCGTTGAAGCCAGGACGTATGGCATCCCCGTTGCCCAGGATCGCGGGCGGGTCGTCGGCTATGGCCCGGCCAATCAGTTCCGACAGGTCCTCGCACGGCTGAATGCGGTTCGAGAGGTGCGCTATCACCTTGCCCGCCGGGCCTGTGACCTGCGCCAGCGTAGCGTGGATGTCGGGCAGGCGGTCCAGGGCCGTCCTGATGGCTACCATGTCGCGGGGGCCTGCGGTACCCTGCACGGCGCGGGTGCACAGCCGCTCAAGGTCCGGCATGTTGTTGAGCAGGGCGCGGGCTTCCATGCGCAGGGTGCCGTTGTCGAAGAACGCCTCCACAGCGTCCTGCCGCGCCCTCAACCTACCCAGGTCGAGCAGAGGCTGGTTGAGCCACCTGCCCAGCAGACGCGAACCCATAGGCGTGCGGGTCTCGTCCAGCACCGCCAGCAGGGAGTTCCTGCGGCCGCCGGGGCTGTCCGCGATCTCCAGGTTGCGGCGGGTCTGCGGGTCCAGTGTCATGTACTGCTCGGTGGAGTAGGTCACCAGGCGGCTAAGCTGGTGCAGGGCTGACCGGTTGGTCTCCCCTATATAAGCCAGCAGCGCCCCGGCAGCCCTTATCGCTAACGGCAGCCTCGCGCACCCGAACGGCTCCAACGACGCTGAGAAGTGCTTGAGCAGCCTCTGCCGTGCGGGGTCCAGCGCCCAGTTGTGCGGGTCCGTCTCCGTCTGGTGGGGCATGGACAGCCCGTTCTGGCGGCGGTGCCCGTTGGCCCCGTTCGCCCCGTTCGTGCCGTTCTTGCCATCGTCCGTCGTCCGTCGTCCGTCGTCCTGCCTAGCCCACAGCCTGTACGCCGCCATGCTGCCCGGCTGTCCCTCCATCTCATCACCCGGCACCAGCACCTCGGCGGGCGTAAGGCGGTCTATCTCCTGCTGCACGGCTATGGGCAACTCCCCGGTAGGCTTGCGGATTTCGGTGGTGGCGAACTCGCCCGTGGTGATGTCGGCGTAGGCTATCCCGGCGGCCTGCCCGTCGCTCACCACCGCCGCGATGTAGTTGTTGCGGCGGGCGTCGAGCATGCCGGGTTCGGTCACGGTGCCGGGCGTGATAACGCGCACCACGTCCCTCTCCACCAGTTCCCGACCTTTGCCTACCTGGTGCGTGGGCACGCCCGATTCGGCCCAGTTGGCGGTGATGGCCGACTCCTTCTTGCCCAGGCGGATGCGGCGGGCGGCGGTCTCCTGGTCCACGGTGGGGGCGGTCAGTTGCTCGGCCACGGCCACCTTGTAGCCTGCCTGCACCAGCTTGGCGATGTACCCCTCTGCCGAGTGGTAGGGTACGCCCGCCATCGGGATGCGCTGGTCCTTGGAGGTGGGGCGCGCCGTGAGCACCACGTCGCACACCTGCGACACTATAGCGGCGTCGTTGTCGAAGGTCTCGTAGAAGTCGCCCAGCCGGAAGAAGACGATGGTGTCGGGGTACTGCTTCTTGATGTTGAGGTATTGCTGGCGGAGAGGTGTTTCTGCCAAAGGTGTGGTCCTTTGCTGGTGGCGTAGATGCTGGTGTGGCCTGCATGAAATTGGTGGGCTTGCAAGAAGCGAAGTCTCTCTTGGAGACTAGAATTCGAGGAAAGGGCAACGGAGCGGAGGAAGCAGCATCACTTCAGTATATCATTCCTGAGACGAGGTTTAACTGAGGGATTTCATGTAATTCTGGATCATTAGTGAAACATCATCTTCACGCGGTTCCATAAGTCCGTATCGCCAGGCGAGCCAAGCAGCATGCGTAATGCTTGTAGTACCAAGTTTGTCTTTGGCACGTTGTAGATGTGCTCTTACAGTTTTCTCGCTTATCCCAAATATCTCCGCTATTGAACGAGGCGCATAACCCCACGTATATGATATCAATACCTGAAGCTCTCTGTCCGTCAATGCATCTACAGGTGGTGGCGGGTTATAGCGTGGGAGTATCCGGTTTTCTCTATCCGTGAGATTGGTCCCGGACTGGCGCTCCGTTGAAGGAGCGACGTAACCTGCATTGCTAAGGCGCGTTGTAGGAACAACTTGAGCAAAATCCTTATTGCAGACCTCTTCTAACCGCCAAAAGACTATTGCGAACAGACTAATAGCCTCCTTTTGAACGTCGAACAACCGGCGCTCGCTCATTGGCCCGTATTGTTCAATGAATTCGTTCCCCTTGGTAAGTACTTCCTTTATGCTATTACCCTTCCAAAAACGCGAACCTAACAATAGCGAGTATTTTGGATTTTCTTTCTCCAACATATCTAAGACGGTAGTGAGAACAGCCTTAAGCGCATAGTGAACCTGCTCAGAAGGGTGCTGGTGAAGGTATCTCCTTACCAGACATGAAGAAAGCAGCCCTGGCAGCCGTTTTAGCCTGGCTCGTTTGTATGCAGTTTCCCCATCTAGGTTGCGAAGAGCCTGGTGAATCTCCTTACCCACATTTTCACCAGGTTGAGCATATTGGTATAAAGAGTCCGTATCTTCGGGAGCGTTCATATCTTCCATTTTTGCAGATATTATGCAGTTTTGCAACTTAAGATACTCAATTTTACTCA
This sequence comes from Chloroflexia bacterium, assembly GCA_036388595.1. Lineage (GTDB taxonomy): Bacteria > Chloroflexota > Chloroflexia > QHBQ01 > JADMIH01 > JADMIH01. The sequence goes on from DASVRN010000029.1 coordinate 29,280, forward strand.
TACATAAGCACGAGTTTAGCGACACAATGGTGACATAAAGCCGACAAAATGCTGACACAAAAATTGGATGGTTGACCAAATTGGTAATAGAACAAGAAGAAAAACAACTCCGAGCCATACATCAGGAGTCAATCGAGACCGACATACAGAACATAGCCCGACGCCTGGTCGAGTGGCTGACTGCACCTCTCACAGCTGTTATAGCCGGCGTTGAAAGCGATAGAACAGTCTCTCGCTGGGCAGATGGTTCCGTAACCCGGATCGGCTTGGAGAAGGAGGAACGTCTGCGTAGCGCCTATTTAATAGCGCAAGTACTCTTACAATATGACGCTCCCAGAGTTGTAAGATCATGGTTCGTCGGACTCAATCCCGTATTGAATACTTCTCCGGCTAAAGCCATCCGTGCCGGCCGACACAATGAGGCCCTTAAAGCTGCACGAGAATTCGTTATAGATGGCTAGCACGATCCCGCACGTCTCCCCGCCTGTTGATGTTGTATATCGCATCAACAGGCGGGGTAGAACTCCCTTTGAACCACCGGATTGGGAGTTTGCGGGAGATGAGAGAAAATTCGCAGGGCGATATGATGACCCGGCGGGAACTAGCATACCAGAGAGGTACCGGTTTCGGACACTCTATTGTGGCAGCACGAGTGCCGCATCTCTGGGGGAAATAATCTGTGGCAAGGGTCTATGTCCCGATCTGGAAACCATAGCGAGATGTAAGGAAGCCGCCACTCAAGGTGTGCTGCCCCCAGAACTACTTACGTTTCGGATCGTGGAGGAATGGCGCGCGAGCAGGCATATTGAAAGAGCTACACTCGACGCGACTCTACGCTTTGCTGATATTGAGGCTGACGAAACCTTACATATCTTACGCAACGTACCACACCTCGCTAGCACAGCTTTGGACCTAATCAAGCATGGCAAATTGCAGGAGTTTGACCGTAGTGCCCTGTATGGACCGCACGAACTCACACAGTACATTGCTCGCTATATCTATGAACAAATAGACACCAGCCACCGCCCTAAGTATGACGGTATACACTTCACGTCGCGGCTAAATAATGGTTGGGAGTGTTGGGCCATTTTCGACACGAGACTGCAACTCAAGATAGCGACTGCGGAACCTATTCTCTACGACCACCCTGGCTTGCGTGAAGCGGCGAGGGTTTTACATATGCCCATCGAAGCACCTGATGGTACGCTCATCTGCCCGTGGCTCCCTGATGATGCGTGTGGAGACGAGCCATCCTAACAGGATGCAGTGTCTGCTTCCCTACTTTTCTCCGAGACCTGCCCTTCTTCTTGCGGGAAGCAAGCTGCCAACCCGGCCCATGTAAGCCCGGTACTCCTCTCTAAAGGCGCCCAGCAGCGCCTCTTCCTCCACCCTGATGCGGTAGAGCACTCCCAACGCGGGCACCACGACCATGATAGCCGCCGACAACCAATCTCCCAGCGCAATACCCAGGCCCATGAAGAATAGCAGCAGGCCGCTGTAGGAGGGGTGGCGCACGAAGCGGTAGGGGCCGTTGGTCACCAGGCGATGGCCTGGGAGTATCTGCACGAAGCGGGTGAACATCGGCCCCAGCCACAGGATAGAGAACACCCGGAGCGCCAACCCCGCAACCATGATGACCAATGCAGCCCAGCGCACCCAGTCAGCCCCGACAGGCAGCAGCCGCAACATGCTCGCGCCCATCGCCAGGGTCACCGCTATGCCGGCGCTCAGCAGCACCGCCAGCGCCGAACCCCGGTCGCTCTCCACCGAAAGCGCGTGCAGCCCCAGCCGACCGACGAACAGCTCTGAGAGCGCCCACAACAACACTAGCCCCGCGAAGAAGCCCGCCCACTCGCGGGACGGCACATCGCGCAGGGTCGCAAGCAGCCTCTCCACTATAGTAGGAGCATCCAACGTGGTGGACATTATACCACAGGCAGCCGCCCAGGATTGTGCCGCCGTGTGTCCCTGCACCGATAGTAATTACCCTCGCTCACCCTGTCATCCTGATGTTCCCCTGTCATCCTGAGCGTAGCGAAGGATCAGTAACCCATGCTTGATAGCCTCATCACTACCACCCAAAGCCCCCCATTGTCATTTCGAACGTAGTGAGAAATCTCGTCCCTCTGCACACAGTACCACCTTTCCCGCAGTCACTGTGTGCCATAACCAAGAGGAACATCCCGGTGGAGGACGAGATTTCTCACTACGTTCGAAATGACAGGGTGGGGCTTTGGTAAACGTTGATAGGAGCAGCCAAACTCGGGTTACTGATCCTTCACTGCGTTCAGGATGACAGGGGGAATAGGGTTCTAATAACTTGATTGGTTGGACACGCGGGTCGTTGCCGCTACCCAACCTTGCATCAGACGGCGCTCTATACTACAATTCGGGGTTAGAAAATATTCCAGAGGACTTGCAAACGATGCCTATATACGAGTACAAGTGCGGCGGGTGCGGCCGCAAGGTGAGCCTCTTCTTTACGAGCTACAGCGTGGCCGCCAGCCGGGCCGAGGCGGGGGAGAACCGTTGCCCTCGCTGTGGCAGCCCTGACCTGAACCGTGTGATGTCCCGCGCCCGCACCGTTAGAATGGGAGGCGGCGGCGATTACGACACCGAAATGGGAGCCGACCTGGGCGAGAACAGCATGGGCGCTATGGACGACGACCTCATGGCCGGTATCGACCAGGACGACCCACGCCAGGTGGCGCGGTGGGCGCGGCAGATGAAGGAGAGCCTGGGCGACGAGTTCGATATGGGCCCCGAGTTCGACCAGGCCCTCACCCGCATCGAAAAGGGCGAAGACCCCGAAAAGGTGATGGAAGATTACGACCCGGAGGCGTTTGCTGCCGGGGGCGATGACGATGATTCTGAAACGTGAAACGTGGTTCTGAAACGTGAAACGTGAAACGTGATGCGGTAAGTGTCACACCGGGGCAAAGAACAAGAGGGTCGCACTACTCAACAGTAGGCGACCCTTCTCCTTTTACAGCGACCAACTTACCCTAACCGCATCACGTTTCACGTTTCACGTTTCAGAACCACGTTTCAGAACTACTGCAACAGCAACTCGAAATGCACCTTGTCGCCGCTTTCGTTCACGCCGGTGAGGCGGTTCCATAGGTGCTGCACCAGCAGTAGGCTCTTCTCACCGACCAGCAGGGTAGCGACCGAGCCTGCCACGAAGCCCAGGAGTGCGCCCAGTACGAGGCCCGTCATGAGGTGGCTGGTCTTCGCCCTGGGGGATATAGCCAGGCTGATAGCGGGCTGGCCGCTGTTGCCGATTTTCAGTACGCTGTTTTCGGTCCTGAGCTGCATTGCATCTTCCTTGATGTCTAAAGCGCGCCCTATTACACTACGTCACTACGCTCTTGCGTTACTTACTGCACCACCAACACTGTCTGAGCGCCGGTCCAGAGTTGTTCGAGGCGATAGAAGTCGCGGGTGTCGGTGTCGAAAATGTGCACCAGCACGGAACCGTAGTCGATCAACACCCACTTCGCCTCGTTCAGCCCCTCTACGTTGAGCGGGTTGATCTCATGGTCGCCCAGCTTCTCGTCAATCTCCCTGGCTATGGCCCGCACGTGGCGGTCGCTTGTGCCCGTACATATCACGAAATAGTCCGCGATGATCGAGACCTTGCCGATATCGAGCATCACTATATCCTCAGCCTTGCGGTCGGAGGCGATTTCCACCACCTGACGTGCCAACTCGTTTGCTTCCAGCTTCCTACCTCCAGTTTACCTCTACTTTGTTCATGTTCCGAAGTTATCCACCCCTACTCAATTATAACGACGCCCCAACCCTTTTGCAACGAACCAAACTCTGCTGTATCCCAAATCGGAACCGCTAGACATTAGTAACAAGGGAGACGGAAACGCCAAGACGCCAAGACGCCAAGACGCCAAGGACGCGCCAAGATAATTAAGGGTAGAAAATGGCAAAGAGGAGCAAGGTACTCCATCATGGACCCTGCTCCTCTTCGCACTACATAGACAATCCTTAATCTTGGCGCGTCCTTGGCGTTCTTGGCGTCTTGGCGTCTTGGCGTTCCGTCTCTTAATACCTACGAAGAACGAGTGAACCGTTTGAAGAACCGGGTGAAGAAGTTTTCCTTACGTGGCTCAGCTTGCCCGGTGTTGGCCGTGCTTGCTACAGGCTCAGGGGCGGAGGACATGGCGGTGGCGTAGGCTACCTGTCTGCGGAGGGCTACCCAGCGCAGTCCCAACGTGGCTTTCTCGTGGAATGGGTCTATCTCGCGTGCGCGGCGGAAGGCCGACTCGGCGTCTTCCAGGCTGCTGCTCGTGCCACCCAGCCACACCCAGATGTCGGGGTCGGCGGCTCGCAGAGAGAGGATGTGCTCGAACATCCGGTTGGCCGTCGCCTTGTCGCCGCTCTGCACCGTCTTGACAGCCTGTTGCAGCATCTCGGTGACGCTACGGGTCGGTGTCTGCCGGGGCGTCAGGTCGTACTGCGGGGCGACAGGCGCTGCGGGCACGGCGGGGGCTGCCTCATACTGCGGGGTCGCGGGAGCAGCAGGCGTAACGGGCTGCTCTTGCTGCCACGGCTGCGCTACCTGCTCTACTTGCTGAACTGGTTGGGGAGCCTCTGCTTCCCTTGACGGCGGTGGCTGGGAGGGACGTTGCGAGGCGACCCAGCGCAGGCCAAGCGCGACCTCTTCGTTGCTGGGGTCCAACTCGGCGGCGCGCGTGAATGCCAGTTCCGCCTCGTCCAGGTTCGCGCTGGACCACCCCAGCCATACCCACACTTCCAGGTTGTTGGGGTAATACTCCGCTACCTGGCGGAAAATCGCGTAGGCGGTCTGCTTGTCCCCAGCCTCGGAGGCTGCTATGCCACGTTGCATCAATTCCTGCATGCTTGCCCTACCTTCGTTAGGTTCAGTTCGTTTGTCAGCCAGAACTTCGCTGATACCGTTCCTCATCTGCATCTGGTTGCGCCCCTCGCCCGGTGTCTACGAGTTGTTAGACGAATAGATTATACCTATATAGAAGCATCTTACAAGAGGTACAACTAGAGGGCAATAGTTTTCGCGCTTTTGTGGGACTAATGTACTAAAGTGTAGTGTTTGATATCCCTCGTTACCGGCTAATCAGCGCATGTGCCAGTCGAATTGGCTGCGATTACCGGCACACTCCCCATTGCATTATGAAGATCAAATGGTTAATGAGGTAATGCTCAGGTGTGAGATGTGTTTGTGTAAGGGCAGGCCCCCATGCCTGCCCTTGGTGGCAGGCGTACAATGTACAAATCTCCACCAAGGGCAGGCACGGGGGCCTGCCCCTACACGGTATTGCCTCATTAGGTTGTTATTCTTCATCATGCGGATAAGGTACTTGTTGCCTATCTTAATCAGCACAGGCAACGATAGATATTACAACAGGTAGCTACCGCAAGTATCAGTATGGTACAATTCATCAGACGTGTACGCAGGGCGCCCGGCCTTTTTGAAGCTCGCTGGCTACGGTGGAGCGCCCACCGTACGTGGCAGTTTTATGGAACTGTTCGTTGGTTGCCTCCTATCTTGTGAGGCCCAATTGCGCACCATATTCGGAGGTCCCTCCAATGCCCAATCGCAGACACTCCGGGCGTTCAGCAAGATTCAGCCTGTTGCTGGTTGCCACCCTGTTCGCCTCAGTGCTCGTTCTCGTTATGTCCCTGCCCGCGCCCGAAGGCACCGCGCAAGGGCAGCCGCCGACCCTCACTCCCACCGGGTCACCCCCAACCAGTACCCCTACCCAAACAGCCACGCCCCAGCTAACACCCGTGCCCCTGCCGCCATGTGAAGCAGGCTGGCGCATCGTGCCTGCTCCCAGCCTGGGCACATACAGGGATGTAGCAGCCATCTCCGACAATGATGTCTGGATTGTGGGCGACGATGGAGCTATACACTGGGACGGCGCGAGCTGGTCCCACGTGCCGACGGCAGGTAAAACAAGGCTAATCAGCGTTTCCGCAGTGGGAAGCGATGACGTGTGGGCCACTGATGGTGGCAATGTCATACGCTGGGATGGCGCCTCATGGAGCGTCGATTACGACATCCCCGTGAAGCCTGAAAACGGGGGATACTCCGATCTGGAAGCCATAGCGGCTGACGACGTGTGGCTCGTAGGCGCTCATCGGCCCAGTGCCCAGTACAGGTCGTCCGGGTATACAACCCATTGGGACGGCGAGGACTGGACTTCTTATCCGGGCAGCGGGTCGGGGACCTGGGGGAGCTGGATAGAGTCTGTTTCCGGCATACCGGGCGGTCACGTCTGGGCAACCGGCTTTTGGCTTGGGCCGTTGTTGCTCCGGTGGACGGGTGATGCATGGAATACAGGCTACGCCGACTACAATACTGTGCTGAGCCTGCCCGACATTGAGGTAATTGCTCCCGATGATGTGTGGGCAGTGGGAAACTTCCACGGTGACGGTTCGCCCCGCTCTGCTATCATTCATTACGATGGTTCGGCTTGGTCAGGTGTATCCAGCCCCGATGTTGGCACGCTCAACGCTGTATCTGCCGTTGCGCCGGATGACGCATGGGCTGTTGGCGAGCGTGGGACCATTCACTGGGATGGCAGCGTGTGGAGCGAGGTGCCCGCACCGCCAAGGTCCCTCGTTGCCGTAGATACCGTCGGCGGGGGCGATGCGTGGGCGCTTGGCGCTGAGGTAGTGCTGCATTATTCCAGCGACCCCTTCTGGGACGTGCCCCCAAGCAACCCGTTTTACTCGTACGTGCGCTGCCTTGCCTGCGCGGGGGTAATCGGTGGGTACGCGGACACCTCTTTCCGGCCTAACGAGCGCATAACACGAGGCCAGGTCGCCAAGAGCATCTCGAACGCTGCTAACTTTAGTGAGGATATACCCTCCGACCGCCAGACCTTCGCGGATGTGCCGCCCGATAGCCCCTTCTGGCAATATATCGAGAGAGTCTACGAGCACGAGGCAATCAGCGGCTACCCTTGCGGCGCGGTGGGTGAGACTTGCCCCGGTATCTACTACCGGCCAGGGGCTTACCTGACGCGGGGCCAACTGGCGAAGATTGCCACCCACGTCGCGGGCTACGACGACACCCCCACCGGCCAGACCTTCAACGACGTGCCCCCGGACAGCCCCTTCTATACGTTCATAGAGCGTGCGGCGGCCCACAATGTGATCTCAGGCTACGTGTGTGGCGGTAGCAACCCCGACACAGGTGCGGCGGAACCCTGCCCTGGTGCGTACTTCCGGCCCGGCAGCAACGTCACACGCGGTCAGACCGCCAAGATCGTCGCCAATTCGCTCCTTCCCGGCTGCGAGCAATCTAATGGTGCAAGAGGCCCGAAGAAGTAACCCTTGAAAGGCCCAGCGTCAGGAGCACGGGGTACTTTGTGCAACCACCAGGGCCGAATTAGAGCGTAATGCAAAACCGTTGTAGGGGCAGGCCCCCGCGCCTGCCCCTCAGGAGACTTGGAAGCCCTCACACAAATAGGCATGAGGAGATTAGCACCCAAAGCCCCGCCTTTGTCATTCTGAACGCAGTGAAGAATGAGGTGGGTAGTTAGGCCGTTGAATTTTAGGACCAAGCCCCCCTTTGTCATTCTGAACGCAGTGACGAATCTCGTCCTTCAGCACCCAAATACCATCTTTCCTTCAGCCACAGAGTCCCATAAGAAGGACGAAACATCCCAGTAGAGGACGGGATTTCTTACGGAACTTACCCTGAGTGCGGCCGAAGGGTTTGAAATGACAAGGGCAGATTTTGTCGTCCTTGCTCGGGCTGCTATGTATGAGATGACTTCTAGTACCAGGGTAAGCACGGGGGCCTGCCCATACAACCTCTATCTTCCAGGTCCTGAACTGAGTTCTAAGTAACTGAGCCATCCACGGGGAATCCTATGCACGTAAAGGTGAAGCGTAGTAGTTGTTGCGCCGCCAGCTTGATCGTGTTCTTGTCTTTTCTGGTATTGGCACCGTGCAGCATAGTGGCGGGCGTAAGTCTCGGTGGAAATGATACCATGGTGGTGGGTCCCTTCGTGGGCCTGTACGTATCCAAAGTTTCCTCCCAGCAAGCCTCAACCGTACTCCCTACTGCGCTCGGTTGGGGAAGTTGCTCATACCGGTGGCCGAACAGGAACCCCCAACTGCAACTTGGCGACACCCTGGTTACACTCCTGGACTGCGCCCCATGATCTCTACCCTCTAACCCTCTAACCCTCTATGCCGCTTTGTCCAGACTTCCAGCGGGCACCCGGCGGCTTCAGAGGAATAAGAGGCAAGGGCACAGCAAACAACAAAGCCGGGACTCCACTTGGAGCTACCCGGCTTCGTTATTCGCGCAACTTTGTTGCCAATCTATTCAGCTAACCACGAGCCATTACGCCACGTCCGACTCGCTCGCCTTCTCCTGTTGACGCTTCTTGCGCGTCCCATAGCTGTCAGCGGCGAACAGCGGCAACTGGCGGGTGAGATTGGCGTGGGCCCCAGACTCGCGCATACGCATCAAATCGCTGCGGCGCACGAGCAGGTTGCGGCTCATCGGCATGGTCCACGCCCGCAGCTTACCCTCGCGGATCGCCAGCCGCACATCGGACTCGGTAAGCCCCAGGTATATCGCCGCCTGTTTGGTGGTATACATCTCGTCTGTCATTGCCTATCTCCTGGTTCTGAAACGTGAAACGTGAAACGTGATGCGGCTCGCTAAACGTAGTGCTTCGTTTCCGGTGACGCTGCTTCATCAACCGCATCACGTTTCACGTTTCACGTTTCTGCATTATGCCGCTGTGTCGCCCTTCAGCAGATCGATCAGCTGCGAAGCCTCGGCCTTGGTCAGCTCCTGGGGGCGAACGCCGAAGATCTCCACCGAGCGGTCGTCCACCTGGCCTTCGGAGAGGCGCTTGCTGGCGCGTCCTATGGCATAGATCGCCTTGATCTGCTTCTCGGTGGCCGCCGAGCCACTCGGAGAAACCTCGGCGGACGGCAGACGGTCGAAATCATCGTCCTCTGCGGGCATGCGGCCCCCGTCGTTCGAGGCTGCGGTCCTGAAGCCGCTGTTGGTGAAACCACCGCTCTTGCTGCCGTTGCTGTTGCCGTTGGTGCCGGTGCCCCTGGCGGCATAGCTGTTGTTGCGGCGGTCGGCCAGGTTCACCGGCGCGTCCACCACCTGGTTGGTGCCGGGGCGGGCGTTAGCCGAGAAGTCGAAGTCCTGGCAGAACTGCGTGCCGTAGCCGAGAGCTGCGAGCGCGCGGCCCAACGCCTTGGTCTCCGCTGCCTCGATGTAGTCGTGGAAATCGCGCACCGTCTCGGAGCCCCAACCGGTCGCCTTGCCGCCACCGGGTATCTCCACCTCGGCGCGGAAGAGGGCGAAGCCGCCTTCCTCGTTATGCTGCACGATCTCGGTGCTCATGCGGGCCTCGGGGTGCTCGTTGCGCAGCCACAGGAGCCGCCACTTGACTTCCAGGTACTCCCGACCATCGAAATTGCTGAGGTACTGGGTGGGATCGAATGGGGTGCGGGCGGTGGCCGTCTTGCCACTCTTGCTCTTAGCACCGTTGCCGTTACCGGCATCAGAGCCTTCCGCCAGGTTGGGGGTGTCGGCAAGCAACGAAGCGGGCACAATGGCCGCCCCCGCAACCTCAGCCGGAACTTCCGCTAGAAACTCTTCTTGCTCAATCTTCTTAGCACTCACTACCGTTTCCTCCTAAGCTCTAAAACTCTTCATCCAAGCTCTCAACTCGATTATCAACTTCTGTGCGGGCGCTTCTTCGGACCTCCTCAGCAGTCAGGTCCTCCGTTAGCCTGCAAGAGAATTATAGCAAATTTGTTCTAAAATGTCAATAGTTTACGCACGAAATGCACAAATTTGTTCTACTTTGCGGCACAAATCCAGGTGTGTCGTTTAACGACAAACTTTTGGTCATATCGGGGGTGGCAAACTTTCGGTCTGCTGTGTTACTCGAGAAAAAGGGTGCAATAAGGGTTAAAAAGAGAGGAGATGCTATATCTCCTCTCGCCCCTGAACGGTCCGCCACTTCGAGACCACACCTCTGGATTCGCTATGCGTTGTAGATGTCCAACAGCCCCTAAGGCTCGGGACCAGAAGCCGTACCTGGAGCTACGCTGAAGTGCAGGGTCTCAGGCAGTATCATTGGCGAGAGGTAGCCGTAAGTAACCGAGATACAAGCGCCCTCCTGCAAGAGATCGGGTTTCGTAAGTATAGCGACACACCTATCCCCTTTGTCTTCACAGCGGATGTGCTCATCCATATAGCCCGGTGGAGGGCTATAATAGGGGCTATTAAAAATGCCCCGAAAGTATCCCATAGAGTCGCTACCAGGGGGGTCGCGCGGGACGGCGCTGGGGAGGTGGAAGGGAAGGCCCCTCAGGGAGATGTAGAAACTATCGTTACTCACGTTGGGTACCTGACCCAGGATGGTAAACCGCCACGCTCTCGATATGGTGATTATTTCACTGGCGCTAATAAATATTTCGGTGGGCTGGGCAAGGATGATCTCCTCAACCATATAGGTACGAATCCTCTTTTTACCATCAGATGTAGTCTTGGTGCTCTGCGCAATGACTACACCAGGGGCGTCCCACAATTCCACACGGTTCCTAATAATCCGGGTCCGGGCCATTTCAGTAGGTCCGACTGAAGGAATAGGCCAGACGGCAGGAGTAGCTGGATTCCAGGGTCCTGGCGTTACCACGGTAACCACAATCTCGCTTCGCTGGGGGATTGTAGGTGGTGGCGGTAAGGTGGCCGTCCTTCTAACAGGTATTCTCGTTACAGTCGCTATGGGCATTGCGGTCCCCTGGTCCGTACGTTCAGGGGAGCTGGGACGTTGAGCTGCGTCTGTGTTTGCTGGTTTGCTGGTACCTGAGGAGGCTAATAGGAAGATACCGACTGCCGCAACCAGCAGAAGAATTGATAAGGCAAGTAAGGTTAGTTTCGTGCGGTGTTCGCGCATAAGGACCCGATAGAGCGTATTTTCAGCATACGCTCTCATCTTGATCTACTCTTTTGTGCGTCTCACGTTTAGTATAACGGGGACGCGGCATTCCGTAAATACTGCACATACCATGATCTACCCCAGGAAGTAGCTACGGGCTTCAACTCTGGCATGGATGAGCAGACAGGAGGCCCGTTCCACACAGGGAACTGGTCCTCCTGTTCGTTTCAGATCAAGACTGAGTGATTATCGTCCAGTACAACTCAGTGCCAAAACCGTACCTTTATGAAACACGACCAGGAGTCACTAGAAGCCATCTTACAAATAGGGATGAGGAGATGAGCACATGAGTTGGTCCTTGTCATTTCGAACCCTTCAGCTACGCTCAGGGTAAACTCCGTGAGAAATCTCGTCCCTCAGCACCCAAGTACCACCTTTCTTTCAGGAAAATAGCATCCTAGCACCGTAAGAAAGAGGTAACATCCAGGTGTAGGACGAGATTTCTCACGGAGTTTACCCTGAGCGTAGCTGAAGGGTTCGAAATGACAAGGGCGGGGCTTTGTCGCCAGTACTTGGGGCTGCTATTTGTGAGATTACTTTTAGAGTCCGGGTACACCCGGGGAAGCTTGTATGCAGCACAGCCCTGCCCAGCGTTGAAAGTTGTAGCTATCTCCTGGCTGGTGTCACACAGTTAGGGAAGTGAGTTTCGGCGACTATCTTGGAGGCCTGCCCCCTGGTAACGTTGTTGTTTACGTGGAAGTATGGCCTGGACGAGGCGTCGCATGGTTCTGCGGTTCCGGTAGCCGGATTGGTGCCTCCGCAGGTATAGCCACTCACCACATTCCTGTTGTAGAGACGCTGTACCCACACGGAAAAGGTTGCATCGGGTGGCACATCACCGAACTGCTGAACACCTGGGTCTTCTGTGAACCCTGCGGCTTCCGACACTATCTTGCTCAGTTGCCCCCGTGTGGTGATGTTGTTGGGGCGGAAGTAGGGCCGGTTACCCGGTCCCACGCAAGGCTCCGCTGCGGCAGTAGAGGGGTTGGTGCCGCCGCAAGGATAGCCACGGATGGCACCGCTGTTGGCAAGCTGCTGTATCCACAGGTAGAAGGTACTGCCCTCCGGCACATCCTCGAACTTGCGGACACCTACCGGCTCTACAAGCTCTGCGGCAATAGCCACCATCTTGGATATCTGCCCCCTCGTTACGTTCGCACCTGGTCGCAAGTAGGAGCCGGGGCATGGCTCACCCGCTGCTCCACAGCCGTAGCCTGAGATGACCCCACGGCAGGCCATGCACCTGGCATACGAGTAGAAGGTAGAGCCTTCATGTACATCGTTGAAGCGGACCGGGCAGGCCGTCGAGGTAGCCGGCGGTACTGCGGTGCCCGTTGCTGATGCGGGGCTTGTCTGAGAGGGTTCTGTTGTCGATGTGCGCGTGGCTGTGGTGGTTGTGGTGGCTGCGGCAGGTGTGCTTGTGGAGTTTGGCACCTCAGTGCTGGTCGATGATGATATTCCAGTCGAGGTCTGGGTGGCTGTGGCAGTAGTTGTGGCAGAATGTGTACCTGTGGCCGTAGCTGTAGCAGTACTTGTGGCCGTGTAGGCAGGCGTGCTTGTCTCGGCAGCGGTTTCGCTAGCTGTCGGCGTTTCAGTGGCAGTCTCAGTGGCGGTGCTGGTGCTGGTGCTGGTGCTGGTGGGAGTGGAAGTAGTGGCAGGAGTGACGCCACAGTACGAACCGGTCTTGTTTGTAGTAGTGCCAGTTGCATCCTGGTAGCCGGTTTTCCTGCCGAGCACCTCAACTAAAACGTTCCCCGCCCCGCCGCTGAACTTGCCCCAGCCACATAGTCGGTAGCTGCCATTGCCCATATTCTGTAGTATCTCAGAATAAGTCTGTCCAACTGCGCTCGTAGCCTGGATGTGGACAAAACTCGCATCTGTCACGTACCGGTCGTTCTGATCGACCAGCCACACCACTACGTTCAACTCTTTACTGTTGCCGTCCAGCTTGTAGACATCTACAGATGAGATAATCAGACGCGGCTGCTCGGGCGTGCTGGTGACTGTATTGGTCTTGGTGGCCGTGCTGGTGGGGGTAGTAGTCTCGGTGGGAGTATTTGTTGCCGTGCCGGTGCTGGTGAACGTCTCCGTGGCGGTGGGTGTGGCTACGCTGATCTGCGCAGGCTGCTTTTCGGTCTGCGCGATTACTTTCAGGCGAGGGTCCAGGCGGAAAGTGGGTAAAGTGGGTGCGGTGCTGCCCTGTGCGGTGCCTGCACGCATGCTTGCCGAGGCTATGTCCGCTTTGGAGGCTGCCGCCCCCACTGCCACTACTCCTGCGATAATCAGCAGTGTGAGCAGACCGGAGAGCGCCGGTACTCTCGATTTATTACCGTGCATACTTTCCCTTTTGTATGTAGTAATAGAGCGGTAATAAAGAAGAAACAAAGGCGACATAATATATGGCACCCTGCTACGGCTGAGTATAGAAAGGGTCCTATAATACTCAGCCTGAGAGATATGGTTGAATTAGCTATCTAGCTGCTATCTGGAGTATAGCTACATGGGTGGAGGTACCCAATAACCTATTAAGGTGCCAGGAAGCTACCTGATGGTACTGCACAGGTGCAGATCCTAAGTACCATGCTAACGAAGGAAAGTCAGCAAATGCAGACATATAAGGTGCCAGGCGACGCCCCACGATTGAAATCGGGGGCTACACTTTACCAAGTCCCACAAGGGGACTTCCTCTACTCCTTTACCTTCCTACTCTCTCTACTCTCAACTCTCAACTCTCACAAGAGTGGCCCTCTTGCACATAGCCCGTCCCGCAGGGACTTTGCAAAGTGTAGCCCCCGATTTCAATCGTGGGGCGTCGCCTGGCACCTTATATGGCTTCTCACACGCATGGTGCCCTGTGGGCTGACTTTCCTTCATTAGCATGGTACTAACTGTGACACAAGCCTGAGTTTGCCATTCAACGACAAACTCAGGCTTATGTCACAGTTCCCCAGGTTTAGCTTGGAATGTAGCCCACTCCTGACATGGTTTCGGGGCGGTATGGGCTTATTCCATTCTTCAGTTACACTCTGCCTCACACAGCGGCCATGAAGGGCAGCCCTGGTACCCCTGGTACCTAGCTGTACTGGATACGCGGGTCGGCCACCGCGTACAGCACGTCTGCCAGTATGTTGGAGGCTATGATCAAGGTGGTGACTATGGTGAGGAAGGTCATGGCGATAGGCAGGTCTACCAGCGTTATCGCCGCGAAGAAGAGCTGTCCCATGCCGGGATACGAGAAGATCGTCTCGGTGGCAATAGCGCCCGACAAGAGAAACGGCAGGGACAATGTGACAATCGTGATAACCGGCATCAGGGCGTTACGCAGGGCGTGCCGCAGAATCACGCTGCGCTGGGTCGATCCCTTGGCCCAGGCCGTGCGCACGTAGTCCTGGCGCAGCACCTCAAGCATGGAGGCCCGCACGAAGCGCGAGAACTGGGCGATGTTCACAAAGGAGAGCACAGTTACCGGCAGCACCAGGTGGTATATGCGATTCATCAGGTTGTTTTCCTGGTCTATGTCGTAGGCGAAGCCGGTAGGCAGGTATGGCATCCAGTCCCAGCCGTTCTGGTTGAGTTGCTTGGCGATAACGCCCGCAAAAACGATCAGCATCAGTCCCAGCCAGAATGTGGGCATCGAGAGGCCGAAAAAGGAGAAGGTAGTCACGGTGTAATCGAGTTTGGAATATTGTTTGACCGCCGAGATGATGCCGACCGGCAGAGCGATCAGCAAGGATATGAGCAAGGCGCTCAAGGTGAGGGCCAGGGTGTTCCCCAGCCTGGAAACTACCAGCTCCATCGCCGGTGTGCCCTTGGCTAGTTGCAGCGAGTTGCCCAGGTCCCCGGTAAGCAGGCCCGAGCCTTTAATCTGAAAGCCCAGGATGTTCACATCCAGGCCCTTCGGGATATACCGGGTGTTGTCGTTGCGGTCCAGCTCCTGAGTTTCAAGCGGATCGAACAACCAGCGCAGGTAGTTTACCGGGTATGGCGAGTCGAGCTTGTAGGCTGCAAGTATCTGCTGGATGAGACGCTCGTTTGGCGGCTGGCCCCGTGCGCCCAGGGCGCGCAACTCCTTTATCTGGTCCTGCGGCCCCCCGGGCGTGATCACGAATATGCTATAGGTGAGAAACGTGGCAGCCAGCAGCACCACTAAGCCCTGGAACAGTCGCCGTATGACGTAAATTGCCATGTAGGTACCTCCTGTTGTGCATGGTGCTCTCTCCTACATGTACAATAATCAAACCCTAGATTCATCAACGTGGTTCACTATGTGCGGAAAGCGCTCGATTCGACCGTAGTTCCGGGGCTGCGAGCAATGTCAAGGTGACCTTGTTTCCTGACCCCACCGTGTAGCTGCGACGCACGACCAGCTAAGAAAAAGGAGACCTGATCTCAAGGGATCGGGTCTCCGTCACTGCTCAAGGGTGCATATTCTTGTTCGTTACGGGAATGCAGGCCCGCGTCCGGCAAGGTTGTACTCGTTCCCGGCTGTATCACGTACCACTGCTACCAGGTCACGTGGTGGGTAGGGGGAGGCCATGCCAAAGAAGAATGTGCTGACCCCACTCCCTGGAGTCGCTCCTGCACATGCCGGGGGAGCAAAGCTGAATGTGATTACGTTACCAGCTTGCCTCACGCTGCTTGGACCCACGCTGCCCATCCCTCCACTCGTGACCACAAAAACGTGGCTGGGCCTACCCCTGCGGTTGTAGTCCAGGGCCACAACCGGGCCGAATTCGATGCTGAGGGAAGCAACGCACGGCATCATGGCGGGAGAGCCGCTACTTGTGAGCTGTTGGAGGTCAATCCGGTACAGGTACTCAGTCAGTCCCGCGCCTGGCGTGCCTGCCTCACCGGGAGGTGACGTGCGCGACTGTAAGAAGGCGTTGCCCGTAGTGTCTCGGAGGACGAAGTTCGCCACGCTATCGTTGACGATGATACTGCCGTCCGCGTCGAAGAAGTAATTGATGGCAGGCGCGCCAACCTCGACAAACTCCAACATAGTGGTGGGCATAGGCCCCGATGTGAGCGGCTGGGTACGGCCACCGGGTATGAGCGCGGTCCCACGGCACATTTTGTCGTAGTCGAGATCGACGTTGTGGTACGTAGCCCAGGGGGTAGGGCGCTCCTCCGGCGCGCCTGCCGGGGGTAGGTCACTCAGCCACATCGGCGGAGGACCGGGCAGATTTGCGACCCTGGATATTCCCGTGTTGCTCTCCAGCACGTTACTTCCGGCACTTGCGGGCCGCAGGAAGTTGTTTAGATCGGTTGTGACGGTGTTAAGCTCCGGCACCGCTCCATCGCTACGATTGAGCCGCCGGAAGTCGGCCCGGAAAGCATCCTCTCTCACCATCGAATGAGCGCCGACAAACCAGCCTTGCCCTATAACGTCCATGACGCCAGCCACACCCACGAAATTACCCCTCACCTCCAACTGTTCATTGGCACCCAGGGTGCGGCTCTCATTAACATCAGTTGTGGCGGGGTCGTCGGTGCGGGGAGCATGCCGGAGATTGGACGGGTACGGCGATGCGGGGTCCATTGCTTCGTTGGGGTTAGGGAGGTCCGCTGCAATGTCGAATATGCTGAAGCCGCTGGCCGTGCTATCGACGAGCAGGACGTTGTTGTAGAAGTACACGTAGCGGTTGGGCACCATGTCTCTGGTAGCGCTATCAGTGGTTGCCCATGCCAGCTGATTCATTTGATTTCTGCACACGGTGGCATCCACGCAGTCACGCTGACCAAATCCAAGCGCAACCATCTGAGAGGTTGTACCCACGTTGTACAGGGTATTGTGTGCCAACAAGACATCATAGCCGCCGTACACTCCAACTCCAGTACCGGGGGTATTGTAGATGAGGTTGTTTACGAACTGGATGGCATACGCCTCGTAGTGCCACCACGGGCGGGCCATGAAGTCGCAAGTAGTGCCTTCGCCCGCTGAGAAACCCCTGTTGCCATCGTGTATGCGATTACCCTCGATTCGAAAGTAGGCCGAACCACCTTTCACATAGACACACCAGTCATTTGGGCTATCGTAGATGTCGGAGTCCACAATGTGCCCATACTGCACGGCAACGAAGTCTATGGCGTTGGCTCCCCCGGTCCCATCGAAAGCGCCATGAATTTGGCACCCTTCAACGAACACATGCTGGGACTGATTGACCTTCAGTACCTCGTGGCTCCTTGGACTGCCGGGTGCGCCGCCGCCGAAGATGTCACAGTTGCGGATGAGGAGGTGGTGGGTACCCAGCGGGTATGGGATGGTCATATCCGGCTGCAAGGTATGGAATTGGGCAGCATCGATGTTGCCCGTGAAAGGAATGGCCGAGGTAATATCCACCCGCAGGTGCTTCAGGTAAACGTACTGCACGCTGCCAAAATTGAGCCTGAATTGCAGGCGCGGGCGCATATTGCCGGAAGGTGGCGTCGCAGTCCCGGAGTACCCCTGTACGATTATCGGGCGGGTAGCGCTCCCGGCCCTCTGATTGAAGAAGAGCGAACCACTTGAGCCGTCAAAGTAAGCTTCGCTCTCAGCCATGCTACTCGTAGGTGGAGCCGTGACTTCATTGGCGGCGGTATAGAAGTCACCCCCTGGCATCAAGTTGATCTCGAAAGCGTTGCTTGGGATAGGAGCGGGGGTCCCGGCGCCAGGCAGCGCAACGAACGGTACGCGCCGTAGGGCGTGCGTGACGGTCCTGAAGGCGGTGGCTGGAGTTCGGCCGTCGTTGCTGTCGCTGCTGCCACTCGCCGGGTCGGGGTTGACGTAATAGCGGAGCAACACTCCCGGCGACATATCAACCGGCCCTTCAATATAGGTGCGCAGTGTTGGCCGCTCGGCCGCAGGCGCTCCCGACCCGCAGTGCGTGCGGTTGCGGTTCTGGATGTTCTGCAACTCTATCGTAGTCATGTGGACCCTCCTCCCACACTTGCGTCCGCCGACGTAAGGATTGGCTAATGGCTGACCTTGCAATGCTGCACAGGCCAGGCGTTACAAAGCTTGGAGTGTCAGTATAACGCCAGAGTAGATTATGGGATAGTGTTACTTTTCGGCAAAATCAATTTAATACAACCCTTTGGTTCATATATTGACGGCTGACCTAATTACCCAGTAGAATTTTCCAAGCTGTGGCGCTATCCCGCTATCATGTAGCGAATCTTGCATGGCGATGGCTTCTGAAGGCCCTGAACGCCGTAGAGCAGACTCACCGAGTCTGCTCTACGTTCAAGGACCTTTATTGGCTCAATAATGGCTGTCATACGTCAGCGCGCAGGTAGTGCGCCCAGTACCCCTGCCACCCACCGTACGTCGAAGCTAACTCCTTAGCCTCGCCTTCGCTCAACGACCTGCCCCCTCCGTACACCCGCGAGATGGCAGCCAGCATATTCTTCTCCATAGGCACCTTCTCGGTGCGGCCCAGGCCCCGTAGCAGGATGAATGTGGCCGTCCACTCGCCCACGCCTTTGATGCCGCGCAGCCAGGCCTCTACCTCGGCGTAAGGGGCTGAGAGCAGGAACTCCTCGCTTACCTGGTCGAAGGCGCGGGCGAGGGCTTGCATGTACTCGCCCTTCTTCTCGTTCTGCGCGATTGCCGATAGGTCGTGTGGGTCGGCTACGGCTAGCTGAGTGGGTTCGGGGAAGGCCCAGTGGGTCGCGCCATCGACCTCTATGCTGGTGCCGTATCGCTTCACCAGCACCGCGCGCATCTTGCGGGCTTCGGACATGGCGTTGCGCTGCGTCAGCACCGCCCAGCACCCCGCCTCAAAGGGCGAGAGGAACTTCACCTGGTGGTAGCCGTACAGGCGCTCCACGACAGGGGCGAAGAGTGGGTCGGCGCGGCCTATGCTGTAGAACGGCTCAAGGTCGTCGTTCAGGCTGAGGTAGAGGGTAACGCGGTCGAGCACCCTACGCTGTGTGGTCTCGTCTATCGCTTGCTCGGACAGCAGAGTGTAATGCAACTCCGGCTCTTCTACACTGCTCGTGGAAGTAAGTTGAAAAGCCACGACCTGACCTTCGATGGAGAGCGCCCTGGTGAATGCCTCTGCCTCCGGCCTGTGTCCCTTCTGGGTAGGGGCGAACCCGGCCAGGAACTCCCTCGATTTGTCGAAGTCGAACGGCGGGCGCGGCCCGATGTGTCCTTCGGAGGCGTGCAGTGCCAAGTGCTCTACCCTTCCGCTCTATTCGTAGTGTGGGAATCTACGGCAGAGTGCCATACCGCTGCTGGTACCGTTGCAGGCCCAACGCTCCCAGCCTCACCTGCTCGGTACCGCCCGGCCCCTCCACCACTTCCAGGCGAGACCGCTCGAAGTACTGCACCCGGCGGACTGTGTCGTCCAGCACGCTGTACTCGTCGTGCGGCTCGCTGACAGGGTAACCGAGGCCTGCTACTTCACCGTGCGCCCGCCAGAAAGACAGGAACGGTTCGGAGAGGTTGTGGCGCGTCTCGGGCACGTATGAGGCACCAGGGACGGGGTTTGCCGGGTCGAACGCCTCGTTGGTGGGGGTGGGGTAGAAGAGGCGGAAGTCGAGCCTGCCCAGTCTCACCCGAGCGCCGCTGCCGTCCAGGTCGGGGCTGATTTCGAGCACGGCGTTGCGGAAGTACTGCACGGTGCGCCCGGCCTCGCTCAGTTCGTCGGTGACAGCAGGGCCTAGGCGGTCCAGACCACCGTTGTCGCGCCAGAAGTCGAGGAAGCCGCCGTGCACGCAATGTCCCGTGTCCTGGAAGCACTGCTCCGCGCCCTGGAGCTTAGGTGCGGGCATGGGGGTGCGAAACGGGGTGAAGCCGGGGGGGTTGCTGCCCACGGTCTCAACCTTGTACGGCTGCGGGTTGTCGTCGTATGGCCCGGCGCTGAAGGCGTACACGAACCCGTCGGTGGAGGCCACGTAGAGCACCCCGCCCGCTATGGTGGGCGCGGCGTATATCACTCCCCCGGTCGCGTACTCCCACAGCAGCTTGCCGGTGGCGGCGTCCAGCACCTCCACTGTGTCGTCTGGGGCGGCGACCAACAAGCCATTCGCCCCCGACAGCGCCGCGAACACCGAGCCTTGCGTCGGGTGCGACCACCTGACGCCGCCGGTGGATGGGTCGAGCGCGTACACCATGCCGGGGAACTTCTGCGCCTGGCCGAGGGAGATATAGCCGCTCGCCGCGTATACGGTGTCGTAGGCGTAGGCGCTGGAGGAGATCATCGAGTCGCCGCACTGCGGGCAGGAGCCGCCGTCGCCTATCTTCATGCTCCAGGCCGGGGCTTTACGCATGTTGGCCGTGTCGAAGGCGTAATAGTAGCCGTTCTTCGCCATCGCGCCCACCATAAGCCCCCCGTCGCGGTGCCGGAAGAGGGTAGGGGTGGTGCCCCAGTCGCCGTCGAATACCTGCACCTCAATCGGTATCTGCCAGGCGTCCTCCACGGCCAGCGTCTGCGCGTTGAGGCGGGCGAGGCTGTAGCTGTGCTGGATGTAGTAGTCGCCGGAGCCGGTGGTCACGTAGAAGTTGCCGGTGGCCTCGTCCACGGTGGGTGAGGTCCAGATGCCGCCCCCGCGCTGGCCCTCCGGCACGAAGCGCACCTGCTGCTCGACCGCGCCCGTGGCCCTGTTGAGGCCCCACATCTCGCCGTGGGTGAAGGGCCTGTCGCAGAAGGAGGCGATGCCGGTGTAGACGCGGTCGCCATGCACGATAGGGGAGGCCCAGTTGTAGGCCCCTCCCGCCTCGCTGTTGTCCCCCGTCTTGAACTTCCATAGCTCCTCGCCCGTCTTCGGGTTGAGGGCGTAGAAGTACTCGTCGCCGCCACCTATGTAGAGGGCGTCGTCGGTGACAGCGGGGGCCGAGCTGATACCGGCCACGTCGGGCGCGCAACGTTTGGAGGTGGTGCGGCCCAGGTCCTTCTTCCAAAGCTCCGAGCCGTCCTTGGTGTTCAAGGCGTACAGGAAGCCGTTCCACGAGCCGACGTACACGACATCGCCCTTGACGATAGGCTGGGCGGCCAGCACGTTGCCCAACTGCGCCTTCCAGAGCAGCTTGAGCTTTCCGGCATTGTCGGGGGAGAGTCGCTTCTCGCCCGTGTTGAAGCCGCTACGCCCCCCGTCGTACATGTAGGCGGGCCACTCGTCCGCGCCTGGTGCCTGGGCCGTGTTATTGGAAGGGGCGAGTAAATCTGTGTTTTGACCTAAGAGATAATAGACGCCGTACCCGATGCCCCCAACGACGAATAGCAGCATGAGCAAGAGTAAGGGCCGCCTGTATCTTGGTCTTCGTCTTGATCTTTCCATGTTCCTTGCCTGTTCCTGAGAAGTAGAAAGGTGCGGCTAAATGGGGGCCGCACGTGTAGCGAGCAACTTGTGTTTAGAAGGGCACAAAACAGAAGAGTGGGCGGTAAGCCCACTCCCAAATTATACCCTAAATGAACATGAGGTCGAAACCCTAGACCTAGTAGTCCAGGTAGCCACTCAGTCAAATATAGAGAACCCCTGCCATCACAAAGGTGTAGGAGTTTTACAGATAGAAAAGCCCGAAGCAACCTTGCGGGTTGCCATCGGGCTTCTACGGACTTCGAAGAGTCTCTACGAGCTCTAATTGTTATGCCAGGTAAGCGTGAGGAAAATTATATCATAGTAGCTGGGAACTGCATGTGCAACAAAGGGTTATGAGCTAACCAAAGGCGGCCTCTCACGCAAAAAATCTAGCCAATTAAGGCACCGAAGGTTCAAAATATCACACCCATTAGGTATCTTCTGACTTAGATTAGGAAACTTCGAGCGCCGCTCATTACTTACAACAGTAGCTTGAAGCCTAGTCGCAAGCGCCAATACATGAAGGTCAGCAGAGTTCTTTGTGCTATTGGGATCCTGAATTTTCGGGCAGAGAGTTCTAACTTTCGCTACTTCTTTCAGGAAAGCATCATCTGCTGGAACACTCAAATCCGGGAACTCTGTCCTCAGTATATTTTCTAAGTCATCCCAGCCCTGGCGGCACTCAATAAGTACCTCTTCTGGAGATCTCAGCAAGCCCGCCTCGACCAAGTTACGCAAATCATCCCAAATGGGCACAAAGATGTCTTTTGGGTAGCGGACTCTAATCTCCATCCAAACATCACTATCAAAAACATAACGGACTTGAAGACTCACCGAGCTACCCTGCCCGCTCGATAGCGTCTCGTATCGTATCAAAGTGTTTCGTCTTCAAGCCCAGATAGTTGGCCGCGTCTATCTCTGAGATCACGTTCGCATCAACGGCAGTGAGCACTAGCCGACAGAACCTGCGACCATTATCCCGTAGTGCTATGCTGGAGGGTAGAGGCCCTCCGGTCCTAACGACCTTCGGTTTATTGAGTTCACTCCGTCTATATTCTTCCTCAAAGGCTTCAAGCCGATTTTGAACAAACAAACTATCAGTCAGACCCAAATGCTGCAAGCGAATGAGCAGGACCTGCCGGCTTACACCATATTTATCAGCCAGTTTCTGAATGACTGAATCCGGCCATCTCTGTCTAACCGATGTTCGGCGAATGACTAAGGGATGCTCAAGGATATTCTCTCGTGGAATTAGAATAGCAGCAGCGACACGGTTACAAAAGGTTTCGATAGGGCTTAGGTTTACCCCACTTCGTAATGGATCGCAGGCTGAACCAGTTTCACGCAACAAGAGATGGACAAGTTCGTGAAGAAGTGTAAATAACCTTGGTCGGTAAGCATCTTTACCATTCAAGAGAATAAAAGGCAATTCCTTGGCCCAGTAGGATAGACCTCGTGCCTCTTCGATTTCGATTCCCGAAGTTTGAAAAACCAGTACTCCATGAGCTTCAATGAGTCTGATCCAATTGTTCAGCATCAAACGTGGTGCTCGATTATAAGGACGCTTAGGAGCCGAAATGTCCAGCCAGTTAGTTACACGTTGAGCAACTCCCTCAGGATCCTCACTAATCTTAGCTTTTATACTTATTGTGGGAGGGCTCTCACCTTGCTCAGCAAGAAGTTCAAGAGCTGTCGCACGCTTCAGTAAGGCACGACGCCACTCAAGGCGCATATCCGGTGTCAACTCCGGATTCTGCGCATTGGTATTACCTACTGTGCGGAAGTCACGTGGCTGAGGAAGAGGAGCAGGCGGCTCAGATAAATAGAAAATATCAGCAGGACGTTTATACGCTACTGCAGCTTTTCGTAACTGAGGAACAGTGAGTGTTGCTGTAACCTGTTCGGCACGTAACAGTAGACTTGGATCTATATCAATCTTCTTGGCTGCCGCTTCGAGACTATACCCGCTGGTTTCACGTGCCCAACGCAGCAGATCCGGATTTATTGATGCATGCTCGGAGACACCAGGCATACTGTTGCACCTTCTAGGAGGCGAAAGAAGAGATTTGCATTACCATTTGGTGAACTGGAAAAAGTAATTACACGTAAGAACTTTATTGTATCACAAGTTTTCCACATTCCATATCGTGTCATGACTAAACATCCCTAGCTCCTTGGCAGTATACAGTACTTTGAACACACGAGAGCAGTTCACATTTGGGCTGCTCTCGTGTGTCGCGGGCACTTTTCGGCAATTTCTCAACAAAGCGACTTTTAGCATTGTGCTAACCTCAGAGCAGATCGCGGACATAGATGTTCCCTATAACCAATAGCCGCCCTCTTTGCAAAAGGACGGCTACTGAATCTCTCGATCAGAGGCTATGTGAAATGTCGATCTATTAGTAGTCCAGGTAGCCCTTTAGCTTGCTCGCGCCGTAGCGGGCGTAGCGCAGCTTGCGCAGGATGCGCGTCTCTATCTGGCGGATGCGCTCACGGGTGATGTTGAACTCGCGGGCCACTTCTTCCAGCGTGCGGGGGCGGTCATCGGCCAGGCCGTAGCGCATCTCGAGTATTTTGCGCTCGCGCTCGGTCAGCTTGCTCAGGATGTCTTCCACCTGCTCCTTGAGCATCTGGCGGGAGGCCTCTTCCTCCGGCGCGCCCGTGCTCTCGTCCTCGATGAAGTCGCCCAGGAAGCTGTCTTCTCCCTCCTCCATGGGCGCGTCGAGCGAGGCGGGGTGGCGGGCCATGTCGAGGATGCGGCGTACCCTCTCGGCGGGCATGCCTAGCTCTTTGCCAAGCTCCTCCTCGGTCGGCTCGCGCAGGAGCTGCTGCTGAAGCTCGTGGGCCGCCCGGCGCAGCTTGGTGACCATCTCGGTGACGTGCACCGGCAGGCGTATCGTGCGGCTCTGGTCGGAGATGGCGCGGGTGATGGCCTGGCGTATCCACCATGTGGCGTAGGTGGAGAACTTGAAGCCCTTGCGGTGGTCGAACTTGTCCGCCGCCTTCATGAGGCCGATGTTGCCTTCCTGCACCAGGTCGAGCAGCGACAGGCCACGACCTATATAGCGCCGGGCGATGCTCACTACCAGCCGCAGGTTGGCCTGCACCAGTATCTGCTTGGCCTGGTCGCCCGAACGCTTGAGCGCTTCAAGCTCGCGCATGCGGCTCTCTATAATCGTGGGGTCAAGGCTGCCGTCGTTGAGGCTCTCCTTGAGCATCTCCATTTCGACAACGGCGTTGCGGCCCTGGGTCATACGCTCAGCCAGTGCGCTTTCGTCGGGCGACTTGAGCAGGGCGGTGCGGCCGATCTCGCGCAGGTAGATCCGCACCGAGTCGTCTACCGACACGCCTTCCATCGTGAGGGCGCGGTCGATGAACCGCTCTAGCTCCTCGGGCTTGTCTGCCTCCACGGCGGCTACCTTCTGTAGCTCGTCAACGTCAGGCTCGCCTTCTTCCTCGAACTCGGTGTCGGCGCCAGGCTCGCTGATGGCTATCTCGTCAATTTCGACCTCTGCGACGATGCCGTTGGAGTCGATGCTGGTGATGGAAGCGCTGGTGCGGGTTATTGCGCGCTTACCCTTGGCAGGCTCGCTTGAGCCGTCCCTCTCGTCAAGGGCCAGCGTATCGAAGGCCTCGTCCAGTAGCTCCACGAGGCTCTCGCCGCGCGCCCCACCCGAACGGGACATCGTATCGCCCAGGTCGAACCGCTCGGCCACGTCGAGGTCGTCCATCGAGGAGATGTCGATCTTCTCTTTGGAAGATGCCAGGTTCTCCTCGTCCGAATCGAGGTAAGCCACGTCTTCAACGATGATGAAAGGCGGCAGGTTGGCTGCCCCGGCTTTGCGCTTGGGACGCGCGGACTTCTGCGGGGTGCCGTTGGGGCTACCTTCACCGGCAGCGCCCTTGCGCTTGCCCTGGCCTTTTACCGGGTTGTCGTCCTGGTGCGAGGTGGCATCGGCCATCTGTAGTCTTTTCTCCAAATTACGAATTACTAATTACGAATTACTAATTACGAATTACTAATTCGGAGTTACGAGTAACGAGTTACGGGTAGCGTCTGCTTCTCCACTAATTCGTAATCAGTAATTCGTAATTAGTAATTACTCAACGTCGATGCGTTTGCGGACTTTTGGACCTGAGTTGCCGGATGTACTCTTATTGAAGTGCCTCCACAGGCTGTAGCCCGCCAGCAACGCTTCGCGGGTGGCATTCTGGAGGTGCCTGTTGGTCTCAGGGGGCAGAGCCTGGCGGAGTTGGTCGAGGAGGTCCTGCATCGTAAGTGGGGCAGGCTCGGGCGAGGCAGGTCTAGTCTGCCGTGCCTCAGGTCGCGCGGGCCGGGTCCCTTGCGCTCCCGTGTCCTCCATATGTCTCCCTCTCCCCTTTGTGAGGCCGTTGGCTTGTCGAAGGCCCTCGTGTAAACGTGCCGCACGGGCCTTCAGTTACCGGCTCTTCAGGTACCCAACTATACCACCGTCAATGTTTCATTGCAAGGAAAGCCGCTGCTTGTCAAGACGGACACAGCCGCCCATATGTTGAACCAACGGTACTCTATCCCCCCTGTCATCCTGAGCGCAGCGAAGGATCTCAGATGCTACGCCTATCGCTACCGTTGATTTTCAGCACCAGTGTACCTCGACTTCAACAGCATCCGTACTCAACTTCTTGAGATCCTTCGCTGCGCTCAGGATGACAGAAGGGGCTTTGGCCTCCAGGGTCCGCTAGTTACGCTTTCGCAGCGGCGTTTTTGTGGTTATGCCCTTACGGCAGTGTTAGTAACGGTGAAGGGTGCGTGTGGTGTGTAGCGGCGCGACGTACGTTTACGCCTTCCCGAAGTTGATCCTTAGCTCGCCGTTGTCGAGCTTGGCACCGGCTACCTGCAAAGTGGCGAGGGCGCGGGGCAGGATCAGGTTGCGTTTGTAGTCGCCCACCTGCACCACAAGCTCATCGCCCGTTTGCAGCAGGTCCACTTGCTCCTTGGTGGCGAAGGGCAGGGGCATCTTGAGCGTGAAGCCGGTGCCGTGCGGCTCAATCGTCTGAATCTTGCCCTTGAAGAAGACGGTCGAGGGGTCGGCGTCGTCAAATACCTCGTCGCCCATCTTGTCTAGCATGTCGAGGCCCACCACCTCGGTGTCGAAGAAGGGCACGTCGAAAATCGGTATGGGCGAGAAGCACTGCTCTATAAGCTCGTGGTTGCGCTTCTGTAGCTCGCGCCAGTTGTGCATGGCCGGGCTTTCCATCGAGGCGGGGAAGAGGCGGTTGCACACTACCATGTCGGTCGAGTAGCCGAACAGCGACAGGTACGTATACACGCGCTGGGCCTCTTTGACCACCATCTTCTCGGCGTTGAGCACGATGCGCACGGAGGTCATTTGCTGGTCGGCCAGCAGGTTGTGGATGCGGTCTAGCTGCGTCAGGAGCACCTTGATCGACTCGAACACGTCGTCCTCGGGCATCGGCATGTCGGTGACGCGCTTGGCGATGGGGCGTATTATCTTGGCGGCCTGGCGCTGTATCGGGAATAGCTTGTCGAGCCACCACTTGGCGATTTCGGGGAACGACAGGAGGCGCAGGGTATCGCCGGTGGGCGCGCAGTCCACTACAATGCAGTCGTACTGGCCGGAGTCGTAGTGCTTGACGATGCGCACCAACCCGGCAAGCTCCTCAGCGCCCGGCAGCACGGTCATTTCCTCGGCCACTACGTCTTCCATGCCCCGCCAGGAAAGCAGGGTGCTCAAATACTTCTGGAGGGTGACCCAGGACTTGTCTACCTCGTGCAGGACGGAGACTTCCTGCGCCCACAGGTTAGGCACGACCTCGACAGGCTCATGCCCCAGGGGGACGTCCAGCGAGTCTGCCAGGGAGTGGGCCGCGTCGGTGCTCATCACGAGCGTGCGGTAGCCCTTCTTGGCGAGGCGCAGGGCCGTGGCCGCCGACACGCTTGTCTTGCCGACGCCACCTTTGCCCGTGTAGAGGATGATACGCATAACCGGCTCTTTCCAATCGTGGAGAAACGCTACTCGCACCCCCGCATACAAGGGCCAGGGGTGGCATTTATGTGCCCGGCGAGCCTGCTGCTCTTTGTAGCAGCCACTTACCGCAACCAACAGTTAGTATAGTGAGGCGACATATAAATGTCAAACACTTGAGTGCCTTCGTTTGTTGAAACGCCAAGACGCGGAGACGCCAAGAACGCGCCAGGATTAGAATTGCTTATTCACCGCAGAGACGCAGAGGACGCAGAGGGCACGCAGAGATAATGGTTATTTGGTGAAGGGTGTAAGGGCAGCATTGTACAGTATAATGCTGCCCCTACGCAGAACACTCTCAACTATTCTCCGCGTAATCTCCGCGTCCCTTCGGCTTCGCTCAGGGCAGGCTCTCTGCGTCTCTGCGGTGAATAATCTTTACCCTTCTCGGTGCGCCCTTAGCAGCATGACGTTTCAAAATGAATTGATA
>DASVRN010000030.1:0-8767 GCA_036388595.1 Chloroflexia bacterium
GGAAAAGTATTACCGTGTGCTGAGGGACGAGATTTCTCACTGCGGTCGAAATGACAATGTGGGGCCATTTGCTCATATCCAACAATTGCAGGATAGTCTATGCTAGCTTTCCTTCGTTAGCGCGGTACTCAGAATGACAAGGTCCGACCCCCTTGCTTGTTTTCGGGACTGCTGTTTCTCGGGGTAGGGTCTAGTTGGAGGAATACATCTACCGTGCTGGAGAAGAAGGACCGAACAACCCTACCGTCTCACAGTTCGGCCAACCTGGGCAGGACTTCCTCGCCTAAGAGCAGGATAGTGTCTATGTCTTCGGCGTCCGGCATGTGGAAGGTGACGTACCGGGAGCCTACCTGCGCGTACTCCTTCAGCCGCAAAACAACCGTATCGGGCGTGCCCTGGATATCTCCGAATCCGGGGTGCTTCTCCAGCTTTGCCGCAACCTCCGCTTCGTCGCGACCCAGCACGATACCGACGTTGTTGCACAGGGTAATCTCCTCTAAGGGCCGGCCCACTGCCTCACAATGCCTACGTAGCACGTCGAACCTGTGCGCCACTGTTGCCGGGTCGCCGCCTACGTTGCAGAAATCGGCATACTGCGCGACCAGCTTGAGCGTAACCTGTTCGCCACTGCCGCCAATCATAATGGGAGGACGGGGCTTCTGTACGGGCATGGGGTCGTTGTACGCATTCTCGATGGAGTAGTGCTTGCCGGTAAAGCTGGCGGGCCGTTGCGTCAGCATCAGGTCCACGATCTGCACCGCTTCTTCCAGCATCTCCATCCGCTCGCGTACGGGCGGGAAGGGCCAGCCGTAGGCGGTGAACTCCCCCTCGTGCCAGGCCGCGCCCAGCCCCACGATGCTGCGGCCGTGGCTGATAACGTCGAGCGTGGCGCACATCTTCGCCAGCAGCGCCGGGTTGCGGTAGGGCACACCCGCTACAAGCTGGCCTAGCCTTATCCGGCTGGTAGCCGCGGCGAGCGCCCCCAGCGTCACGAAGCATTCCAGCACCGGCACTTCTTTCTCCGGGTGCTCCGCATCGGCAAACATGAAATGGTCGGCCATCCAGACCGAGTCTAACCCGGCTTGCTCGCAGGCGCGCACGACTGCCAGTGTGGTGTCAAAGTGGTTGCCGTGCACACTGGGGTGGTGAGGGCGAAGTTGGAGACCCATTAACATTGGGTAGTGCTCCTTTGTTGAGGGATATGTTACGTCACGTGGACTCGCAATAGTTGTGCCCGCCGCTCCGTTGAGGACGGCTAGATTGCCTGTAATGATAGAATGGAGGCGATGCATATCCCAAAGTGGGCGGCGTTTCGCCGGGAGGGAGCATGATGATGAAGGCGGAGGATAGACCTGGTAGTGATTACGTGATCCCTATGGAGCGGTTGGAGGCTTTCTATGACGAGCCTGGAGAGTACGGCTGGATCATGGAGGGGCACAAGCATGGGTTCGGCCTTACCTCGGTGATCGTCACGCAGACGGCCCCGATGGGCGGCCCGCCGCTGCACACGCACAATTCGGAGGAGGTGCACGTGCTGCCCGAATGCCGCCTGGCCTACGTGATCGGGGAGAGCACCTTTGAAGCACAGGGGCCATGCGTTGTGAACATACCGGCTGGCGTGCCCCACACGTTCCTCAATATTGGACGTGAGCCTGCGCGACTCGTATGTTTCTTCCCCGCCAACAGCTTCTGGGATAACTACGATGAGTTGGGGCCTAACCCACTGCTTAAGCGTTACGCCGCAGACGCACAGCCCGGCTGACGGCACGTTGCGTGATAACAAGGGCCTTGTATGGAAATCGAGTCCCTATCCTGCAATAACTGCGGAGCGCCACTCCAGGTGCCCACCTCGGCCGACTTTGTAACCTGCGGCTATTGTGGGTCGGCTCTGGCCGTACGCCGCACCGCGAGCGCGCACTACACCGAGCTGCTGGAGCGGTTGGAGCAGCACACCGACTACCTGGCAGGGCGGGCTGAGTACCTCCGACTTCGCGACGAGTTGGAGGCGCTGGACCTAGAGTGGAAGCGCGAGCGGAGGCGATATCTCACGCGGCGACTGACCGGTTCGTTACAGGCCCCCACACGCACCTATCTCATTTTCAGTATTGCTGTCGCTGTTGTGGCCTGTGTGCTTACCGCCTGGTGGTTCTTCGCGACCGCGAACGCAGGCTCCGCCGCCTCCTTTTTTGGGTGGATAGGGGCGGTCCTGTCCCTGGCAGCCCTGGTGAACGCAGCCAGGGTGAATACCAGGGTGAACAGCTACAACCTGGCAAAGCAGGAGTATCAGCAACAGCGCGACGAGCTATTGAATGGTATGCGCGCGGCTTACCCGCAGGAGTTACCCCAGGCGGAACATTCGCTAGCAGGCGACCGCGGATACCAACTACAAAGATAGAAAGGAACATACAGTGAACAGCACCAACGCACGGATAGACTCGTTCCTCCAGGAGCGCCTCGACCGCTACATTGACGAGACGGCCCGCCTGTGCGCCCAGCCCAGCGTATCGGCTACCGGGGAGGGAGTGCGGGAGTGCTCCAACCTCGTGGAGGAGATACTGGCGAGCCACGGCTTTGAGGTGCAGAAGTTCGACACGGCCGGGGAGTCTGTGGTCGTGGGCCGCGCCAGGGGTAGGTCGGAGCGCACGCTGCTTTGCTACAACCATTACGACGTGCAGCCCGCCGAGCCGTTCGACCTGTGGACCTCCCCGCCATTCGAGCCTACGGTCCGTGACGGTGCCCTCTACGCCCCGCGGCTCCAAGGACGACAAGGGCGAGTTCATAGCCCGCCTGGCCGCTGTGGACGCGGTGCGCGCCGCGCATGGAGGGGAACTGCCCTGTGGGGTGACGTTCGTGGTGGAGGGGCAGGAGGAGATAGGCAGCCCCCACATCGCCCAGTTCGTGCTGGAGCATCTCGACCTGTTGAAGTCGCACGGCGCTATCTGGGAGGAGGGCGGCATCGGGCCGGAGGACAGGCCGTTCAACGTGCTCGGCTGCCGGGGCGTGCTTACGGTGGAGTTCCACGTGAGGACGTTATCGCGCGATGCCCACTCCGGCAACGGGTCGGTGCTCCCTAACGCTGCCTGGCGCTTGCTGTGGGCGCTCACCAGCCTCAAGGGGCCGGACGGCCGCATCCGTATACCCGGCTTCTACGACCAGGCACTGCCGCCCTCGCAACTTGATAGGGACCTGTTCGCCGCGCTACCCTCCGGGGAGGCCCAGCTGCGAGAGACGTTTGGCGTGGAGGAGTTCTTGCACGGGGTGACGGGCGAGGCGTACAAGCTCGCCGTGTTCGACCCGACCTGCAACGTGCAGGGGATCGGCAGCGGCTGGCAGGGGGTCGGACCCAAGACGATTGTGCCTGCCGAAGCCAGCGCGAAGGTAGACTTCCGCCTGGTACCCGACCAGGACCCCGACGACATTCTCCAGAAGCTGCGCCGCCACCTGGAGAATGAAGGCTTCGGGGATGTGGAGGCGAAGCGGCTGGGCGCGATGTGGCCCGCCAAGGCCGCCCCCGACGACCCAATGGTGCTGCTCACCAACCGCACAGCCGAGGAGGTCTACGGGGTCGCCAGCCTGGTGATGCCCATATCCGGCGGCAGCAGCCCCATTTACGCGTTCGCCGGGCCGCTAGGAATCCCCGTGGTCACGGCAGGCGTCGGCTACTTAGGCTCGCGCACCCACTCGCCCGACGAGCACGTGCGCCTGGACCACTTCCTCAACGGTGCGAGGCACATCGCGCGTATCGTTGACGGCTTTGCGGGGATTTAGAAGTGGACGATAGACGATAGACGATAGACGATAGACGATAGACGATAGACGATAGACGATAGACGATGGACGATGGACGATGGACGATGGACGATAGGAGTGATGAGGACTGAGTAGTGGATTGTACTCTTCCCAACAACAATCCTAACCTTAGCGCGTACTTTGCGCCCTTGGCGTCTTGGCGGTTCCGTCTCCTACCATCGTCCATCGTCCATCGTCTATCAGCCATCGTCTAAGAGCTAGCTGCTATGGAACTAGAAACTCTCAACTGTAACCACTGTGGCGCGCCACTCCGGGTGCCGGAGAGCGCCAAGTTTGTGACCTGCGCACATTGTGGGTCTCAACTGGCTGTGAAGCGGACGGATACGGCCCATTACACGGAGGTGCTCACTCGCCTGGACGCGCGCACCTCCGAGATGGCGCGAGAACTACAGGAGTTGAAGCTCCAGAACGAATTGAACGCCATAGACGAAGCCTGGGAGGAAGAGAGCCAGCAGTATCTGGTTACGCCCAGCCGTGGCGCGCCCTACCTGCCCGATGACGAGCACGTTACGCGCGATATGATGGGATACGCCGCCATAGGGGTGATAATCGTCTTCTCGCTGTGTTTCCTGGCGTCCCAGGTGAGCACACGCGATTTTGGGTGGATCATCCTGATTTTCGGGATCGCCGTACTGGGCATAGGCGGGTTCGGTGTGGGCAGCACCCTGCTCAAAGCCCGCGAATACAAGCAGGCAGAGCAGGCTTACCGGGCCAGGCTCCAGGCGGTACGGCAACGGCATGGAGGCCGAAGTGATGCAAGCCAGTCGAGCCTGGTAAGCGGGCTGGCCCCGGAGGACGACCCGCCCGATAGGATAGATGCCAGGCTCGACTGATAAGCGCGGTAGCCTGCCTCAACTAAATTTGCATACCCAGGAAGACCTCAACTACCTTCGGGTCGAAGTGAGTCCCCGCGCCCTCGCGGATGTGCGCTAGCACCTTGTACTGGGGCCAGGCGGGACGGTAGGGCCTGTCGGAGCTTAGAGCGTCGTAGACGTCTACCACGGCGAAGATACGGGCGGACAGGGGTATCTGCTCTCCCTTGAGGCCACGAGGGTAGCCGGTGCCGTCCCACTTCTCGTGATGGCAGTAGGGTATGTCCAGGGCAGGACGCAGGAAAGAGACGGAAGACAGCAGTTCGTATGCGTAGACCGGGTGCTTGCGCATGATCTCCCACTCCTCGTCCGTAAGAGGTCCGGGCTTGAGCAGGATGGAGTCGGGTATGCCCATCTTGCCGATGTCGTGCAGCAACGCTCCTCTATGTATCTGTAGCAGGTCGGTCTCTGCTACATTCATGCCTTGAGCCAATCTTAGCGCCATGTCGGTAACGCGCTGCGTGTGGCCCTCGGTCTCCTTGTCACGCAGGTCGAGGGCACGCGACCAGCCTTGCAACGTTGTATCGTAGGCGACCACAAGCTCCATATTGGTGCGTTGCAGGTCTTCAAACAATGTCGAATTATCAATAGCGATGGCGGTCTGGCCTGCCAGGGCCTCCGCGAAGCCAAGCCACTCAGCATCCGGGGACATGGGCGCACGATGCAATATCTCCAGTACGCCCTGCACCTGCCCCCTGGCAATGAGGGGCACAGCATAATACATGGTGAAGTCTTCCTTCTCAGTCGTCGCGAAAAGCAGTGGCTGCTTGCCGTCGCGTAGGTCTGGCACATGGACGATGCGACGCTCAAGAGCCGCGCGTCCCGCAAAGCCCTGACCAAGGCTCATCTTGTTACTCAGGGCGGGGCGATTTCGGAAACCGCGATATGCCGCGCATTCCAATACGCGCGTGTGAGGATTGAGCAACAGCACAGCCGCCGCGTCCACCTGTAATTGTGATGTGACCTGCTCCAGTATGACGTTCAAGGAAATGCGTAGATCGAGGCTAGAAGTGATAACCATGTCAATAGTGCGCAAGGCGGCCAGGTGGTCAATCTGTCGTTGAAGCTGTTTATCGGATTCCTTGCGCTCCCTGATGTCTATCGAGACGCCGGCGACCCCGAGCGGCGCGCCCTTACTATCGCGGATCAGGGTGTCGATAACGTAAGCAGGGAAGATGGTGCCGTCCTTGTGCTGGATTGGGAATTCGCCTTCCCAATGTCCTTCAGTGAAGACCTTCCCCATGACTTCGCCCGCTAAAGCCAGGTCGGGCGGCACGATCAGCAAGTCGAGTATGGATACACCCACCGCCTCGTCACGTTGCCAGCCGTAGAGCTTCTCCGCATAAGCGTTCCAGTGCGTTACCTGCCCTTCCATGTTGGTCACAATGATGCCAGCCTGGACCTGATCGAGCACCTGGGCCTGGATGCGGACCTGCTCTTCCACCTTCACCATCTCGGTTATGTCCCTGAATGTAGTAGCCACTGCATAGGGCGCGTCCTCACCAGGGTGGAAGATCGGATTTGAGTTAATTCTGATCCATGTGAGCACTCCGTCGGGCTTATGGACTCCCATGACCACGTTGGAACACGATAGGTGGGTGCGCAGGCTGACCATGGACGGGTGATCTTCCCCCGGAAACTCCGAGCCATCTTCACGGAGAGCTCGCCAGCGTGGGTCCATGGAAGTACGACCTATCATCTGGTCCCTTGTCAGGCCGAGTATCTGTTCCGCGACCTCGTTGCAGTCGATAATACCCCCGTCGGCAGCCTGCACCACCAGCCCTTCCTGCAAGGACATGACTATAGAGCGAAAATGAGCATCTTTGGTACGGAGGGCGTATTCGGCGCGCTTGTGGGCCGTAATATCCCTGGCGATAGCTGAGGCTCCAACTACTGAGCCTACATCATCCAAAATGGGCGAGACTCTAACGGATATGGCGAGTTGCTCGCCTGTTTTCGTCACCCTTACCGTCTCAAAAGGCTCGACGCGCTCTCCCTTGCGTATTTTCTCGAGGATGGCGCTGAGCTCCTGCTTGCGGTCGTCAGGCAGGAGCATTTGGATAGAACGGCCAATCGCCTCCTGGGCTGTGTAACCATACATCTTCTGCGCGCCGAGGTTCCAGCTTGTGATAACGCCATCAAGCGTCTTTGAGAGTATAGCGTCATCCGAAGATTCGACAATGGTAGCCAACCGGAGTCTCTCGGCGTCGGTGCGCTTGCGGCCCGTTATGTCCCTGAAATAGACCGAGAGGCCCCCTGCTTCGCTTGGGCACGCATTTACCTCATACCAGGCTTCGAAAGGCTCGTAGTAGGTCTCGTACTCCACGTTCGTTTGGCTGTCCAGGACTTCGCGGTACTTAAGGTGGGTGGGCGTTCCGGACGCCTCCGGGAATACCTCGAACAGGTTTTTTCCGAGGAGTGCCTCACGAGAGTGGCGCATTAGCCGCTCCGCCTCTTTGTTCACATATGTGAACCGCCACTCGTTGTCCAACGAGAAGAAGGCGTCGGTAATACTCTCCAGGACGGTATGTATAGTAGCCCAAGCTGAGCCACTCTCAGCCGGAGTCTCCTGTCCGCGATGGACGTGATTGTGCTGTGCAAGCTCGTCGCTCATGTCTAGAACCGCTGCCTCGCGATTGGCCGTGCTCTCCCGCGGGTTGTGCTCGGTCTGAGCTTCTAGAGCTTCCTGTACCGTTGCCCCGTTAGCTATGGCTGCTTTCATTTTGCACCTTCCTGAGCGGCTGCAACGAATTGTCGTATTGCCGCATGGTTATAAATCGCCACTCTATAGACACTGGCCCGAAAAATAATCTATTGGACACCAAGTGCCCAGCGGTCTATTAGGCCCAATTACCGGCTATGGACACTGTAGCAGATCGGCTTAGCGTCACACTAGGATATACAGTCCTAACCTGAGGGGCTGTTGGTCCCAAACTCTGGGGGACGGAATCGCACATGGCCCTGTGCCCAGGGCTGTGCTCCCACACCCACATAGCAGCCTTCCTGCATTACAATAAGGTTGCGAAATCTACTTCAGACTGAAGGGAGTTTACATGGCGACCTTTTACATCGAGCCGGAGCGCCGCACGCTCCACGGTACCTTCTCGCGGGAACTGCCCCCGGCGCTCACCATCGATTCTGGGGATACGGTGGTCTTCCGCACGCTTGACGCGGGGTGGAACCTTGAGCCGGTTACCGCTATTGACGCTAAGCCCCGCAAGTTCGAGCCGCGTGATGAAGAGAAGGACAAGGGTCATGCCCTGTGCGGCCCCATCGAGATAAGGGGTGCGGAGCCGGGCATGACGCTGGAGGTGCATATTGGCGAGGTGCGCCCCGGCCCTTACGGGTTCACCTTCGCGGGCGGCTGGGCGAGCGAGATCAACGACCGGCTGGGTGTGTCAACGCAAGGCACGCTGCTCACCTGGACGCTGGACGCCGACGCGCTGGAAGGCCGTGACCAGTTCGGGCACACGATTACGTTGCGGCCCTTCATGGGGGTGATGGGCATGCCTCCCGACGAGCCGGGCCTGCACCCCACCGCCCCACCCCGCTACACAGGCGGCAACATCGATTGTAAGGAGCTTGTGACCGGCACGACCCTCTACCTGCCGGTTGCCGTGCGCGGGGGCCTCTTCTCCACGGGCGACGGGCACGGGGCGCAGGGCGACGGCGAGTCAGCCACCACCGCGATAGAGTGCCCGATGGAGCGGGTAGCCCTCACATTCGTGGTGAACGAAGAGATGCATATAAGCACGCCGCGCGCCCGCACCTCCGAAGGCTGGCTCACCTTGGGCTTCGATAAGGACCTCAACGAGGCCACCGCGATTGCCCTTGAGGCGATGCTAGAACTGATGATGGAGCAGCTTGGAGTCGGGCGGCTTGAGGCCCTGGCCCTCGCCAGTGCAGTGGTTGACTTACGGGTCACACAGATAGTGAACGGCGTGAAGGGAGTGCACGCGGTGCTTCCCCACGGGGCCATCCACTAGCCATCTCAAGAACAGCAGTACCGAACATGGGGAGCAGAGTCGGCCCTTGTCATTCTGAGCGCAGCGAAGAATCTCGTCCAACAGCACATGGTAGCCCTT
>DASVRN010000031.1:0-7318 GCA_036388595.1 Chloroflexia bacterium
TCCTCTACCATGCTCCTCTTTCTACTCTCTAAACCCCACTTATCTCTGCGCGTCCTTGGCGTCTTGGCGTCTTGGCGTTTCCGTCTTTAATATGCTCTCCGCCTGGAGGTCCACCAGAGGAGGGCGAAGATGAGGGCCAGGATGCCGAAGAGGACCGTTTCGGGGGGGAAGCCGCCGACTTGCAGGCCGAGGTATAGCTGGAACAGGGCCACGCCCACGCAGAAGATGGAGGCTATGCCCGCCGTCAGTCCGGGGGTGCGTCTGCTCCGCACCTATGCCTCGTCGTCTTCTTTGAGGTAGTCGGAGAGGGAGATACCGGCTTCCACCAGGGCCAGCCTCAACAGGCCGAGGGAGAGGGTCGCGCACTTGATGCGGGCGTAGCTGACCTGGATGCCGAGGTTGTCCAGAATGTCGTCGCGGGTGGTGCTCGCCAGGTCTTCCAGGCGAGCGCCCACCATCTGCTCGGTGAGCATCGAGGCGGAGGCCTGGCTGATGGCGCAGCCCCGCCCGTTGAAGCGCACGTCCTGCACCACCCCGTCCCGCAGCTTGAGGTCCATCGACAGCCTGTCGCCGCACAGTGGGTTGTTGGCTTCAACGTGTACG
This sequence comes from Chloroflexia bacterium, assembly GCA_036388595.1. Classification (GTDB taxonomy): domain Bacteria; phylum Chloroflexota; class Chloroflexia; order QHBQ01; family JADMIH01; genus JADMIH01. The sequence continues at coordinate 604 of DASVRN010000031.1, forward strand.
TCCGGGTCGTCCAGCGTCCCGAAGTTGCGTGGGTTCTTGTAGTGTTCGATTATTTCTTCGCGGTAGATTGAGTCCATTGTGGTTCTGCCTTGCAATATGAAATTTATTGCGCCCTGCGCACTCGTATCCCACGCTCGGTAACTACGATAAACTGATCTAAATGCTCCGCGTGTTGTGCAAGTACATAGTCTAACCAGAAGATCTTTGCTGCTACACTTTCTGAGCCAAGACGAAAGAGCACAACGCCTGCATGAGAAAGCCGTCGCCGGAAAATTAGCTCCCCAAAGTCGGTATCATTGGTAATAAGTATACGCTCTTCCTGATGTGCTATAGCAAGAACCTCTCTATCCCTAAGTGCCTGAGGGTAATCATACGCAATAGCCTTAACATCATGGCCCAGGTTGGTAAGGTACGTCCCCAATGGGAAATCAGCACTTTCGTCCAGCAGAAACTTCATCTGAGGTCTAACTACAGAGACGTAGCTACTGGATAAAGACTTTCTCCGCTAACCAATGCGCCCGCATACTCAAGACATGCCTTGACATCCTCTTCGGTAAGCCTTGGATAGGAGGCGAATAAGGCCTGCAAATCCAGGTCTTGGGAGAGGCGTTTCAGGACCAGGTCAACTGGTATGCGAGTACCTCGTATTACGGGCTTCCCTGCCAGGATTTCAGGGTCCACTACTATTCGGCTCTCATACATATCTGACCTCCATAAACAAACACTCCGTAAACATGCTCCTAAACCCCAAATATCCCCTGCACCTTCGCAATACCCTCCACCAGCGCGTCCACATCCTCCCGCGTGGTGTAGAGGTAGAAGGAGGCGCGGGCCAGGGCAGGCACATCGAGGTGGTGCATCAGCGGCTGGCAGCAGTGGTGCCCGGCCCGTATGCAGATGCCCTGGCCGTCAAGTATGGTGGCGATGTCGTGCGGGTGGACGCCCTCTATCTCGAACGACACCACGCCGCCCTTGTTCTCAGCGGGTGGACCGTATACCCTTACCCCTCGCATGGGCAATATGCGCTCCAGGGCGTACACCGTCAGTTCTTGCTCGTGCCTGTGGATGTTGGACATGCCTATGCCCGAAAGGTAGTCCACCGCCGCGCCCAGGCCGATAGCCTCCGCGATGGCCGGGGTGCCTGCCTCGAACTTCCAGGGTAGCTCGTTGGGCGTGAAGCCTTCCAGCGTGACGGTGCTTATCATGTCGCCGCCGCCCAGGAACGGGGGCATTGCCTCCAACAGCTTGCGCTTGCCGTAGAGCACGCCTATCCCCGTTGGCCCGCACATCTTGTGCCCGGAGAAGGCCAGGAAGTCCACGTCGAGGGCCTGCACGTCAACGGGTACGTGGGGCACGCTCTGGGCCGCGTCCAGCATCACCAGCGCCCCGGCTGCGTGCGCCCTCGGGATAATTTCCTCCACTGGGTTGATGGTGCCCAGCACGTTGCTCATGTGCGTGATGCTAACGAGTTTTACATTCTCAAGCTGCTCATCGAGATCGTCTAGCACTAACATGCCTTGTGTGTCTACATCCAGGTAGCGCAGGGTTATGCCACGCTCGGCGGCCAGGATGTGCCAGGGCACGAGGTTGGAATGGTGCTCCATCTTGCTCAACAGCACCACGTCGCCCGCTCTCAAGTTGGCGCGCCCCCAGCTATGGGCCACCAGGTTGATCGCCTCGGTAGCGTTGCGGGTGTAGATAATCTCGCGGCTGTTCCGGGCGTTGATGAAGCGGCCTATGCGAGCGCGGGCCTTCTCGTAGCGGTCGGTGGCGACTTCGCTTAGCTCGTACACGCCCCGGTGTATATTGGCGTTGGTGGTGCGGTAGTAGTCGTCCATCGCGTCGAGCACGAGCATTGGCTTCTGCGAAGTAGCGGTGCTGTCGAGGAAGACCAGCCGCTTATTGTGCAGGGTGCGGCGAAGTATGGGGAAATCGGCCCGCACCTTCTCCCAATCGACGGTTGCGACCTGTTCTTTAGGAGCGGGCGCTGCGCTCGGTGGAGGCGGCGCGGCGATGTTGCGCGGGTCGGAGGCGGCGATCTCAGCCGTCGAGACTTTGCCGTCCTGCTCGGTCGTGTCGTGTGCGACGTTCGTTACCATATCGTTACCCTGCTTCCAGCATCACTGCTCTTTCTTTGCGAGCACCCAGAGCCAGTCCTCTTCGCCCACGTGCTCTTCTACCGATTCTATTATAAACCCGGCCTCGCGCAGCATCCGCAGGTTGTCTACGCCTCCGAAGTGGCTCCACCACATCGTGCCGCCCCAACCCTCCCAGTCTTTCTCCTCGCCCTCCCACTCTACCAGCGGCCAGGTCGCCAGGAACCTGCCGCCCGGCGCGAGCCAGCTATATATGTTGCGTACGAGCGCGGGCTGCTCCTCGCGGGGTACGTGGATGATCGAGTAGAAGGCCACAATTAGCTCGAAAGTGGCTTCAGGGAAGCTAAGCGCCGTCATGTCGGACTTGATGAGGGTGGCGTTGGGCGCGTAGGTCCGGGCGAGTTCGAGTTGCTGCGCCGAGATGTCCACGCCCGTCACGTCGAAGCGGCGGGAGAGGAACTGTGTCGAAGGCACACCCGCCCCGCATCCAAGGTCGAGCACCTTTGCGCCGTCGGGCATGTCAGTCGTAAGCAGCATGAGGGTGGAGAGTACCTGCGCCGCGTCCTTGGCTTTGGTGCTGAGGTAGCCCCAGGCCATTTGGTCGTAGCCCTGTTCAACCTGTAGCTTGCGTTCGGCGCGGTCGTTAGGGTGGTCCATCGGTCGGCTAATCTCCAGGATTGACAAGGGTTTGCTTCCGCAACTTGATCCTAGTCCTTCCATATCCTCGGGGCAGGAAGCGGACGTTCTAGTTCGTTAGCGACATCAAGCCAGCTTTCTATGGCATCTTGCCCCTGTCTTACTGCTTCCTCCCTGGTGTCACCATGAGTACGGCAACCCGGCAGTTCAGGCACTCTTACAACATAAATCCGGTCCCCAGGGTCCCACTCCAATACCATAGAGTATTGCTGGTGTACGTCGTCACTTCCCATGTTGTCCCCTTGTACGTTGAGCAGCTTAAGACAAACGAGGACTGAGCAACCCACTACTCAGTCCTCGTTCCTCATGCCTCATTACTCCTCTACAACCCTTCGCCCGGCCTCTGCGCAGCCCTACCTATTCGTGGCAGGCCCACCTTCTGCTCGACTATGTCGCGCAGTCGCCGGCGCACCGATTCGAGCGGCATTTCGGCAATCACAGGCTCGAAGAAGCCGCCGACGATTAGCTTTTCGGCGGTCACCCGGTCGATGCCGCGCGACATGAGGTAGAAGACCTCCTGCTCCTGCACCGTGCCCACCGTCGCGCCGTGCGAGCACTTCACGTTGTCGGCCAGGATTTCCAGGCCGGGGATGGAGCTTGCCTTGGCCCCTTCGCTCAGGAAGAGGGTGTTCATGGTGAGGTAGGAGTCGGTGCGCTGCGCTCCGTGCTCCACCTTGATGATGCCCTCGAAGCCGAGGCGGGCAATATCGCGCACGGCACCCTTGAACAGGATGTCGCCGTAGGTGTCCACAGCCGCGTGCCGGGTGTTGGAGGTGTTGTCGTAGTGCTGGTCGGTGTCGGCAAAGGCGATACCCCTGGTGAGGGTGCGCGCCCCGGTGCCGAGCAGTTGCGTCTCAGCGTGCGCCTTGAGCAGCCTGGCCCCCACTTCACCGATGACCCAGTGCATGAGGCCGCCCCGGTCAACCGTGGCGTAACGTGTGGCGAACGAGTAGACGTTGCGCGCCCACTCCTGCATCGAAGTAAACTCGACCTTCGCCTCCTCGCCCACCACTACCTCGACCACGCCGGAGTGCAGGGCCTGCATCTCGTGGCCTTCGGAGTGGAACTCCTCGATGTAGCGCACGTTGGAGCCTCGCTCGGCCACCACCAGCGTATGCCCCAATGACACCGCGCCGGGAGTATCCAGGCGGTAGACCACGTGCACCGGCAACTCCACGGTCACGCCCTGCGGCACGTAGAGGAAGACCCCACCGCTCCACAAGGCCGTGTGCAGGGCCGCGAACTTGTCGGTATTGGGCGCGACCAGCTTATGGAGGTACTTCTGCACCAGTTCGGGGTGGTCGCGCACGGCGTCTTCCAGCGAGCAGAAGATAACGCCCTGCGACATGACCTCTTCGGGCACGTACAGGTAAGCTACTTCGGAGTTGACCTGCACCAGCAGGCTGCCTTCCTCGGCAGTCTCCCCGCCCAGGTTAGCCAGGCTGCGGGCCTCTTCGCCGGTGCGGTTGGCGGGCACGTAGGGCCGGAACGCGTCCAGGCGGATGTCGCTCACGTCGGTGGTCCACCACTGGGCGATGCCCTTGGTCCAGCGCGGCGTGGGCAGCGTCTCGAACGCCTGCCAGCCCTCCAGCCGCGACTCGCGCAGCCACTGAGGCTCGTTGCGGGCTTCGCTCAGGGCGAGCACAGCCTCACGGGTCAGGCCCGAGTGCTCCGACAACATGCCCGCGGGCTGTAGAACGCTAGGCGTTGTCATCTTCGCCCTCCACGTCCCGCGTGCCGCCCATGGTGCGGTCCTCCACGTCGCCTTCGTCGGGTCGCAGCCAATCGTAACCCTGGGCCTCAAGCTGCTGGGCCAGTTCGGGGCCGCCCGACTGCACGATGCGGCCGTTCACCATGACGTGCACGAACTCCGGCTTGATGTAGTTGAGGATGCGCTGGTAGTGGGTCACTATCAGGGTGCCAAGGCCGGGGCCGCGCAGCGAGTTGATGCCTTCAGCCACCACGCGCACCGCGTCGATGTCCAGGCCGGAGTCAGGCTCATCCAGCATGGCGATTTTCGGCTTGAGCATCGCCATTTGCAGCACTTCAAGCCGCTTCTTCTCGCCGCCCGAGAAGCCGTCGTTTACGTAGCGGGTGGCGAAGCTTTCGTCCATCTTGAGCAGGGCCAGCTTCTCGCGCAGGTTCTTGCGGAACTCCTTGACCGCCGGGCTAGACTTTCGTATCCCGCCACGACCCACGTAATTAGGCCCCGCAAGCCCTCCCATCTCAGGAGCAGGCCCGGCGTCGCGGCGAATCTCACCCGTTTCGGTCAGCAAGTCCTGCTCGCTGCGTGCGCGGGGCTTCGAGAGGGACACCAGCGCGGTGCGGATGAAGTTGGCGACGCTCACGCCGGGTATGGACGAGGGGTACTGGAAGCCCAGAAACAGGCCCACCTTGGCGCGCTCGTCCGGGTCCAGGTCCAACAAATCGACACCGTCAAGCGTAGCCCTGCCCGAAGTAATCTCGTAGTTGGGGTTACCCATGAGGGCGTTCACCAGGGTCGATTTGCCGGAGCCATTAGGCCCCATAAGCGCGTGTACCTCGCCCCTGCGTACCGTGAGGCTCACGCCCTTGAGGATCTCGCGACCCTCCACGTTCACATGCAAGTCTTCTATAACCAGGCCCTCACCGGTCTCCGGCTGGTCCATCACTGCCACATTGGTCTCATCTACATTCGCCATCTTGCTGTACTGCCTCCCGTTGTTAGTTGTTAGTTGTTAGTTGTTAGTTGTTAGTTGTCTCGCAACTAACGTTTACACAAAATAGGTATGACTCTCCAAATCCGCAATCCGAAATCCCAAATCCCAAATTCCTACTCCGGCCTTCCTGCCGAGGTGACCTGGTCGAGCTTCTTCTCAGGCTGCTCGAATTGGACCGGGGTTACGTGGAAGTCGCAGGCGCAGCCGCCCTCTACGATGCGAGTGCCGAGCCTTACCTCCACGCCGGGGCCGAGCAGGTCTTGCAGCATCTCGCTCTCCATGTCGCAGATTTCGCGGTGGTTCCTCGCTACCTCGAAATAGGGGCAGCTATGGCTCTTGAGCACGAAGCTGCCCTCGCCTGCCTCGCCTTCGGTCACCGGCTGCATCGAAACTTCCATGCCGCTATGTCCGAGCGCGGCCACCAGGCCCAGCAACTTCTGGTTGAGTTCCTTCACATCCTGTGTGCTGCCCGCCAGCTTCTCGCCCAACCGGCGGCTGACGCGATTGAGCAGCATGCGCAGGCCCTCCGGCCCGTGCTCCGCCAGCGTCTCTTCTAAGAGCAGTCCGGCCAGGGTGGCGTAGTCCTTGGGGAATAGCTCGTGGGCCTTGGCGGTGAGGGAATAGACGTAATAGGGGCGACCGACCTCGCCACGCACCCGCGTAGCCTGGATGAAACCCTCGTTGAGGAGGTGGGCCACTTGCTCGCGCACGGCGGTTGTGGTCACGCCCGTAGACGCTTCCAGGTCCTTGATGGAGGCCGAACCCATCCTCTGGATGATGCGCAGCACCTCGCCTCGTGGGGAGGAATTACCTGCCTGTTTGGGGTCCAGCATCATCGCATTACCTCCGTCTTACCTGTATCCGCCGAAAAAAGGTCGCAATCCTACTACTTTGAATTATATCACGAAGAGGGGTCCAGGTCAATTTAGACAGCGAAAGCTGTACAAAGTCGGTGGGATTTGGGAATTGGGATTTCGGATTGCGGATTTGGGTGCGTTACAACGTTATCTGGACCGTTGTTATCGCAAGATTACTAGAAGCTACCTCAACAATGACAGCATGAAATATGAGCATATGGCTCCACATTGGGAGTTATGCTAGATAGGGAAAGCAAGTTGTTTGATTTGAAGGAAGTGTTGCTTACCTAAAGCACGGTTGATGAACAGACACAAAGTATGAGCAGCAAGTTTAGAGTACAGGCGAGCGCACAAACCCCAGAAGGTG
>DASVRN010000032.1:0-19789 GCA_036388595.1 Chloroflexia bacterium
GCAGGGTGATCTTCGTGCAAATGCCGAGCATCCCTTCGGAGCCGACGAAGATGCCGGGGAGATCGTAGCCGGGCGTCTCGACCGTCGCGCCGCCGATCTCCACTACATCGCCATCGGGGGTCACGATCTCCATCCCGAGGACGTGGTTCACGGTGAAGCCGTATTTCAAGCAGTGCGCCCCGCCGGAGTTTTCGGCCACGTTGCCGCCAATGGAACATACCTGCTGGCTGGAAGGGTCGGGGGCGAAGTAATAGCCGTCCGGGGCCACCCTCTGAGTCACCCAGAGGTTCAGCACTCCGGGCTGCACCCGCGCCCTGGCGTTCTCGATATCGACCTCCAGTATCTCCCGCATCCGGCTGAGGCCGAGCACTATACCGCCACTCACCGGCAACGCCCCCGCCGACAGCCCCGTGCCCGACCCGCGTGGCACCACCGGGATGCCCTCCGCATGGCATAGACGCATCACCCCCTGCACCTGCTCTGTGCTCGTGGGCAGCACCACCAGCATCGGCAGCACGCGGTGGTTGCGCAACCCGTCAGACTCGTAGGTCACTAACTGCTCAGGCTCCGAAATCACCCCTTCAGGCCCGATGATGCGCGTCAATTCTGCTATCAGCTCTGGTCTTTGCATAGTAGGGATCTATAACTCGTAATTCGTAATTCGTAATTCGTAATTCGTAATTCGTAATTATCCTTGTCGTCCCTTGAACGCGTGGATAACGTCTTGACCGTCCAGCGTTCCAAGTTCGAGATGGTAACTCACCTGCTCGCCCGGCTCTAGGAAGCGAAGACGGCCTTCTTCACGAAGCTTGTGGCGAGGAGTCTCCCAGTAAGTCGCCGGTTCTAGGGCGCACACGTACTCGCCTGAAGAGAGTTGCTTCCAGTGCGCGAAGTATGGTAGTTCGGCGGCGCGGTACCTGACGTAGCCACCAAAGCCCAACCGGTGGTTGACGATAGCGGCTTGCGAGTAGCCCTGTGCATCGACGCGGGGCTTGTGGAAGAAGACTTGCTCGTCGTAATCGGGTCCGGCAGGTCCTTCAAAGCGGTTGTGCGTGTCGAAGCCCTTCTCGGCGCGGTCGTCGCGGGGCCTGACCGACTCGTCGTTCGTCAGAATCTCAGAGTGCCGGCTGACTACAGGGAAGCCAAAGTTGCAGTGATAAAGGAGCATGTGCGGTGAGGGTCTCAGGCCGTCATTGAGCACACTGTCCTCGATGGTCAGCGAGTCGGCTCCCGCCCGCGTCGAAATCTTGCGCGTCAGAAGCAGGTTCTCCCCACCGAGCACCACCTGTCGGACCTGTCCTTCGATTTCCAGGACGTAATAGTCACCGCGCCACTCCTCGACTACGCGCACCTTCTCGGCGGGTATGTGGGCTATGCGGCCGTGCAGGCCCAGCGTCTCACCCGCGTCCTCCTCTGGGTGGCCGAAGAAGGTCAGGCCGCACGTGGTCACCAGGCCACCGCCCCAGGTGCGCCCCCAGCCATACCCCTGCGGCTCGTAATGTTCGGGACGACCCAGCGCCGGATGTATCCACGCCAATGGCCTGCCGGAGTGCTCCGCGTAACCGATATCCATCGCCCGGTCAATAAATACCTGGAAGCGGAAGCCGCTGCCCGTATAGACCTCGGCAACCCTCATGCCGCGCGGCTTGCCGTCTGCCAGTTCCAGCAGCCGGATGCCCGCCACCTGTTGCATGGTGCCGACCAGCTTACGCAGCTCGCCGGGCGAGTAATCAGAACCAAAGAGCTTCGGCATGTAATCTCCCAACCACAACATTAGAGACAATACGTAACCCGTAACTCGTAACCCCTAACCCGTAATTCGTAATTGCCTACTCAAGGTTTAGGTAGGGCGTGGGGCCGTAGGCGGTCAGGCCACCATCTACCACCAGCGTCTGACCGGTAATCCAGGAAGCGTCTTCTGATGCGAAGAAGAGCACTACCGAGGCGATATCGGAAGGGTGCCCCGCCCGATGATAGATTGGCGCGAAGTTACCCCTAATATAACGTATAGGCGTATGTAGGCAACACCAGCGTCTATGAGTGCTTCGCCGTGATGTCGCTTAACGCCTTGAAATGTCTTGACAAGAGGGGGTACAGCGAGCGGTAGACTGGGTAGTAGTCCTCGTATACGGCGACTGCTGGCCCAGGCTCTACCCGGTCGGTGATGCGGATGGTGTGCGCGCAGGCCTCGTCAACGTCCTGGTAGATGCCGGTGCCCGCCCCGGCAATGAGAGCGGCACCGTATGCGGCACCCTCCGTGACGTTGGTGAGCACGATTTCAGAGTTGAAGACGTCGGCCAGGATTTGCCGCCAGAGTGGGCTTCTCGCCCCGCCGCCCGAGGCGCGTACCTGGGTAATCTCCACGCCCATCCCGCGCATCAGCTCCAGCGAGTCGCGCAGGCCGTATGCCACCCCCTCCAGCACCGAGCGCACCAGATGGGCCTTGCCATGCCTTAATGTCAAGCCGCTGAAGACACCTTTGGCATCGGGGTCGGGGTGGGGGGTGCGCTCGCCCGTGAGATAGGGCAGGAAGACCAGCCCCTCTGAGCCTGCGGGTGCCGTCGCCGCTTCCTGGCAGAGCAGCTCGTACACGTCCGAACCCTCGGCGGCCGACCGCGCGAGTTCCTCCTGACCCAACGTATCGCGGAACCAGCGCAGAGAACCAGCGGCAGACAGCATAACGCCCATCAGGTGCCAGCGCCCCGGCACGGCATGGCAGAAGGCATGCAGGCGGCCTTCGGGTTCGAGCAGGAACTTCTCGGTAGCCGCGAACACCACGCCGGAGGTGCCCAGCGTCACCGAGATGACGCCCTGCCGTACGATGCCGCTACCCACCGCCCCGGCCGCCTGGTCGCCACCGCCACCCACCACCGGGGTGCCTGCCTTCAACCCGGTCTCTTCTGCGGCCTGGCGCGAGATTTTGGTGCTGGGCACGGTAGATTCGTGGCACTCCGGCAGCCAGGCGGGTGGTATGTCGAGCGCGGACAGCATCTCCTCGGACCAGCGACGGTTGCGCACGTCCAGCAGGGCGGTGCCGCTAGCGTCCGACACCTCCATCGCATACTCACCCGTGAGCCGGTAGCGCACGTAGTCCTTCGGGAGGAGCACGTGGGCGGCGCGGGCGTATACCTCCGGCTCGTGCTCGCGCACCCAGACGATCTTGGGGGCGGTGAAGCCGGGCAGCACCGGGTTGGCGATGAGGTCCAGCAGGCGGGGCAAGCCCAACCTCCGGGTGATATCGTCGCACTGCGGCCCGGTGCGCTGGTCGTTCCACATGATGCAGGGGCGCAACACCTCGCCCGCGTCGTCAAGCAGCACCAGTCCGTGCATCTGCCCGGTCAAACCGACGCCCGCTACGTCCTCACCTTTCGCGCCGCTTGCTTGCAGCACCTGGCGTATGGACGACACGGTAGCCGCCCACCAGTCAAGCGGGTCCTGCTCGGCCCACAGGGGACGAGGCGTGTGCATCGGGTAGTCTCCCGTGACCGATGCCAGCACCGCACCGTCCGCGTCAATCAGCACCGCCTTGCTGCCGGACGTGCCGATATCTATGCCCAGCAGCAGGTTACCGGGCATCTGCGGCGCTCGCCTGGACCTCACGTACCGGGGGCAGGGGCAATAGGCGGTCGGGGTGTGAAGCCCTGGCCCGTATCAGGTAGGCTTCCAGCCAGCCGCGCGCCCTGTCGGGGTGCTCCGTGGCGTAGACAATCGACTCGTGGTCCAGGCTGTTGATACGGTCGTTGGCTGCGCGCATGGCGTCCATAGAGTTGCGTAGCGCCACGTCCACAGGCATGCGTTCCGGGTTGATATCGAGGCCGAACCAGCCGCCGTAGCCGTGCATCTTCAGCACGTACAGCGCCGCCTCCAGCGACTCGGGCGACAGCACGCCGACGTTGAGGTCCTGGTCGTAGTTGCCGAGCGGCTGGCTGTTCCAGTGCGAATGTGCCAGGCGGCCATATTCCAGCACGAGGCTGAACGCGTAGGGCACGTCCTCGTACGCCATCAGCATGTGCCCTATCTCCGGGTTCATGGCGCACAGGGCGTGGCCCTCCTCAATCAGCCGCCGGTTCTCCGGGTTCTGCAACAGCGCCTCGACCTTCATGCCGAGCAGCAGCCCCTCCGGCGTGGTGCCGTATAGGATATGGCCGCGCGGCTCGTAAGGCTTCGGCTCCTCCGCCACGCGCACGCCGGGCACGGCATCCATCGCTTCAGCCAGCCCCTGGGCGAAACGGTCGCGGGCAGTCATGAGGTCCATACCAAAAGCGTTCTCGTAGCCGTCGATGCCGGGCCAGACCACCGCGAACTCGGTGTCTAACTCCTTGTTCAACTGGAGCGCGCTGATAGTGCGGTCGATGGCCCTGCGGCGGACCTCAGGTATCGGGTTGGAGAGCGAACCCCACTCAAACTGCTTGTCGTAGAAGAGGAGCGGTATCACGGTGATGAGCTTGATGCCGGTGTCCCTGGTGAACTGCCGCCAGATATCGACGTTGCTCTCGTTGATCTCGTTCGGGTAATGGGCCTCCATGCCCCTGAGGCCGTGGTCGGCTAACTTGGCAGCGATCTCCAGGCGAGGCTCAATGTCGATCACGGGAGCGTAGCGGTCGTGAAAGCGGCTGGCGGGCGGCGAGAAGAACCAGACCCCCGCCGAGAACTTCAGGTCAAGCTCGAACGAATTCAGGTGCGTAACCAGTTCTTCCGGCGTCCGGCGTACAGCTTGCGAGCGCAAGTCCGGCAGACTCATAGCGGTCTTCCTCCTGGTTCTGAAACGTGAAACGTGATGCGGTTTGCTATTCTTGGTGCGTGAATAAAACTCTGGTTCTTACGTGGAACCCTGTTCCCCTGTCATCCTGAGCGCAGCGAAGGATCTAAGATGCTGGCTGTGGCGAAATGGCGGACCTTAGCATCATTGTCTCTGTACTCAGCATCATCCATATACCACCTTCTTGAGATCCTTCGCTACGCTCAGGATGACAGGGTGGGCTTTGGTCCCGCAATACGAACTTGCTTATGTTCACGAACCAAATAACACAAGCCGCATCACGTTTCACGTTTCACGTTTCAGCCCGGCTTCCACTCCTTGCGAATGGTATCTCTGATTGACTGGTAGGTGCGGTCCTGGGCTATGGCTTGCTCTATGGCCGGGACGAACACGGTGTGGTAGAAATCGGCACCCATGCGGCGCACGATCTCTTTCTCGAACAGTTCATCCGTCTGCGGCTTGCCATCGAGGGAGTGCCACTTTGGCTTGTCGGGCGGGGCTTCACCCTCGCCCTCACCCTCTCCAGCTTCTCCTTCTCCCTCGCGCAGCTTCTGAAGCTCGGAAGGCGGCTTCGACAGCGCGGAGCGTCCGAAGCTGCGCGAAGCCACCACCTTGGCGACCCACAGGCCATAGCCCATCGCCTCGTCCGGTGGAATACCGTCCTTTAGCGCCTTCTGCCGGTTGTACTCGGCAAACACGTCAAAGCGCCGTATGGGCAGGCGCGGGCGAAGCTCTTCACCCTGCCCCTCCCCACTGCGTGTTTTCCCATTATCGTCTGAAGGCATGACAGCAGCCTATCATCCGCCGTGGCCTTGCTTGAAGTCTCCCTGGCCGCCACCTCCACCGCTGCCGCCACCCTGGCCGCCCGCGCCACCCGCACCTGCGTGGCCGGGGTTACCCTCTATCTGGGGGCCTTCTACGTCGCCCGAACCCCCGCTCTTGTGCGGGTTGCCGCTGAAGGTCTGGTGGGTCTTCTCGTTCTCGCCTTGCTGCTCGTTCTCTTGTTCCTGGGACATCAGTGATTCTCCTTATGGTTCCATGCCGCGACTAGCTGCCACGGCGCGCGGTTAGACGCTGCAAGTGATGTGCCAGGACACGGCGGAGACAGGGGCATCGGCTATAATGTAGCCCATATGGACCAGCGCGCGCCCCGCCACCATACCTATACCCGCTACAAGCCCGGCGATATTCTCTCGCTGGCACCGGGGCGGCTGCGCCATGCGTAAGACCCGGCTGTCGCTCAGGCGTGACTGGGTTGCCGCCTTCCTGCTCCTGTGCGCGTTGGCACCTTACGCCTTTAACCTCGACGCCTTCTTCCTATCCGACGACTTTGTGTTACTCTCCTGGACCCGCGTCAACTCATTCAGTCAGGTATTAGGCTACTTCGACCCCAATGCCGAATGGTTCTACCGGCCTGCGGTGAAAATGGTCTACTGGGCAGGGCAGAGCGTGTTCGGGTTTCGCGCCGCACCGTTCCACCTGCTGTCGCTGCTGTTGCACATGGCGAACGCATATTTGCTCTACAGGCTCGTATCGGCCTCGCGCCTGGGGTGGACGGCCGGGCTTGCGGCGGGGCTGCTGTTCATGCTGGACCCCCACCACGCCGAGACCGTGTCCTGGGCCTCCGCGATTGGCGACCTGCTGGGCACCTTCTGCATACTCGCCAATTTGCTGCTGCTACGACGCTACCTCGACAGCGGCAGACTTATCTACGCGGCCCCTGCGCTCGCTATGTTCGTGGCCGGGCTGCTAGCGCGAGAAACGGTGTTGCTCCTGCCGGGCTTGGCGTTACTTTACCTCGCTACAATTATGCCTGCAACCACACTCCAACGCCTGTGGCGCGGGCTATTTGTATGGCTTGGGGGATATGTCGTCGTGGCAGTGTGGTACTTAGCCGTACTGCGCATCGGGAACACCAACAGTAGCGGCGGGCTGGCGCGCGGAGGGCTTTCGTTTCGCCCGCTCAACCTCGATTCGCTCCTGCTCGGCCTGCTGGACTACGCTCACAGGTTGGTGCCGGGCGGCGAGCACCTCGCCAACGCCCCTCTTGAGGTGCTGAGGGTGCTTGTGTGGGTCGAATGGGCCGTTCTGCTTTTGCTGGCTTTCGTGCTGTGGCGGCTGCGGCTCAGGCTGATGTTATTCGGGCTGGTGTGGCTGCTATTCGCACCTTTTGCCTTCGTCTTCTTCAGCCCGCCCACTGACAGGTACTTCTATCTGCCGTCCATCGGGTTTGTGATATTATTCGGCTGCCTCCTGGGAGGACTACCCGCACAGGTCGCTCGACGCGAACGCGCCTTCAGAAGGGGTGCAATCACCTTGGCGAGCCTGTGCATTGCTGCCCTGCTACTTACACGGGGTGCGGACCTCACCTCTCGTGTTGCCACCTGGCGAGCGGCGGGCCATGCCTCTGGCGGCGTAGTCAACGACATGCGCCAATCAGTGTCCGAACCTGAGGACTACTCCGCTTTCTACTTCGTAGACCTGCCCATCTTCCTGAATGGAGTCCCCGTATTCCAGAACGGCCTGCAACAAGCCGTGCAGCAGACCTACGACAATCCCACTATCGCGGCCAACGCCCTGGGCTGCGACCAACTGGCAGCCACAACCGAGTTCCCCCGCTACAGCTACTTCTTCCGCTACAAACCCAACGGTCTCACCCCACTCGCCTCCCCGCAGGACTGCCGCTAGACGGTTGAGCTAAACGCCAAGACGCAGAGACGCCAAGGATATCGCCAAGAGTAGGATTGTAGGGATAAAGTGCGTCCTGCCCTCGAACACTCGTACAGTACATCTACGGGACCAAGCCCCTTCTTTGTCATTCTGAGCGTAGCGAAGAATCTCGTCCAACACCGGGATTTGTCCTCTTTCTTATGGTACTCTGTGGTTATAGGAAAGGAGTTCCTATGTGCTGAGGGACGAGATTCTTCGCTACGCTCAGAATGACAAAGAAGGGGCTAGGTCCCTGGCATCCGGCGTTTAGTTCTCAACCAATGGAGTCTATCTCGGCAGTTCCACCAGCGACTCCGCGATCTTAATCGCTTCCTCTCTTGGCAGGTCTGTCTCCAGCCTGTACGTTATGTCACCTCCCTGCCAGAGCAGGACGTTCCCCTCTACAAGCATGTGCTGCTGGAACTCGGTTCGTCCGTCCGGGTTCACGAACACCAGGTAGTGAGGCCCACGTACCCAGGCCGCCCTCTCACCGTTCACGGTCGTTTCCTCTACCACTTCGGGGCTGCTGACCATCTTCTCGGCCAGGCCTCTGCCTTCTACGATCTCGAAAACGCTGAGCAAGGCGTGGTCCGGCTGTTGAGGGTCGAGCCACACAAACACCACCATTGACTGAGGGTCCTGGAGGTAGACCAGGTCCGGGAGACCCAGGTCGGTGGGGTACGAAGGAGTCTTGAGAGGGAATCTAGCTCGCGTGCGTGCGCTCAGGAGCGTGGTCCTGCCGTCGAGGTTTTCCAGCACCGTAGGCAACCGTGCAGGCGCGGGGGTGCCAGGCGAGGTGAAGACCGTGGCCGTAGGAGTCGCAAGCACAATATCGACGCTGCCGATGCGCAGGATGGAGCGCACGAAGGCCTGCACATCGGGCGCGAACAGGGCGGCGCCAAGCGAGAGCACCACCACGGCAACCGCCACCCAGGCCAATCTGGGTCGCGCCAGCGTTGTTCCCCTTTTGGCTCCCACGCGCTCGCCGCCCAGCCTCTCCCGCACCGAGGCCGCGATATTGGGCGTCGGCGGGTAGCTGAAGCCGCGGGCGTATTCTTTAAGAGGCCGGTCAAAGTACATATCGTCGTCTTCCGGGTCCTGGGGCTTGTCAAAGCCGGAGAGGTCGGGCGTGTCGCTCATGATTGGCGCTCCTCTCGCAGGGATGGGTATCGCTCGTCAACCACGAGGCGCAGGCGACTCATGGCGCGGTGCAACCTCGATTTTACGGTGCCGGGAGCCACATTCATTGCGACCGCCATTTCTGCTTCTGAGAGTTCGAGGAAGTAACGGAGGTAGACTACCTCCTGTTCTGGGGGCTTGAGATGCTTGATTGCGCTCCACAGGGTCTCAGCCTCCCACTTCCTGCCCAGCGTATCGGCGGGTGAGGACTGGGTGGCCTCCGGAGCCGCGTAGAGACGCTTGAGAGCTTCCAGGTAGCGGCCAAGCGAGCGCCGGCGGTTGTGCGATAGGTTGGAGGCGATTTGCAGCAGCCAGGGTCTCAACGGCCGCTCCATGTCAAACGTGCCCAGGGCGCGGAAGGCACGCACAAACGCCTCCTGCGCCACGTCCTCGGCATCGGAGGCATCTCGAAGCAGCAGGTAGGCGAGTCGAAAGACCGCCTCCTGGTGAGCGCCAACCAGCTTGTACCACGCCTCGCCGTCACCCTGGCGAGCGCGACCCACCAACTCTGCTTCGTCCAATAACACCCGCCCCTGAGAAGTTCGAACGCTAAGTATACACCGTTGCATCCGGTCCGGTTCCACAAGGTGTTGTATCACCGCACCCTGATGAAAAAGCGCCAAGAGCCACATACCTGTCACTCAGTAAGTATTTGTCATTCCGAACGCAGTGAGGAATCAGGTGGGTAGGGGTGCTGTTGCATTAGAGTACGGCAGTGGTCTTGCCACCTATCTTCCCTTGTTGCAACAAAGCACGACTGCCACCTGATTCCTCACTGCGTTCGGAATGACAAATACTCTCTTTGGTCCTGCTGATAAGGGCACCTCTGAGCATTCATCGGATAGAATGGGCGTATGCAATTTGACGCCTTTATAGATCCCCCCGAACTCAGCAGTGCGGGCGAAATCGCGGCCCGTGCCGAGCAACTGGGGTTCAGCGCTATCTGGACGCTGGAAACGAAGCACGACCCGTTCTTGCCGCTGGTCATGGCCGCCTCCGCTACTTCGCGCCTGGCGCTCGGCACTTCCATTGCCCTGGCGTTCCCGCGCAGCCCCACGAGCATGGCATACACAGCCTGGGACATGGCGGCACTCAGCCGGGGCAGGTTCATACTTGGGTTGGGCACGCAGGTCAAGGTCCACATCGAGCGCAGGTTCGCGGCTCAATGGGGTCCGCCCGCCGAGAAGCTAGGCGACTACATCGGGGCGATGCGCGCGGTGTGGCAGTGCTGGCGTACGGGCGAGAGGCTGCGCTACGAAGGGCCGTTCTACACGCTCAAGCTGATGACGCCGTTCTTCAGTCCCGACCCGCTACCCTACCCCGACCCGCCCATTTTCGTCGCTGGCTTAAACAGGGGGCTGTGCAGGCTCGCGGGGCAGGTCTGCCAGGGCTTCCACGCACACCCACTGCACACCCCGCGCTTCCTGCGTGAAGCGACCATGCCCTGGATAACGGAGGGGCTTGTGAAGGCGGGGCGCGCCAGAGCCGACATCCAGGTGAACGCCCCCGTATTCGCCATACTGGGCCGGGGTGCCGCGAGGGACCGGGCGCGCGAAGAAGTGCGGAGGCAAATAGCCTTCTATGCCGCCACCCCTAGCTACCGCACCCTGCTGGAGGTCCACGGCTGGGAGGCCACCGGGGAGCAATTGACGCGCCTCGCAGCTCGCAGTCGCTGGGACGACATGGGCGCGCTAATCACCGACGAGATGCTGGCCGAGATAGCCGTAGAAGGCGAAACCCTGGCAGACGCCGCCCGCGCCATCCAACAGACGCGCTCCGGCCTACTGGACCGCACATCCCTCTACCTCCCCTTCACGCCCAACGAGCGCGATGAAGAGTGGCAACAGGCTATCAGCCTCTTCTAAGACGCCAGAATGCCAGCAAGTCGCCTAGAGTTACAGATGTTTGCACCGTAGAGACGCAGAGAACGCAAAGGCACGCAGAGAAGAATAGAGGGTGTTCTACCCAGGGGTAACGGCATACAGCACGCTGTTACCCTTTTGTTTACCCAACAATAACAATCTCCGCGTAACCTCTGCGCTCTCTGCGTCTCTGCGGTGAATAATCTATATCAACTTGGCGCGTTGGTGGCGTTTAGCTAATCCGACTCGCTGTTCTGTTTGGTGCCGCCACCGTGGCTTCCACCGCCTCCTCCGCTGCTGCCACCCCCGCTCGTGCTGCTGGAGGAGTCGTTCTTGGTGTCGGTGATGTTGCTCTCGTGGCTGCCGCTGGCCCGGTGCTCGCGCCTGCCGCCACCCGCCTCGTCGTCCTTGCCCCCGGCGTGCTCGCTGTTACCCTTGCCTGAGTGCCCCTGGCCCATGTCGTGGTGGTTTTCCCCATCGTGCTGGTGTCCCATCCGTAGCCTCCTTGAGTGTTACTTGACCACCTGGGAGCAACCTACATGCCATCGGGACGATGGACGATAGACGATGGACGATAGGAGTGATGAGGACTGAGGACTGAGTACAGGGCAGCGCTCTTCCCAACAACAATCCTCTTTGCGTCCTTTGCGCCTTTGCGCTTTCGTCTCACATCGTCCATCGTCCATCGTCTATCGTCCCATTTGGCTTCCCACCTTACCCGGTGCTATAATTATGAGACGACCCCTGCCCTCATTCCCATAGTCCCACCTCCGGGAGGTTGCTCTTTTTGGTCCGTCCAGCCGACACATCCGGCACATCCGGCACATCCGGCAGTCCCATGCGCGTGCTCGTGCCCATAGGCGCTGTGCTCCTGGTGATCGCAGCCGGGATACTCACCTTCATGCTTGTTTCCCAGGCCCCCGGCGGCAACGGTAATGGTGCCGGTACGGAGAGCGGCGAAGTCACTCTGGAGTACGCCACCGAACAGGGCCAGGGTGCGAAGCAGGGTACCGTCAATTCCCCGCTCCGCGTCACATTGCGCGTGCCCTACAACGGGATAGAAGACAGCGCGATCAGCAGTGCCACCGTACAGCTTTTCGATGAAGCCGGGAACCCCGCCGAGTACGGGACCGCACCCGCCGCGCCCTTCGTTATGCAAGCCACCTACGAGCTAGGAGTGTGGGCCTACAATACGTCCGTGCCCAGCAAGCCGGGCAAGTACACGGGCAAGGTGCAAATTGCGTACAGGGCAACCGGAGGGGCCACACCCACCGCACAGGCTTACGACTTCAGCAGCATGGTGCTCGAAGCGGTGCCTGAAAGCGGTCCGCCCCTGTCCAGCGGCTACGTCTTCACCAAGGACGCCAACCTCTGGATATTGTCCACCGATACCACCAGGCAGCGCAGGCTCACCTTCTTCCCAATCGAGAGCGAGCACGCCAACAACGCCACCTGGTCGCCCGATGGCAGGCTGATTGCCTTCGCCCACACCCCCAGGTCGGACCCTACAGAGCTACCCACGAGCGACATCTGGGTCATCAACGCCAACGGTACGGGCGCGCAGATGGTCGTGCAGCACCAGGAGGGCGAGAGCCTCTACGACCCCACCTTCTCGGCAGACAGTAAGTACCTGTACTTCACCGCCGAGAAGCAGGACATGGCATCTACCAACTACGACGCTAACGGCGTGCCCATCGGGCTGCGGGGCATCGACAGGTACGAATTGGCTACCGGCGAGCGCACCCACTGGAAGGACAACTCGCACAACCCGGCTGAAGGCGGCGCGAGCGGCGATATCCTCTACCTGGGCACCCCCCCGCAGGGGAGCGACACGACTACGACAGGAGCCGACGCGGGCGTGAAACTGGTCCGGGAGAAGCCCGACGGCACGCTCTCCCAGGTGCTGGTGGACAGTTCCGCATACGCCGCCTTTTACGGCCCCGCCGCCTCTCCCGACGGCAGCAAGGTGGCCTTCGCGGCTATTGAGGTCCCGCCCATAAGCCCTGACGGTGGCGGTGCTCTTGACTTCATAAAGTGGCTCACGTTCCAGCCGGAAGTGGCCTACGCCCACGGCCTGCCCTGGGACCTGTACCTGATCCCGGCCAACGGAGGAGGCACACCCATCCGGCTCACCAACATGAGCGAGGACCAGCCCCACCCCGCCTGGGTGGGCGACTCCACAATCGCCTTTATGGGCGTGAGCGGGCTTTATAGATTTGAAATCGGTCCCGATGGCAACCCCCTCGGCAAGCCCGAGAAGATCCACGAAGGCGCTCCCCACGGCGGCCTCACCTGGCACGGGCCGTAGCGTAGCTGAAACGTGAAACGTGAAACGTGAAACGTGAAGGGGTATAAGTATCTGGTACATGTTGATGTGACATGGTGGCAAGCCGCATCACGTTTCACGTTTCACGTTTCAGAACCACGTTTCAGAATCAGAAGGTAATTTTGCACTTTTTGAGAGCGACAACGGGTGGTAGAGCCGGACGAGGGGTCTACCTGACACTGGTGATGCTTTTGCTGCTGGGGTGGTGGCTTTACGCGCCCTCGCCCGCGCTTGCCCATGCGCGCCTGCTGAATAGTATTCCCACGGCGGGGGCACTGCTTGACGTACCCCCTGAGAAGGTGGAGCTTTCCTTCAGCGAAGAGGTGAGCCTGCAGTTCAGTTCCATTAAGCTGTACGACCGCTCGCGCAAGGAACTGCCGATTGGCGCGCTCGGCCACGAGGGACAGGACGTAACCTACGTGTCGGCGGAGTTGCCGTCGGAGCTAGCGCCAGGTACTTACACGATAGTGTGGCGGGTGCTGTCGGCTGTGGACGGGCATGTCACGACGGGCAACCTTGCTTTCAGGCTCCGCCCGCCCGCAGGCACTGAGGTCACACCCGTACCCGGCGAGAACACCGAAGCCCCACCCGAACCCGACGAATCGGTGACGGAAACGCCGCTTGAAGGCAGCACCGAAAGCCCGGACCCATTCAGGTGGCTCGTTCGCACCCTGCTCCTGGCGAGCGCGGCACTGCTCGTGGGAGGCGCTATCTTCGCGGCGCTAGTGGTCCGCCCTACGCTTGCGGCCGATGAGAAGGGTCCAACGTTGCTCCCGGTGCTGAGGCGCAGAATGGGCAAGTTCGGCACCATCGCGGCTGTGGTCCTCCTGGTTGCCCTGGCACTAGACCTGGTGTTGCAGATAGGCTCCATCGTCGGTGGCGGCCTCACCACAGGTCTGCAAAATCTCGGGCTAGCGGGCACGCTCATCACCACGACCGGCTACGGGTATGCATGGATCGTCAAAGTTGTGGCGGGAGTGGCGTTGCTTGGCATCATGCTGATAGCGTGGCGTGGAGGGCAATCGGAGGAAGGCAGGGCCGCGCTCCCCGTGTGGTCGATGTCGGCCCTGGCGGGCATAGGGCTTGCGCTGGGTGAGGCGTTGAGCAGCCACGCCGCGGCCTCGGGTAGCGCCAACCCCGACGCGGGTAACAGCCTCTTGTATGGAGGTGTCCTGCCCCTGCCCCTGCTGAGCGACTGGGTGCACCTGGCGGCGGCTTTTACGTGGGCGGGCGGCCTGGGCTACCTGGCCCTGGTGCTCTATCCGGGCTTCCGCAGCCTCGGCATGTCGCGTGAAGAACAGCGGGCGCTACTGGGCCGGGCCATCCCGCGTTTCTCCAGGCTAGCCATCATAAGTGTGGCAGTCCTGGCGGTGACCGGCACATATAACGCCCTGGTACACACCACCGACCTTGGGGCGTTCGCCGCCACCGCGTACGGGCAGGTGCTTATCGCCAAGGTAGTGCTGTTTGTCTTCCTGGTGTCTCTGGGAGCAGTCAACTTGCTCAAGCTGACGCCGCTACTGAGGAGGCAGGAGCAACCAGTAGCAACAGAAGGCGCAACAGTAAAGGTAACCAAGGGTGACCCCGCACGCAGGCTAAGAGGCACGGTGCGCGGAGAGGTAGTGCTGGCTGTGGGGGCGCTCGTATGCGCGGCCGGCCTGAGTCTACTACCGCCACCCAGCGACAGTGGGGGAGCCTATGCAGCGACAGATGGTAGCCCTACTGCCACGGTCACCGTCCTCGCATCGGGTACTCCGGTGACTGAACCCACGCCCACCGAAGTTGTGCCCCTGACAGCATCAGCACAGGTCGCTGTGGCGGGTTATCGCGTGGACCTGCATGTCACCTCTTCCTTCGAGGGCGATGTGGTCACAGCGACCCTGGAGAGAGTAGACCCGGCTGCCGCACCGCTCACCGACTTGCGCAAGGTGCTATTCAAAGTGACGCCCCAGGACGTAGACGGGGGCAGCACGTCACTAGAAGCCACAGCCGAGCCGGGCGGCACTGAGGACACCCAGGTATGGACGGCAAGCGAGACGATACTTACCCTGGACGGCGGCTACATGGTGACAGTAATCGTCCAGCGCACTGAGGCCCCCGACTTGAAGGTCGCCTTCCGCCTGGACCTGTCGCTGGACACCGGGCTATCGGCACGTGCCTCCGAGGTGCTGGAGATACGTCTCGACACCGCCCCAAGCCCACCTATCAGCGGCACCGCCACACTCAAGTTGATGCTGCTCGAGGGTACCGGCGCTCCGGTGGACAACGCCACTATCACGGTAAGTCCCCTGATGCCCGCCCACGGTCACATCGAGCCTACCGACGTGGCAAAACCCGTACCCGGCGAGCCAGGCGCTTACACGATGCCCGTAAACTTCCAGATGGGCGGCGCATGGCTTATCATATTCAACGTGGAACGCCCCGGCCGTGACACTATCAAGGTAGACGCCAGCCTGGAAGTAATAGACCCCAACGCGACACCGACGCCCGCGGTGAAGCAAGATGAGTGAGGACGATGAACGATGGACGATGGACGATAGACGATGGACGATAGACGATGGACGCGAGCATCTCCTACCATCGTCCATCGTCCATCGTCCACAAGAGAGAGGTTTTCAATGGTAAAGTTTACACACACTAAGTTGTTGGCCGCACTGGCGTTGCTGGTGCTTTCTGTTGTAGCTTCGGCGTGCCTGCCCACACAGCAACGGGAAGAGACGGCGTCGGAGGCTGCGGTCCGGGGCAGGCAAACGCCGGAGGGCCGCATCGTCACGGCGGACCAAGCGTCAAACACGCTCACGATGATTGACGTTGCCACCAACGAGGTTTACGGTACTATCAAGACGGGACAGCAGCCTCACCATGTAGTGGCCTCCCCAGACGGTAAGGAACTGTGGGTGTCGCTCTACGGTGAGACGCGCTTGCAAGTATTCGACGCGGCTAGCCTGAACGAAATCGCTTCCGTGGACGTGGGCGCGAGCAACGACGACCTGGTGTTCGACCCATCCGGCAAGATGCTCTACGTGTCGATGGGCAGCACCGACTCGGTGGCCGTGGTGGATGTGGCCGCCCGCAAGCTGGTCAAGACGATCAAAGTCGGCAAGACCCCCCACGGCGTGCGCACCTCCCCGGACGGCAGCGTGCTCATCGTCACCAACACGGTAGACAACACCATCTCCGTGCTTTCCCTCCAACCCGAAGCCGAGGTCAAGGCTACCATAAAGACCGGCAACAACCCCTTCGAGGTCTACGTTAGCGAAGACAGCAAGACCGCCTATGTAAGCAACTTCCTGGGCGATTCGATTTCAGTTGTGGACCTTGTCGAAGGCAAGCAAACCGGCTTCATCAGGAGCGGCAAGCAACCGGCCATGCTCATCCTGCAAGGCGGCACGGGCAGCGAGAAGCTATGGGTCGCCAGCACCGGCTCAGGTGAGGTGTGGGCGATAGACCCCGCCACCCGTAAGCTAATCACCCGCGTGCAGGTGGGCAAAGGCGCGCACGGCGTGGTAGCCACTCCCTCCGGCAAGCTGTTCGTCACCAATTCCACCGACAACACGCTGTCGGTACTGGATAGCAACACCAGCCAGGTACTCGCGACCTTGCAGGTGGGCATCAATCCCAACGGCCTCACTTACGTGCCCAACGCGCAGTAGGTATAATAGCGGCATGGCAAGCATCCCCTTGCCAATCTACAAATAGGAGAACACCTACACATGGAACCAACAGTCTCGAAGCGAACCCGCAGCCTGTTCAACCGGGTCGGAATCACATTGGCCGCGCTGCTGCTAGTAGCGGTGGTCGGACCGCGCGTGGCCCTGGCGCACGCTCACCTGGAGAGTTCAACCCCGGCTGACGGGGCTACTGTAGCCTCCGGGCTCACGCAAGTGACAATGACCTTCAGCGAAGAGGTTAGCGTCGATCAATCGAACGCACAACTGGCTGCGGCGGACGGCGGCGCGGTATCCGGGGCGACCTCAGCAGTAGATCGCGCTGACCGCAACACTATAACCATCACCACACCAGCCCTCACCGACGGCAGATATACCGTCACCTGGAGAGCCGTCACCGAGGACGATAACGGCATCACCAACGGCACCTTTAGCTTCACAGTGGGCAGCGGCGGAGCGGCCCCCGGTGGCGAAACGCCTAACGCTGGGGGCACAGGCACCACAGACACGGGCGGCGCGCCTCTTCCCTCCACAGGCTCCGCCGACGCCACCCCGTTGACGCTCCTGGGCCTGGGGCTTGCGGCATTGTTGCTTGGGGTGGGCACAATGGTCAGGCGTTCAGCACAAGCCTGAGCGGGAGATATTTATTCACCGCAGAGGCGCAGAGAACGCGGAGATTACGCGGAGATTGTTATTGTTTAGTGAATGGAAAGGGGAGCATCGCACAGTACGATGCTCCCCTTGCCGCAAACACCCTCCATTCTTCTCTGCGTACCTTTGCGTCCTCTGCGTCTCTGCGGTGAATAATTCAGTCCCGACCTTATCTGTAAGCCGCCGCCTGCAAGTTGAATAGCTCGGCGTAGGTACCGTCGAGGGACAGCAGTTCCTCGTGGCTGCCCGCCTCGGAGATGGTGCCGTTTTCCAGCACGAAGATGCGGTCGGCCAGGCGCACGGTGCTGAATCGGTGGCTGATGAACACGGCCATCTTGCCCTGCGTCAGTTCCTTCATGCGGGCGAAGATTTCGTACTCGGCGCGTGCGTCCAGGGAGGCGGTAGGCTCGTCCAGGATGAGGATTTCGGCGTCCCGCATGAAGGCCCGGGCCAGCGCCACCTTCTGCCACTCCCCCCCCGATAGCTGGTAGCCATCATCGAACCAGCGGCCCAGCATCGTGTCGTAGCCCTTAGGCAGCTTCTCTATCACCGAGTTGGCCCCGCTCTTGCCCGCCGACTCTTCCACTCTCTCCTGGTTCGCCATTTCCCCCAACCTACCGATGCCGATGTTGTCGCGGGCCGAGAAGAAGTAGGTCACGTAGTCCTGGAAGATCACTCCGATAGTGGCGTGCAAGTCAGCCAAATCTAACTCGCGTATGTCCACCCCGTCGAGCAGTATCTGGCCCTCGTCGGGGTCGTACAGGCGGGTGAGCAGCTTGACTATGGTCGTCTTGCCCGCGCCGTTCTGCCCCACGAGCGCCACCGCCTCCGTTGGCTTGATGTGGAAGCTAACGTCACGTAGAGCAGGCTCAGTCTTGCCCGGATAGGTGAAGGTCACGTTGCGGAACTCAAGACCGTGCTTGAGCGGCAGTTCCAGCTTGCGGGGGCTGTCGGGGCTTTTCACGAGCGGGTCGTAGTCGAGGAAGTCGTACAGGTTGGTGAGGTAGAGGCTGTTCTCGTACATACCCGACAGCCCGTCGAGAATGCTGCTCAGGCTCGATTGCACCTGGCCCACCGCCTGGCTGTAGAACGTCAGGTCGCCCAGCGTCAGCCGACGGGAGATGACCTGCAACGCCACATAGAGGAACGTGCCGCTGGTCACGATAGTGCTGAGGCTGCCCCAGACGAAAGCGGCCATGTAGCGTCGCTTGACCAGGCTGCGGTTCTCCCGGTAGAAGCGTTCCGCGATTTCGTTCCAGAGCTTGATGAAGAAGTCACCCAGGCCGAAGAGCTTGATTTCCTTGTTGTAGGTATCGCGGGTGAGGAGGTCGAGATAGTAGCTCATGCGGCGGCGGTCTGGCGACTGGCGGCGCGACATGAGAAATCCCTGCCACCCATACCGCGAGCTTGCGATGAAGCTGGGGATAGGCGCAAGGAGGGCCAACACAGCCACCACCCAGCCCAGGCTCGAAATCAGGGCCACCATGCTCAGGAAGGTGATGAGGGAGCGCACCAGACCGAACATCTGCTCGACCATCGCGGTGGGACGATAGCCTGCCTCCCGCTGCGCCTGCTGGAGCGTGTCGTAGAACTCGGGGTTCTCGAAGAAGCTAAGGTCCAGCCGGTTGGCGTGTTGCATCAGCATAAGCTGGATGCGCCGCGCGGTAAGCTCCTGTAGCGCCTGCTGGTTGATGTTGCGCACCGTCTGTAAGAGCGAACTCCCGGCTGCCAGTCCGAACTGTATCAGCACCAGCAGCACGACATAGTTTACCCAGTCTTGCCGCCCGCCCTGGTTGATCGCCTCCACCACGCCGTCAATGACCAGCTTGCTAACCCAGGCGCTGGCGGTGGGCAGCACGCCGAATAGCACCGAGAAGACCCCCATGCTGATCGTGAGGCCCTTGTGGGTGCTCCACACCAAGCCCAGGGCGCGGGGCGCACCGGCCATTGTTACACGGGCGTTCTTCTTGAGGTTCTGAAGCCGCTCGTTGAGGGTCTTCGGGCCTGTGTCTTCCTCTTCGGGCTTCGGTTGAGAGGACCGTGGGCCACGGCCATTGCCGCCCCTATACGTGCCGGGCGGCCCCCCGCCTTGAAATCCTGGTTGCATTCTTTGTGTTACCTTGCTCTTCTAGTGTCTGTATAGAGCAAGTATAGCACTGACGATGCACAAGCTGCCCCACCCGTTCAGCTAGCCGCGTGCCTGGCAGATGGACTAGCGGCCACTAGCAAGGTCCGTTACATACCGCCCATCGTCTATCTTCCATCGTCCATCGTCCGTCCAAAGCTACCCTGCCCCGACAATCTCCTCGGCGCACTGGTCGCAGTAGGGGGTCGTCTCGTTCGCCACTCGCTGGCCGCAGTGCCGGCAGAGGCGATAGCCCTCGGATTGGCAGTTGGCGCACAAGGCTGGTCCCGGACCGGCGGTCCAGCTATCGCAACGCACGCAGTTGGTTACTGGCCCCTTCCCCGTTACCGGGGCGGAATTGGTATCACTCATTGGGAGTTATGCTAGATAGGGAAAGCAAGTTGTTTGATTTGAAGGAAGTGTTGCTTACCTAAAGCACGGTTGATGAACAGACACAAAGTATGAGCAGCAAGTTTAGAGTACAGGCGAGCGCACAAACCCCAGAAGGTG
>DASVRN010000033.1:0-6483 GCA_036388595.1 Chloroflexia bacterium
ACTAACCACTAACCACTAACCACTAACCACTAACCACTAACCACTAACCACTAACCACTAACCACTAACCACTAACCACTAACCACTAACCACTAACCACTAACCACTAACCACTAACCACTAACCACTAACCACTCGTCCCTCAAGGAGCCTACAACCATGAGCAACTTCCCCCTCCGCATCGACATCAAGACGGCCCAGCACGACCGGGACTGGGACAACATGCTGCGCTACTGGCTGGATGCGGAAGGGGAGGAGGCGTTCACCGGGGCGTGGCTGTTCGACCACTTTGTGCCTATCAACGGGCACGTGGAGGGGCCGTGCATGGATGGCTGGACGCTGCTCGGTGCGCTGGCGGCGGCGACGAAGCGTCTGCGGCTCGGCCTGATGGTAGGCTGCAACGGCTACCGGCACCCGGCGGTGCTCGCCAAGATCGCCACCACGATAGACCGGGTTAGCGGCGGACGGCTCGACGTGGGCCTGGGCGCGGGCTGGTTCGAGCTTGAGTACAACATGTACGGCATACCCTTCCCGCCGCCCGCCGACCGCATCCGCCAGCTAGACGAGGCCTGCCAGATGATGAAGCTGCTCTGGACGCAGGAGCTAGCCGACTTCCAGGGCCGCTACTACAACCTGAGCGCGGCGCGTCACGAACCCAAGCCGGTGCAACAGCCCCACCCTCCCTTCACGATAGGCGGGGGCGGTGAGAAGCTGACGCTACGGGTGGTCGCCAAACACGCCCACATCTTCAACGCACCTGGCGGCACCCCCGAAGCCGTGCAGCACAAGAACCGCGTCCTGGACGAGCACTGTGCCGCGATAGGCCGCGACCCCGCCGAAATCCGCCGCTCCTGGCAGTTCTACTTCAAAGACCTCGGCGAGGTAGAGGGCATGCGGGAGCGCATCGAGTCGTACCTTGAGGTGGGCATAGACCACGTGGTGATAGGCATACCCACCGAGTACCATGAGGGGTTGGTGCGGGCTGTGGCGCAGGAGGTGGGGCCGTTGTTGGGCAGATGATAACTTCAGCCAGGGGCTACACAATATAGGAATTATGAGCAGGTAGCCATTGACCTGCTCTTTTTCTTGGTACTAAACCATCAGCTAGAACCATGTCTGAATTGCTCTTGCTGCGCCGAGTCAGTCAATTATCTCACTTTCGTCCAACATAAGACAACTGGGCCGCTCTAGCACTCACTTCATGCTATTGGCATAGCTATAAATGGTAACACGCAAATCAAGGCGAGCAACGTCATAAGAAACTGCTCACCTTGCTGGATTGAGGTTTCCGCCAGACTATTTTCTGTACGTAATTACAGGGGAATAGTAGATAGAGTTTTGTAGATGGCAAATGGCATGCTCTATGCTCCAGTATGAATTCACCATTTCGACTTTGGACGCCATTTGTTGTACCTGTTGTGACAACTCACAGATGGAGATAACTCAACCCACTACGAAGTAGGATTACGGAGGTTGGACTCATGGATCCTTTCACTCAGGCTATTATCACTGCCTTTGGTGGGAAGGTAGGTGGCTGGCTATTCGATATCTTGGCATCTGCATTCCGCGACTACAATAAGGAGAACCTACTTATACAGCTACAAAATAGTAATACAGAAGCAGACAAAGCAAGAGCTCAACGTTCTTTAATTACTGAACTGAAGAACAATCCAGGCTTCCAACAGGCGGTACGTGAGGCAGTAAAGGCAGCAGTCCAGGAGGATCCAAGAATAGCTCGTCTGTTATCTCCTGGAATAGCGGACTACGAAGAGTACGAAGACGAAGTTGAGGTAACCCGTGACGAGCTTATCAACGCTCTTCAGGAGGTACTGCAGAACCTTTCTGGAGGCCTGAGAGGTCCAAATCGGGGGACTTACCGAGTCGCCAGCGACTTGGCGCAGAACGAATGGTTCTACGCTGGCGTGTCGGACCGAAAGCGCCAGTACGCTATCACCATGTGGCCCGCGGAGGGCGATGAGGACATGCTGCGCATCGACATCGGCTCAGAGGAGGACGTGCACAGGCTCGCCGCCGATCCTGAGATGCTCGCCGCCATGACCGACGACTTCATTGAGGCGATGGACGAGGACTACGACGAGTACGAGGAGTATGACGAAGAAGATGAACTCGAAGAAGAGTATGACGAAGAAGATGAACTTTATGATGAAGAATATTACGAAGATGAAGATGAATTAGGCAATCTAACTCCTCGTTGAGGCATGGCGTAACGCCATTCAAGACCGTTATGCTACCAATGAACGTAGTTCGGCCACCCTCCTGCCCCTACTACGCCCCTTTTGTTATACTTACCTGACGCCCTATCCTCAAACACCGACGACTCAAACCCGGCTCCTGGAAAAGAAGGCCATGCACAATCACACAGGTAGACACATCCCGCGGGCGTGGCGCACGCTCTTTATTGCCCTTGCGCTCTTTGCTATGCTCTCCGGGGCCGCGCTGCCGGAAGGCGTTCGCCATGCCTGGGCCGGGCAGTCGGGGCAGACGGCGCAGCCTGCCGGTCTCACCTCCGAGGTAGCAGCCCCGCTCACGAGCCAGAACGCCCAGCAAACCGGGCAGGACCAACCGGCCCAACCGCAACCACCCGCACCCGGAGCCGACGGACCCATACCCGCCCCCGCCGCCGTCAGTGAGGGCAAGTTCCGCTACTTCAAGGACACCGGCCACTTCCTGCGCGGCATCTTCTTCGAGTACTGGGAGACGCATGGGGCGACCCCTGTGCTGGGCCTGCCTATCACCGAGGCTATCATGGAGGATGGAATGGCGGTGCAGTACCTGGAGCGCGTCCGGCTGGAGTGGCACCCCGAGATTTCCAGCGACCGTCGCCAGCAGGTGCTCCTCACCCGGCTGGGGGTGGTCTCCACCGAGCAGCGGGGCATCTTCTTCGAGCGGCTGCCGGGCGGCACCAGCACCCCCACCTCCCACTTCTTCGAAGAGACCGGGCACAACCTGTCTAACGCCTTCTTCACCTTCTGGCTGAACAACGGCGGGCTGGCGGTGTTCGGCTACCCCATCTCCGAGGAGATAGTGGAGGTCAGCCCCACCGATGGCCGCCAGTACACGGTGCAATACTTCGAGCGCAACCGCTTCGAGTGGCACCCCGAGAACCCACCCAGTGACAACGTGCTGCTGGGCCTCCTCGGCATGGAGCACGCTCGCGCCCGCCAGCTCGACCCCCTGGCCCGCGTGCTCATACCCTACCTCCTGGCGGGCGATGAGGACCTCACCGACTCGCCCGAACTGGGCAACTTTGTGGACGAAGAGTTGCTGCCAGCGGTACAGGCGCTTGGCCGCACCCCGCAGTTCAGGTGGGTGCCCGGCCTGATCGTGCGCAACAGGATTTTCGTGGAGTTTGCAGAGATTACCGAGGAAGGCGTGGCCGGGGCGTTCGTAGCCACTTACAGCCGGACCCGCCCCTACGTGATCATCGTGCCCGAACGGGAGCGGGGGGCCTCAGTGGAAGCCCTGGCGAGCGTGCTCGCGCACGAGGCTACCCATGCAGGTAACGTAATCGGGCAGGTCGCCCCCGCCCGCTCCAATTGCAGCGTCGAGGAAGAGACCCGAGCGTATTTGAACGGCCTCGCCTCCTGGTTGGTGCTCAAGGGCGACGACGCGCTCTCGGCCCGCTACGAATCAGGCAGCCTCGAAAATGCCATCAACCGTTCGCTCCGCGGCTTCAACAACGGCCAGACCACCGTCACCCTCGACTTCGACCTGGGATCGGCCCGCCAATTCCTGCGCGAAGTCTACGGCTCCGACTGCGGAGAATGACGTAATTACGAATTACGAATTACGAATTACGAATTACGAATTACAGAGTATCAGAAAATCTGTGGCATGAACAATCAAGAAAGCGGCTCAAGAGACTACATAACCTCTTGAGCCGCTTTGCAACATCTTGCAATTCGTAATTCGTAATTCGTAATTCGTAATTCGTAATTCGTAATTCGTAATTCGTAATTACCCCCTACTCTCCGTTCATTTCCCCTTTCACCTGGCTCAACTCCCACTCCAGCAGGTCGTTCCAGTCGGCGGCTTCGAGGCTCAAGACTACGTCGAGCTTCACGCACAGGCCGTCTTCCGTGAAGTAGCCGTACACGGGGTACCGGTCGTCGCCGTCGGGTGGGGATACCACCAGCGCCTCGCCGTCCAGCATCCAGCCGTACCAGGGTTCCTTCAGGGTGATCTTGCAGGCCTCATCGTAGCTGTTCAAGAAGCCCGGCACCTCCTGCTTGAACTCCCCCGCCCGCCAGCGCTTCAGAAATATTGGGTCCACCAGCACCAGCCGCCCGCTCTCTACTGATATGTGACCTATATGCCTGCGTACAACTGCCATCTATATCACTCTCCTGCTCTCTCAATACTCTCTTGCAATCTCCGCTTGCACATGCGCCGCCCTGTGGCTCAGAAGCGCAGCTCCCTCGCATCGCATCTAATAATTGTTCCCGCTGAGGGTGCCAACTTCGACACTGCTTTGCCATGTTGACAGGGTGTGCTACAGTTGAAACGGGCGGCATACAGGGTGATTTGAGGGTCAGATAGGAAGATGAGCGATTGAGCGACGGCGTTATTTACACCATAGGCTACGGCGCGCGCAGCCTGGACGAATTGATAGCCACGTTGCGCCGCTACAACATAGAGTATCTGGTTGACGTGCGCTCCCAACCCTACTCGCGACACAAGCCGGAGTACACGAAAGCCGCCCTGGAGCAGAGCGTACGCGAGGCCGGGCTGCGCTATGTGTTCATGGGCGACACGCTGGGCGGCAGACCCCCAGACCCGGAGTATTACAGCGGCGAGAAGGTAGACTATGTGAAGCTGCGCGAGGCCCCTTTCTACAAGGAGGGCCTCACGCGCCTTCGGACCGCCCTTGACAAGGGGCTTACCCTGGCCCTCATGTGCAGCGAAGGCAAGCCCCATGAATGCCACAGGAGCAAACTCATAGGCGTGACGCTGGAGAGTTTGGGCATAGAGGTACGCCACATTGACGAGCAGGGCGAGTTGAAGTCGCAAGCCGAGGCCTTGGAGGAGATAACTCACGGCCAATTGTCCTTCTTCGAGGACAATCCGGGCACTTCCACTTCGCGCAAGGGTTACGCCAAGACATAACATTGGAGGTTGCACAGTGCGGCCGAAAATTCTGACACTCGGGGTGTACGGCTTCTCGGAAGAGGAGTTCTTTGGGGCGCTCCGGGAGGCGAGCGTCGACACCTTCTGCGACGTAAGAGCCAGGCGGGGTCTGCGCGGTCCCCTCTATCGCTTCGCCAACAGCGCATACTTGCAGAAGCGG
Organism: Chloroflexia bacterium; assembly: GCA_036388595.1. Taxonomy (GTDB): domain Bacteria; phylum Chloroflexota; class Chloroflexia; order QHBQ01; family JADMIH01; genus JADMIH01. The sequence continues at coordinate 5,309 of DASVRN010000033.1, forward strand.
CTGGCCGAGATGGGCATACGCTACCTGCACATGAAGGAGCTTGCGCCCAGCGGAGACGTTCGCTCGATGCAGGACGACGCGGACAAGACCACGGGCATCCCGAAGCGCAAGCGGCTGGTGTTGAGCGAGACCTTCACGCGCAGTTACGAGCAGGAGCGCCTGGCCGATTTTGACGTGGCGTGGTTCCTGGAACAGGTGGGGCCGGAAGCAAAGACGGTGTGCCTGTTCTGCGTCGAAGGCCAGCCGGAGGCCTGCCACCGCTCGCTGTTGGCGGGCAAACTCAAGCAAGAGTTAGGTCTGGAGGTAGAGGATATAAGACCGCCGCAGTAGCAGCGCAGGGTCTCGCCGGGAGGGGGTCTATGAGGTCTGTCCACAGCATGAGGGTGCTCATCGTCGCCAAGACGCGCATGCAGAAGTACGCCTGCGTCGGTGGCGTTGCGCTGGACCCCGACCGCAGCCTCAGGCTGATGCAGGCCGACGGCTCGCCGCAGCCCGGAGACACCCCATATGAAGTAGGCGACCTGTGGCAGCTAGAATGTGAGGCACCTGAGGAAGTCCGCGCGCCCCACTTCGAGGATGTACGTGTGCGTAAGGCTCGAAAGATAGGAGAGGAGGTGCAACTGAAACGCTTCCTCCTGGAACGCCTCTCCCCCTGGTGTGGCGCTCTGAATGAGACTTTCGAGGGCCTGGTGCGCTTCACCTATCACGGGCACGGCTACATCAACGATATTATGGGCGTGCCCGGCAGGAGCACGGGGTTCTGGCTGACGGATAAACCGCTGCAAAAAGTGGTAGATAGGAAGGTGTACTACAGGTACCCACGCCCACAGGGCGCGTGCCTGATCCCATACGTGGGCTACGCCCCGGCAACCGACCTGATACCGGCTCGCACGCTCGTCCGCCTGTCGCTGGCCCGCTGGTGGAAGCCGCACGACGCCGACGTAGAAGAAAGGTGCTATTTACAGTTATCAGGCTGGTATCCTTAGAAGTAGTCTCGTAAATAGCAGCCCTGCGTACTGGCGACAAAGTTGGCACTTTGGGAGTTATGCTAGATAGGGAAAGCAAGTTGTTTGATTTGAAGGAAGTGTTGCTTACCTAAAGCACGGTTGATGAACAGACACAAAGTATGAGCAGCAAGTTTAGAGTACAGGCGAGCGCACAAACCCCAGAAGGTG
>DASVRN010000034.1:0-20078 GCA_036388595.1 Chloroflexia bacterium
GCGTTTGCCTTTGCCGTCGCCCCGCCACCACTTGCTGAACAGCCACACCGCGAGCGTACCGAACACCGCCGCCCACAGGTCCCACTGCGTAGCCAGCCAGCCGACCGCCTCCATGTTGAGCGGGAACACGCCGAACAACACCCCTGCCAGCCAGCCAAGCCAGCGTTTGCCGGTGATGTCGGCCAGCCACAGCCCGAACAACATGGCGGCGGCGGCGTGTACCAGCAATCCCTCCAGGTGGTAGGGGAAGGGGTTGAGGCCGAACAGGGGCCAGTTGATGCGCCAGGTGAGCAGGAAACCGAGAGGGCGGTAGAAGCGGAGGCCGTCATTTGGCAACACCGCCTGCCACCCGGTCTCCCCCTGCACGATCCGGTTCAGCCCCATATCTTCCGAGAGGAAGCCGATGCGGACGACCGTCACGTAGGCCGCAATAGTGAGCAGCGGCACCAGTGCCCAGTACCAGCGCCGGAAGGTAGCCAGCGACCCCACCCGCTCCAACAGCGACACACGAGCGCCACCACGCGCTTCGCCAGGTACATCCGCGCGCTCGGAAGTCGTGTCGTTTTCAGCACCTGTGGTGCCGGGCACTGACCTGGGTTTGTCCAGCGCGGATGTAGTCATAAGTATGAGCATAGCACAAGGGTTGGTACGACTTCAATACGTAGATAGCTACCATCGTGCTAACCGTCAGGGGACTTCTTTCCTATTACCCTACCGCCGTGTAGCTCTTACTATTAGGCTGGGGAGGACGCCATTGGCTACTTACGGTCGGCCGGCGCCTCAACCAACGCATTTACCACAAGAAGGAATCCAGTATGGAGATGGCGCAACGGGCGCGCGGACACACAAAGGAGCACAGGCGCAACAGCGGGCAGACTCTCGTCTACGTGAGGCTGGTCGCTGTTTCTGTCGTGGCAGTGCTGGCGTTGCTAGCCATGTCCGTTGGAGCCTCGAGTGCTATCTCCGGGCGGACCGGTGAGCCTATGTCCGCAACGCTGCCCGCTATACTGGACCAGATGTGGGCCTCGACAGCCGAGGTCTTCGGGGGCATGTTCGTTTTCTTCATCACCATCGTGCTGCTAATCTGGCTGGAAACGATCGTACACGAGGTGGGGCACCTGGTCGCCGGGTGGCTGGTCGGCTTCCGATTCGTCATGATTACGGTGAGCAGATTGAAGCTCCGAGCCACCGACAAGGGGCTGCGTTTGAGCCTCACCGACCAGGCCGACATCCAGTCGGGAAGCGCCCTCATGGTGCCCACCACGCTCCACAACCTGCGGGCACGGTGGTTGATAATGACCGTGGGCGGCATGGCGGGCAACCTGTTGCTGGGCGGCTGCTTCTTCGTGTTGATGCTGTTCGACCCCTTCGGCATGTGGGGCTTGCTGCCCTTTGCCACGGGGCTGTCGGTCGTGCTCGGCCTGGTCAACCTGCTGCCGCTGAAGGTCAACGGCTACAAGTCCGACGGCGCGTACATGCGGATTCTGCTAGGAGGTGGACCCAGGGCCGACAGGTTCTGCTACCTCACGATGATTACGGGTGCCTCCCGCATGGGGCAGCGCCCGCGCGATTGGGACCGGGCGTGGGTTGAAGGCATCGTGCGGCCCGCCGACGGCACAATGGACGAGGCTCTAGCCAATCACGTGGCCTTCTACTGGGCTATGGACGTGGGGCAGGTGGAGTGGGCGGACAAGTACATGGCCCGCTGCATCAACCTCATCGAGTCGCTCCCTCCTCAGCTTCAGCCCGCTCTGTACGCCGACGCCGCCTTCCTGCGAGCCTACTGCTTCAAGGACCTGGCGTGGGCGCGGTACTTCCTTGAGAAGGTCGGCACCGAAACGGTACGGCGCTTCCGGCACATGCAGCTACGCGCCACCTCCGCCGTGCTCATGACCGAAGGCAGGGTCGAAGAAGCCCGCGAGATTGCAAGGGAGGCCCTGCGCGAGAGCGACTACCGGGTGGGGAAAGGCCCCGGCTGGGAACTCGACCACGAGTGGCTGACGGCACTGGCCGCGAGTTAGAGACCAGAGGACTACCGGGCCAGAAATTTGCGCATTTCATGCGCGAGATAGCTCTAAGTGGAAAATAGAAGACAGAATAGAAAAGACGATGCCGCTAATGGATTTGTAGCAGAATGCAAAGGACGACGCCCGGCGATTGAAATCGCGGGCTACACATTGCGAAGTCTGCCCTGCGGCAGACTGGTTCATCTAGGACAGTTCTGAGAAGATCTAGAAGCTATCGCATAAACAGCGGAGCCGAATACGAGCAGCACAGGTGGCCCTTGTCATTTCGAACCCTTCAGCTACGCTCAGGGTAAACTCCGTGAGAAATCTCGTCCCTCACTACCCAAATATCACCTTTCTCTTAGTCACACCATACCACACCGTACCACAAGAAAGCAGAGACATCGGGGTGTAGGACGAGATTTCTCACTCCGTTCGAAATGACAAGGGATGGGCCATGTGCTGTTCTCAGACTCCTGGTTTAGGAGATAGCTTCTAAGTAAGATGTATCAGTCCCCGAAGGGGGACTTCGCAAAGTGTAGCCCGCGATTTCAATCGCCGGGCGTCGGCTGGTGACAATGTTGCATAAACGTCGCATCGCCGGGTGTCGCATGCCGACAACGGTGACAACTCTACCGCCTTTCCTCGCTAAGCACCACCGTAGAACGTTTGACAACGGCAAGACCCAAAAGTATACTGCGGTCAGCTACACGTGTGCGATGAGGCACACAATATGCAATGTAGCTACAATATAGAGGCATGTTCTCCACTTATCTTTTTACATGGCGAGACCAATATTGCGTCCGCCGCCTCAATGAGGAGGATTCTTTTTCATGTCAATGCAGAGTCATGCTATGCCGTTCACGGGCGACGTTCCCGACTCCCTCAGCCCCATGAACGAAATCGAGCAAGACCCCACCACTCCCGCCACGCTTGTAAGCCCCGACGGTCATACTACGGACGAAGAGCAGATTGCCCGCGTGAGGAAGCTCCGCAAGGAAGCGGTTGTCAAGTATCGCTCTATATTCGAGACGCTCCCCGAGAAAATCCGGGTAATGGCCCGCATGGTGCGCGAAGTGCAGATGAGCGCCCGCGAGGACGGCATCTCGCCAGAGATAATCGCCCAGGAGATCGCGAACCGCACTATTGGAGACGTTAACGTCCGCCTCATCACCGAGAATATTGACGGTGTGGACTACTCCACCATCGGGGAGGACCTGGGCCTCATCCTGCCCGGCGAGGAGATTGGCGGCAGGATAAGCACCGGCGAGGTAAAGCGCGAGCTTGCCCGGCGGGAAGAAATCATAGAGCGCCGCTTGCTCGATGATTACAACTGGGACCTGCGCGTGTACGACGTCTACGGCGTGGGCAACCCCCTCCTGCGCGAGATGCTGGCCGAACGCTTCGAGCACGCATGGGGCATACCCACCGACCCAGACCAGACCTATATCACAATTGGCGCGCTCGATGCCCTGTACAAGTCGATCCTCACCCTCGGCTTGCACTTCAAGAAGAAGTACGGCGAAGCGTGTACGTTCGCTTTCCCCGCTCCCGGCTTCGCGGTGGTCAACTGGCAGGTGAGCGCGTCGGGCGTGAACCTGCTGAAGGTGCGTACCACCGAAGAGCACAGCTTCAAGCTCACCGCCCCGCAACTCAAGCAGTTGCTGGCCGAGCACCCGCAGCTACGGCTCCTCTATCTCACCGTCAGCAACAACCCCACCGCCTTCTCCTACTCGCCCGACGAGATAGCCGATATCTACCGCGTGATAGAAGAGGACGGCCGCGAGATTGCGGTGCTGGCCGACCTGGCCTACATCGGCACGGGCGTGGGGGAAGACGACTGGGCGCGCATGCAGGCGCTGAACACCCCGTTCGCCCGGAACTCCACGGTCTACATCAACTCGCTCTCCAAGGTCTTCACGATAACGGGCGACCGTTGCGGCTGGGTGTCGGTGGAGCGCCCCGAGTGGGCCGACCTGCTCAAGGTGGCCTGGAATAACATGACGGCGGGCCTCCCCGCTTCCTGGCAGTTGCACTACACGGCCCTCGTGGAGTGGATTGGCGAGCACCCGGAGATTCAGCACAAGATCAAGGGCCTCTACAAGCTCCGCCGCGAGCACTTTCGCAAGCAGTTGCAGGAGCTAAACGCCAAATTCGACCTGTTCGATGAAATCGGCCTGGATGACGACACGACCATCTACAACTGGAGCAAGCTCAAGCCCGGCGAGGACGCCCTCACCCTCTTCGAGAAGACCGGCCTCGCGGGCGTCTCCGGCAGCGCCTTCGGCTACGAAGACCAGTACATCAGGTTCTCCGTCGGCTTCATCCCCATCTCTTAAGTGCCGAGTACCGAGTGCCGAGTACCGAGTGCGCTTAGAACTACTCGGCACTCGGCACTCGGCACTCGGCACTCGGCACTCGGCACTCGGCACTCGGCACTCGGAACTCGGAACTCGGAACTCGGCACTCCTTACGTTTAAGTGTAGAATGTGGTAGATTTAGAGGGTAATGGAAAACCGTTCCGGCACGTAGGTCGTTAGTTTAGCTGTGGCGGGCTATAGTACCGTCGCGACTTGGTATTGCTCGTTAGGCACAAGGAGGCAATGTGGGCAGGAAACTGGCACTAGCGTTCCCATTCTTCGTTCTTATCGTGTTCCTGTTATCGTCTGCTCCCATTTCGCAAGGCGCACAGGGCTACTCCCTCAACCGGGCGGCAGCGCAGGCAAGCGTGCTACCCACAGCCGCGGCAGAAGTCACCCGAGTCCCGGCGCAACCCACCCCCGACCCCGGCGCGCGCACTTTCCCCGAGACCGGCTTTTCCGTCCCTTCCGTGTTCATCAAGTTCTGGGACGCTAAGGGCGGTCTGGCCGTGTTTGGCTACCCCATCTCGGAGGCCCGGCAGGAGAAGTCGGACATCGACGGCAAGACCTACATGGTCCAGTACTTCGAGCGCAACCGCTTCGAGCACCACCCGGAGTTCGCGGGCACCAATAACGAGGTGCTGCTGGGGCTGCTCGGGGTCGAGCTAACGCAGGGGCGTGACTTCCCCACCGTTGAGGCCTTCACCAGCACCGCTACCAGGATTTACGTCCCGGAGACCAAGCACTCGCTTGCCGAACCCTTCCTCTCCTACTGGAACAAGAACGGCGGCCTCGCCATCTTCGGCTACCCCATCTCGGAGCCTTTCCAGGAGAAGTCGGAGACAGACGGCAAGACTTACATGGTGCAATATTTCCAGCGTAACCGCTTCGAGTTCCACCCCGAGAACCAGGCACCCTATGACGTGCTGCTGGGGCTGCTGGGCAAGGACTACATGGAAATGCAGGCCCTGCTCACCGTCTGGGGCACGCCTATTCCCGGTGCGTTGCCTATCGCCAAGCCGATATGGAAGCCCGTCAAGCCCGCCGCCGGGGGCGAGTTCCTCAAGGGACCGCACGTGGGCGACGGCATGAACACGCAGATGTACTACCAGGACCAGGACCGCATCCTGAGACTACTGGACGGCCTCGAATTCAAGTGGATCACACAGCAGGTGGAGTGGAAAGAGACCGAGAACCCCAAGGGCGGGTACCACTTCTTCGAGCTTGACCGGGTAGTTGACGCCGCGCAGCGGCACAACATGAAGATCATGCTGGCGGTGGTAAAGGCCCCGGAGTGGGCCACGGGCGGCGGGCATGGCTTCCCCAAGAACCCCAAGGACCTGGAAGACTTCATGGCCGCGCTGGCCGCCCACTATAAGGGCCGTGTGGGCGCATACATGATCTGGAACGAGCAGAACCTCACCGGCGAGTCGGGCCGCATCGATCCCGGCTTCTATGTGGAATTGCTGAAGGCCGGGTACCGGGGCGTCAAGAAGTCGGACGCGAGCGCCATCGTCATTTCGGGCGCGCTGTCACCTACCGGCATCACCGACCCTAAGGGCGAGCGGGGCGGGGGCGGCCAGATGGGTGTAATGAACGACGTCGAGTACCTGGAAGCCATGTACAAGTACAACAACGGCGAAATGCGCGCCTACGCCGATGTGATAGGCACCCACCCCTACGGCTTCAACAACCCGCCGGAGACCAAGTGGCCCGACAACCCGAACCTGGACGAGCGATTCCCATTCAACGCGGGCAAAGGCAAGCGTGACTTCTTCAACCTGCACAACTCCTTCTACTTCCGCCGCATCGAGGACCAGCGCGCCATCGTGGAGAAGTACGGCGACGGCCAGAAGCAGATGTGGGTCACCGAGTACGGCTGGTGCAGCGACATGCGCGAAGGCGGCTACCAGGAGTGCCTGTTCAACACCCCCGACCAACAGGGCGAATACATTGTGCGCGCTATGCAGTACGCCAAGAAGTATTACCCCTGGATGGGCGTGATGTTCATCTGGAACCTCAACTTCTCCACCTTCCAGGAGTGGTACACCGGCCCCTCGCACTACTCCATCCTCAACCCCGACTGGTCGCCCCGCCCCGCGTACCGCATCATCAAGGACAGACCGAGGTAGCTGAAACGTGAAACGTGAAACGTGATGCGGTAAGTGTTGCATAGTTCCGCAAACATGGCAGGGTCGCTTCTATTTCGTGAGGCGGCCCTGTTGATTTACCGGCACCCCATACCACGTACCGCATCACGTTTCACGTTTCACGTTTCAGAACCTTGACTCTCCGGCTCGCATTTGGTATGCTTTACGCACAAACCCTGTGATGATCAGGGGTCGTATATAAGGTTTTGATCCTAACTAGAACTTTGGGAGCTGGCAGCGGATGGGGCTGCGTACGGCCGCAAGGCTAACGCAATAACCTGAAGAACGGCACCCACCTGCGTAAAGCAGGTTCAAAACCTTACGACTCCCCATCGCGGGGTTTTTTCCATTTTGGATTTTAGATTTTGGATTTTGGATTAGTTATCCGCTTCCAGAGCCTTGAATCCAAAATCTAAAATCCAAAATCTAAAATGATACTCACCATTGTGGGGCCGGAGCGCTTTCTTGTGGCTCAGGCCTTTGACGCCTATTTGAAGAAGTATGTGCCTGACCAGGCGGAGATGGGAGACTTCGGTCTCACCCGGCTGGAAGGCGCGCGGGTGCAGCCTGACGAGTTGCAGCGGTCCGTGCAGGCGATGGGCTTCTTCAGCGAGCAACGGGTGGTCGTGGTAGAAGGGCTGCTGTCGAGGTTTGGCGGGAGCAAGTCGGCGGATGGCGACGAAGGCGGGTCAGCAGCGGATGACAAGGCCGAGAAGCCCACAAGGGGCCGGGGGAAAGCCGACGTGGGTCTTGCCGAGCAGTTCGGCAACGTGCTGGCGGCGGTGCCCGACTCCACGGTGCTCATCCTGGTGGAGCGCGGCAGCGTCAACAAGAACAGCAGTCTGCTCAAGGCCGCCGGGCGCTACGGCAAGGTCGAGGAGTACCAGCCCCTGAAAGGTATGGCCCTCGAACGCTGGATCGCGGACCGGGGCAAGCTCCTGGGAATAAGGCTCACGCCCGGCGCTGCCTCGATGCTGGGAGCCACCCTGCCTGACCTCGAGGCGCTGGCGAACGAGCTTGATAAGCTCTCTCTCTACGTGGGGCCGGGCGGAACCATAGACGAGACGGTGTTGCGCCAGATGAGCTGGGTCTCCAAGCAGGACGACGTGTTTGAGATGACTTCAGCCGCGGCCCGGCGCGACACCAGGACGGCCCTCCAGCAGCTACAGCGCCTCGAAAACAGCGGCGTGGCACCTGAGGGCATACTGCCCGTGCTGGCCTGGCAAATCCGCACGCTCATACAGGTGCGCGACATGCTGGACCGCCGCGTGCCGGAGCGGGACATGGCCTCCCGCTCCGGCCTGAGCGACTTCAGCCTCCGCAAGACCCTCCCCCAGGCCCGCCAATTCACCATGCCCAAGCTCCTGGAAGTCCACCACAAACTGCTCGAACTGGACCACGCCGTTAAGACAGGCCGCGCCGAAGCCGAGATGTCCCTCGCGCCGCTGGTAGTGGAGATGTGCCGGTAGGGACGAGGGACGATGGACGATGGACGATGGACGATGGACGATGGACGATAGGAGGCGGGTTAAAGGTTAAAGAGGAAGGACGGGTGGTGTAGTACCACCCGTCCTTTTTCCTGTCTATCGTCTATCGTCCGTCGTCCATCGTCTACCCAGCCGCATTGAGGCGGTTCAGCTTCGCCATGAGGCGAGACTTGCGGCGCGCGGCCTGGTTGCGGTGAATGATGCCCTTACCGGCGGCCTTGTCAAGCTCGCTGATTGCCCGAACCACAGCCTCTGCCGACATATCTGCGGCACCGGTGTTGATCTGCGTTACGGCACTGCGTACGAACGTCTTCAAAGCTGTGCGTATCGGCTTGTTGCGCGCCCGCTTGCGCTCGCCCGACCTGATCCTTTTAAGTGCAGACTTGGTGTTAGCCAACTAAATCGTCCTCCATACAGAGCGGCCACGCCGCGGTACATACAATCGTTCAAGAATGAGCTTTTTTAGGGCCAACGTCAATTATATCAGACGCGCCTGGAAAAAACAACCTCCACACGCGCAGGGAGAGCAACAAAACTAGGTCCTCATGCCACTCCTCTACTCATGTCTCAGCGCCACGATAGGGTCGAGCCGAGCCGCACGCCAGGCAGGCACCACGCCGAAGAAGATGCCGATAGCCGCCGAAATACCGACCGTGAGGGCGATGGCCTGGAGACTGAATACCGACGGCAAGCCCAGGAACTGCCCCAGAAGCCATGTGCCCAGCCAGGCAACCGCCAGTCCCAGCAGTCCGCCAATCAGACTGAGTGTGATCGCCTCCACCAGGAACTGAAGCACTATGTTCATGCGAGTGGCTCCTATTGCCTTGGCTATACCTATCTCGCGGGTGCGTTCGGTCACCGTCACCAGCATGATATTCATGATACCGATGCCCCCAACCACCAGCGAGATGCTCGCGATTGCCGAGAGGAACACTGTTATGATGCTAAAGACCTGGTTGAAGGAAGACAACAGTTGCTGGAAAGAACTGATTGTGAAGTCCTGCACGCCCCCATGCCGCGAAAGCAGGGTAGCTTTTATCCCTTCCATCGCAGAGTTAACCACTTCCGGGTTCTCGGCAGTGAGCATGATTTGCGACACCCGCTGAGTGCCTGCCAGGTCGAGGGCACTATCGACCGGCATGTATACGGCAGGGATCACCTGATTTGCCGCGTTGCCTCCCGGCATCCCCTGGGAGAAGGGTGACTCCTCGTTGGCGAACACACCCACTAGCGTGTAGTCCCGGCCGTTTATCTGGATGGGCTGGCCTATGGCTGTAGTTGGGGTAGCGGCCTCCCCGAATAGCTGTTTGACCCCTGCTTCGTTCAGCACGGCTTCGTCGGCGTCGTTGTCGAACATCCGCCCCTCCAACAGCCTCTGGCCTGTGGCCTCGCGGTAGAGTGGAGCGGTACCGATAATCCCCAGGTCCAACGTCTTCGCGGGACCGCTCACCTTTCCCGCCACCCGGATAAACGGCGCGGAAGCGGCCACTCCGGCAACACCCATGAGCGCGTCTGCGTCCTCGACGGTGAGGGTGCTGGCAACGGCAACAGTCCCGCCAAAGCTACTATTGCCGCTCCCACCCGACCCTTCGACAACCGGGGCGCTGGGCCTGATCGTCAAGCGGGTGGAACCGAGGTCGGAGAAAGCCCCGGTAACGGCTGAGCTAACCCCCTCGCCAGTCGAGGTTATGAGTACCACCGAGCCGACCCCGATGATAATACCGAGGGAAGTCAGCAGGCTGCGCAGCTTGGCCGCCCCTATGCCCTCAAGTGCCATCTTTATGTAATCAAGCCATCTCATTTTGTACTTCGCCCCCCATTAAGCTTCAACTAGAGCCAGGTCCCGCGCCTCACCGGCTATACGTAGTGGAGAGGTCACTCCGGTATCCTCGATGACCATGCCGTCGCGTAACCGGATTATGCGTTTGGTGTGGTGCGCCACACGCTCGTCATGGGTTACCACTAGGATACTGACCCCGCGGTCATTCAGCTCCTGGAGGAGGGCAAGCACGCTCTCTCCCGTCTTCGAGTCGAGGTTGCCCGTCGGCTCATCGGCCAGGATGAGCACCGGGTTGTTGACAAGGGCGCGTGCTATAGCCACTCGCTGCTGCTGGCCGCCCGACAACTCCCAGGGGCGGTGATTCATACGGTCAGCAAGGCCCAGCTGCTCCAGCATGGCTTTGGCCCGCCTGCGCCGCTCCCCGGAAGGCACGCCTGAATAGAGCAGCGGCAGGGCGACGTTCTTGAGGGCGTTGGCCCTGGGGAACAGGTTGAACGACTGGAAGATGAAGCCGATCTTCTCACGGCGCAGGCGAGCGAGGTAGTTGTCGCTCTTGCCTCCTATGTCCTCCCCATCGAAGCGGAACAGCCCCGTTGTTGGGCGGTCCAGCAGGCCCAGCAAGTTCATCAGCGTAGACTTGCCGGAACCCGACGGCCCCATGACGGCTACAAACTCGCCCGCTGCTACTTGCAAATCGACGTCCCGCAAGGCTGTGACCCTCACAGGGCCCGTCGAATAGGTCTTGCTGACGTCTCTTAGCTCTATAATCATCTGTTCCTCGAATGCTTACCGCTCGTGCGGCTATAGGTGGCGACAAGTTAGTGCGGATTTGGTCGTGGCCGTACCGCATATGCGCAATCAAGATGCCTGGGCGGCCAACGGTTGGACCTTCGCACCCCTGATCAAAAGCCAGAAGATGGTCGGAATTCCACCGAGAGCACCACCCAGCATGGCTAGCTGGGTGAACACGGCAGGATAAAATTGTGGCAAGAGGAATTTCTGGAAGATGTTGACCGCGAACCCAGCACCCATAATCATCAGCAGAATGCCAAGGATCTTCGGGAGGGACCTGGACCTGAGGATGAGCAAGCCGAGCGAGAAATAGAAGGGTGCCCAGAATATCTCGATGAGTCCCTGCCCGGAACTGTTAGCCAGCCTGAGAAAGAACAACGCCACGGCATCAAGCTGTTCGGTGCTGAACACGTTCAAGAAGTCGGGCCGGCTCAATACCAGTAAGGCTCCGAGTTGGTTCAGCGTATTGACGACCGCTATGCCCACGGTTATCATCGCTGACGCCAATAACACCATTGCCAGCCGCCTACTGACTTCCTTGAACATGTGGAACAGAGTCAATCCGAGGAAGAACAAGAAGATTTGTGCCAGGAGAATGCCGATGATTGCTGCCCGAAATGAGAACTCAGAAGTCAGGACGTTACCGGCAATTGTAGCAGCGTCCCCTCCGGGCACGAGCACACTGGTCCGAATAAATAGCAGGCCCAAGGCCCCTGTGAGGGTGGATAAAAACCAGAGTAAGCCCGCGAGTCTCGCTGTGTTTTTGCCGGGACGCGCGTCCTCCCTGGAACTATAGCTGTCCGAATTCACTTGTTGCTCCTTTTTGAATATGAGGCTCATTGAACTGGACTTGATTGACCGAGACCAATGGCATTCCCAAATCGCGTACCTTTTTTAGCAATCCGTGCAACGCCGCCTGATCGACCACCGTGCCGGTCAGAAACGTGTCGCCGTTATCTTCCAGCGTGATGCTCAGGCCGCCGAACCAGTCCGTCCATTGGCGGCCTAGGTGCCCCTTGATCCGGATTTGATAGACCTCCGGCTGACATGGGTCAATTTCTGAGTTAGATGTGTTTGACATAGCCCTGTACCTGTAATGACCTCTCATGGGAGCGCCGTGGCACCCATCGCGCCTTGACGCGCGCTCCCTATTAACCCGACGGCAGCCTAGATAGCAACTTCGATGGCGGCGGCAAGGTCCTCTACAACTTCACTGGTGGCCGCGCCCTCTCCAGGACGCAGCGGTACTGCGGAGCGCATGTAGAGCTTGTGGTAAAGCCCGCCCGACATGAGGAGTTCCTGGTGCGTGCCCTGCTCCACGACCCGGCCGCGCTCCAGCACAGCTATCAAGTCGGCGTGCTCCACCGTCGAGAGCCTGTGCGCGATAATAATCACGGTGCGCCCCTGCATCAACCGGGCGAGGGCCTCTTTGATGAGGGCTTCGCTCTCGTTGTCGAGCGAGGACGTAGCCTCATCGAGGATGAGTATCCTGGGGTCGCGCAGCACCGCCCGCGCTATGGCGATACGCTGCCGCTGCCCGCCCGAGAGCTTCACGCCGCGCTCGCCGACGATGGTGTCGTACCCTCTGGGAAGCTCTGATATGAAGCCGTGAGCGTTAGCCAGCATGGCGGCGCGCTCGATCTCCTCCTGCGTGGCGTCTAGCTGCCCGTAAGCGATATTCTCGCGCACCGAGCCGCCGAAAAGCTGCGGGTCCTGCGGGACGATAGCCATCTGCGCCCGCAGGCTGCTCAGCGTCACGGCCTTTACGTCGCGGCCGTCCACCAGCACCGCGCCCCCTTCGACGTCGTAAAAGCGGGGGATGACACTCGCCATCGTGGTCTTGCCCGCCCCGCTCGCCCCCACCAGCGCCACCACCTTGCCCGCCTCTATCCGCAAGGAGAGGTCATGCAGCACCTCCGGGCCGTCGCCGTACCTGAAGCTCGCACCCCTGAACTCGACTTCCCCTCTGATGCGTGCCGGCAGCTCCTCCGCACCGGGCGCGTCTTCGATGCCGGGCGCGGTGTCGAGCAGCTCAAATAGCCTGCGTCCCGCGCCGCTCGACTCGCGTATCTGCGCGTAGATCCTGGTGAGGTCGCTGATCGGCCCCGTGGCGAGGATGATGTATATGGGGAGCGAGAAGAGCTGCCCCGGCGAGATGCGGCCCTCCATCACCTCGTTACCGCCGAACCAGAGGATAGCGGCAAGTGCGGCGAAGCCGGAGAAGGTCATCAGCGACACGAAGCCCGCTCGCAACCGCGACCGCGCCATCCCCACCCGGAACGACTCCTCCACCGCCCCACCGTAGCGGCCGATCTCGTATCGCTCTCGCCCGAAGGCCTTGACGATGCGCGGCGCGGCGAGCACCTCCTCCAGCACCGTAGTGGTCTCGCCGAGGGCCGCCTGCGCGCTCTCCGACGCCCGTTCCAAACGCCTGCCGAAGAAGAAGCCAACCGCGATGATGGGCAGCACCACGACCGCCACCACGAACAGCAGCCTCCAGTCGAGTAGGATAATCAGCAGCAGGCCGCCCACCAGCGTGAGCACTTCCTGCAAGAGGCCGAGGAGGTTGTTGGTAAGCCCCGCCTGCACCACCGTCACGTCGTTGCTGAGGCGGGAGGTAAGCTCGCCCACGCGCTGGTTGTCGTAGAAGCCGAGCGAGAGCGATTGCAGGTGCGTGAACACCTTCTTACGCAGGTCGGCCACCAGCCTTTCGCCTATGAAGGAGAGGAGGTACGATTTCCCAAAGGTGAATACCGCCTGCACGAGGAACACCCCGAGCATCAGCATCAGCAGGTTCGTCATCAGGGCCGGGTCTTTGTGGACGACGGTAGCGTCCACGAGACCCTGGATGAAGATGGGGAGCGAGAGGGTCACCGCCGTAGCCACCACCAGGCAGACCGCCGCGAGCGCGAACTGCCGCCAGTAGGGCCTGGCGAGACTGAGAAGCCTCTTGATGGTGGCGCGGTCCGGCGGACTCGCCTCCTGCGGTTGTTCGGCAACACGCTTGCGGCGTGAGGAGCCACTTGTTCCTCTGGTTAGCACTTCTTACCTCTCCTTACCTGACATAGTGTGCTGCGAACGTTCTATATACCTGTTGTGCCTGTTCATCGCGTGCGACGAATCATCCAGGCCACAGTGGCTCCGGCACCGTGAAGCCGAGGTCACCCTGCCAGCTATTGCGCGCCGCCACCTCGTGCACCGGCTTGCGGGGACCTACCCCCCACTTTCCTAGTGGGTAGCCCATCGGAATCACCCCGTGCATGTACCAGCCCGCGTCCTTCGGCACACCCAGGATCTCCATCACCTCGGGCGCGAAGTAGCTCTGTAAGAACCCGGTCAAGGTAGAGCCGATCCCTTCGGCCCGTGCTGCCAGCATGGCGTTCTGTAGGGCCGGGTAGATACCGCTGCCCTCTTTGGTGCGGCCGAACCCGATCAACAGCAGCGGCACCTCGGCAAAGTGCTCGACTAGATGAATGCCCGAGCGGACCGTTCGCGCCATCCCTGGGTCGCCCTTCATCATCTCAACCAGGGACTCGATTGGAGCGCCAATCATGCGCTCCATCCCCTGACGGTAGAGGGGGGCAAACTGCGCCTTGATCTCCGGGTCGTCCACCAAGATGAACCGCCACCCTTCTCCGATGTGGGGTGCGCGAATGGCGGCGTCGAGAATGCGTGCCTGCACATCGTATGGTATGGGATCGGGCTTTAGCCGCCGCATCGCTCGGGTCGTGTAAATCGCTTCGTAGATATCCATTAGGTCCCTCCTTGTGGTCTTGTGGTTACTTTGTCTCTTCTGTTTCGATCACCAGGAACACGAGGTCATATGTTCCCATGTTCCACAGTAATGACTACTTTTCCGCGCGCGTGTTCTACGCCAAAGTACCGCATAGCGTCAGCCAACTTACTCAGCGGGTACCTTCTATCTATGACGGGTACGATTTTGCCTGCTTCGAGAAGCTCTTTCAACAGGACCAGGTCCTTGCGGTACAGTTTCGCGACAAAGCGCACGAATTTCTTACTCCCGGTCCTTGTCGCCCATGCTCCCAGCAACATAGAGCGCACCATGTGAAACATGGTTGAAAACCCGATAATGACGCATATGCCCTCGGGACTCAACGCTCGCTTGTAATCCGAAATCGAACGGCTTGCCGCGATATCAACTATCAGGTCATACTGCTTCCCGTTCCTGGTGAAATCTTCTTGCGTGTAGTCGATGACGTGGTCCGCCCCGATACGGCGTGCCACTTCCAGGTTCCGCGTGCTGCACACCCCCGTGACTTCGGCCCCGAACGCCTTGGCAAGCTGCACCGCGAACGTACCCACGCCACCCGACGCGCCGTTGATCAAGACCTTGTGCCCAGGCTGAATTTGCCCCTTGTCGCGAAGCGCTTGCAGTGCGGTCACTGCCGCTACCGGGACGGCTGAGGCTGCCTCAAACGACACATTGACCGGTTTCAATAGCAGGGCCTTTTCTCGAACACATACGTACTCGGCAAAACCGCCGTGCCCGATGCCCCCGAACACCTCATCACCCGGCTGGAACTGCGTTACGTTCTTGCCGACCGCCTCAACCCGCCCCGCGACGTCGACGCCGAGGATCGAGTTCTTCGGCTTCGGGAACCCTATCATAGGGCGGGCAAAGAGTGGCTTGCCTCTCAGGAGATGCCAGTCCATTGCGTTTATGGATACTGTGTGGACCCGCACCAGGACTTCTTCATCGCCAGGAGTTGGTTTTTCTACCTCCTGAAGCTGAAGCACGTCGGGTGAGCCATACTTTGTGTAAACAATTGCTTTCATGAGCATTCCTCTAGCGTCTTAGGCTTCGTTATTCTCTTCCATAGTGATGACAATTTTCCCCCTGGCGCGTTCCTCTCCAAGATACCGGAGCGCTTCAGGAGCCTCGCTTAACGGGTACCGCCTATCTATGGCCGGGACCACTTTGCCTGCTTCACAAAGCTCCGTGATGTAGACCAGGTCTTTTATGTTTGGTTGAACAATCAGATAGCGAATTTTCTTCCCGGTCCTTCTTCTAATCCAGGGTCCCAGGAGCATAATCTGCAACATCGTCGCTATGGAACCTCCAACGGCGAAATAGCTGCCGTTGGGCTTTAGCGCCCGCCTGTAAGCAAAAACGGAGCGATACGCAATAACGTCAAGTATCAGGTCGTATTGTTTTCCGCTCCTGGTGAAGTCTTCCCGGGTGTTATCAATGACGTGGTCCGCGCCAATCGAGCGCATAAAGTCCAGCTTACCGGCGTTATCCACGCCCGTGACTTCAGCCCCATACAACTTGGCAAGCTGCACTGCAAACATGCCTGTGCCCCCGCCCGCGCCGTTAATCAGCACCTTTTGCCCCTGCTTGACCTGTCCCTTGTCGCGTATGCCTTGCAGAGCGATCACCCCCGCCTGGGGGATGGCCGATGCTTCCTCGAATGTCAGACCGGCAGGTTTCAGGGCCAGTGACTTTTCACCCGCGCAGACGTACTCGGCAAAACCGCCCATACGCCACATGATGTCTCCGAAGACCTCATCTCCCGGCTGAAATCGCGTGATGTTTTTGCCAACCGCCTCAACTCGCCCAGCTATGTCCGATCCGAGTACCGGGTGGCGCGGCTTTCGTAGGCCACCTATGCGGGCGTATAACGGTTCACCTGTCAGCCCCTCCCAGTCAGTTCTATTTACGGATGTCGAGTGAATCTTTATCAGCACTTCATCGTCCGTAGGGGTAGGTCTTATTACCTCTTTGAGCTGAAGAACATCCGGCGAGCCATATCTTGTGCGGACAACTGCTTTCACGAATTACCCCCGGTCTGCTTTGATTCCGGCCTTTTGGTGTTCACACAATCGATCGATATCAAGGGCATTCCTAAATCTCGTACCTTACTTAGCAAGCCGTATAACGCCAGTTCGGTCATGGGCCAGTGAAGATCGTATTGCCATTGTCTTCAAGCGTGACGGCTAGAGTTGCCGGGCGCGACCCTCGCGGGCGGTCCCAGCGTTCCAGCCGCATAGTAGCTCGCGATCAATTAGGCCAATCGGCGGGCGAACTGTGCAGCCATGAAGTCGTCCATCAGCCGCCCTATGGTGGCTTGCGGGCCTCTGGACTGCACCGGCTGGGCGGGCGCGGTCTCCTGCTCGTCCGCGGTCTGCACCGGAGCGCTCACAAACTGGACCAGGAACCAGCGCCGCACCCGGCGTGTGTTGAAGTGCAACGAAAACCGAGAACGCCTTACGCCGTTCAGCACGGCCTCACCAAGTTGCTCTGCTCTGCTTATCGTCCCTATTGTTGATGCCACTGTCTTGCCTCCTAGAACATTCGAACACTACCAACGTAGATCAGCCGTTGAACACTTGCATCGCCGGGGTGGCACTCAACTTGACGTTTGTCAGGTCGCCAGCCACTATCGATCTATAAGCAGCATATCCGCAGCAGGGTATGGCGTATAGACACCAAAGTGTTGTTCGAGGTGTTGTTGTGGGGTGTTATAGAGGGTTATTGCGGGGGGTGAGCAGGTCTTATGCGCGGGCTTTGTGCGCCACTTCAGGCGGTTGTCGATTGCAAGCTCGCCTACAAGCTGCCGCTCAGGCTACAACAGACCCAGCTCGCGGGCGCGGGCAATAGCTTCGGTGCGGCTCTGGACCTGTAGCTTGTCAAAGATTTTCCGGTTGTGCCCCTTGACCGTGTCCAGGGCGAGGAAGAGTCTCTCGCTAATCTCACGATTCGAGAGTCCCCGGGCAATGAGTTGCAGCACTTCTAACTCACGTTGACTTAGTGGCTCATCAAGGGGTTGTGAGGGGGGGAAGGCAGGTAACGAGGTGCGATGAGATTCGCCGGTACTCCTGGACTTCTCAGCTTCAAACGCGGATATTAGCCTGCCCGCATAAGCTGGCATCACCCCGCGAGCGGCTGCTTCGGCCAATAATTGGGCCATCGTCATACCTTCATCGATGAAGATGCGGATGAAGCCGCCCGGTTCCGCCAGCGACATCGCGTCACCCAGCAGTCGCAGGGCCTTGTCCTTTTCGCCCTGCGCATGGAGCGCAACCGCCTGTAACACCATGACCTTGAGACGTTCGTCCTCCCAGGCTTTTGCCTCCACGTGCTGGCGCAATGGCTCCAGCACCGCCAGGGCTGCTGCCGGGTCGCCCTGGGCCAGGTGTACGCGGGCCTGGCTAATCGGGAGTTTGTAGGTCTGTGCCAGATGGGCGGCCTCCGCCACATTGCCCAGGCGAAGCAACGTCACCACCTGTGCGGCAGCGACTTCAGGGATGCGGTGCACAAAGTTCTTCTCGCGGGCGGACTGGGCGGTCTGAGCCAGCATGGTGGCCGCGCCCACCACATCTCCTCGGGCCAACTTCAGGCGCGCGAGAAATACCTCTACGATAATGAACCTGTCGATAACCTTGTCATACTGCCGTGCGAGGTGGAGGCTCTGTCGTCCGTGCTGCTCGGCGGCCTCCAGGTCGTTCCATTCGTAGAGCACGCGCGCCAGGCCAAGATGCGCCTCGCCTATGATTTGTAGCGGCTGGTCGCCCGCCACTTGCAACACGCCGCCGTATGTCTCGACCGCCTGGTAAAGCTGGTTGTCTATCTCCTGTACTTGGCCCAGCCCAATTGTCGCCAATATCGTGGTGAAAACACTCCGCGATGCCTGGCTGAGAGAAATGGATTCGGTAAGGGCCTGGCGGGCTGCGGGGCGGTCTCCCTGGAGCAAGTATGCAAATCCCAGCGTCCAGTAAGCGTTGGCGCGCAGGGTCAGGTGCCTGGGGTGCAGGTACTCCAGGGCGCGATGGGACTGGGTAAGCAGGGTTTCTACGTCGTACCGGGTGATAGCCAGCGTAGCCCTGGCGGCGGCGATTTGACCGACAAGGTAGCGTGTCTGGTCGTCCACCTCGGTGCCTTGCAGGGCGTTCTCGGCAGCTTGTAACGTTTCTTCCACGCCGGTTGTTTGGCCCACGACCAGCAACAACGAGCCGTGCCGCCACCATAGCGAGGGCCTCGCATTTTTCACTGCCGCGGGCAGCGACTCCAGCCAGCCCAGTATAGTAGTCACCGCGCCACGGAAGTGCAGGGGAATCCCCTTTCCGTCAAGCAGTCGCTCGGCGCGCTCGATATCATTGGCGGCGGCAGCATGTTGAAATGCCTCGATATCCAGGCCGTTGTCCTCGTACCATTGGCTGGCACGTATGTGCAATTCGTCCACGCCGTCGCGCCCGTCGCGGCCATCCGCTTTAGACGAGGCGGTACCCTGGTGAAGTCGCTGCCGCAGCAAATCAGCGAAGAGATGGTGGTAGCGGTACCAGCGGCGCTCGTTGTCCAGTGGGACGGTGAACAGGTTGGTGCGTTCGAGGTATTCCAGGGTCTCTTGCCCCGAAAGGGACTCATCGAGCAGTACGGCATCACAAAGGGAGCCGCACAGGCGGTCTAGGACAGACGTGCGCAACAAGAAAGCCTGGACGCTGTCGGGCTGTTGTTGCAGGACTTCTTCGACCAGGTAGTCCATCACGAAATGGTGGCTGCCGGTGAAAGACTTGATGAATGTGGTGGGGGCTTGATGCCCTTGCAAAGAAATCGCGGCCAATTGCAGACCGGCAATCCAGCCTTCGGTGCGGGTCTCAAGGGCTGCGATATCGTCTGGAGAGAGGTCCAGGCCCATCACCTGGTTGAGAAACCCGGCAGCCTCGGTGGGGGTAAATCGCAAGTCCGTGACGCGCAGCTCGGTCAGTTGGTCTCGTGCGCGTAACCTAGCCAGGGGTAGCTGTGGGTCCTCACGGGTGGCGATGACCAGGCGCATCTGTGGCGGCAGGTGTTCGAGCAGAAAGGTGAGGCCGGCGTCAATCGGCTCGGCATCGATAACGTGGTAGTCGTCCAGCACCAGTACGAAATTGTCGGGGATGGTGGCGATTTCATTGAGCAGGGCCGTCAGGATCGTTTCGGGTGGGGGTGGCTGAGGGGACTGGAGCACACCCAGCACGCCTGCTCCAATATTCGGCGCAATGGACTGCAAAGCCACAACGAAGTACGTCAGGAAACGTGTGGGGTTGTTATCCCCTTCGTCCAGCGACAGCCAGGCGACCGGCCGGCCGCAACCCGAGACCCATTCGCTGACCAGCGTGGTCTTACCGAACCCGGCGGGGGCCGAGATGAGGGTCAGCTTGCGGTGCAGACCTTCGTTCAGCCGCTCGACCAGGTGGGGCCGCTGGACCACTTTAGGCCGAGGTGGCGGGATATACAGTTTTGTAGCTAAAACTGGTGTGGACATGGACATATTATAGAACACGCCCAAAGTGCGAAGAAGTATCCACACAAAGGTCTGGATACTTCTTCGTGAAACGGCATGGGCGTTTGTGGTTCAAAATAGGCAGGCACAAGTCTCATGGGCCGCATTCGCGTCCCTCCACTGCTGCCACTTTGGCCTCGGACATGAGGCCCGCTGTAGAGCTGTGTCACTTGCGCCCCCTCGCCGGTAATGTTTTCAGTGATAGTTACGCAAGATGGGCGC
>DASVRN010000035.1:0-11743 GCA_036388595.1 Chloroflexia bacterium
CACCTTCTGGGGTTTGTGCGCTCGCCTGTACTCTAAACTTGCTGCTCATACTTTGTGTCTGTTCATCAACCGTGCTTTAGGTAAGCAACACTTCCTTCAAATCAAACAACTTGCTTTCCCTATCTAGCATAACTCCCAAAGGGGAAAGGTCATGGCTGTATATGGGTTCGAGAACGGCACAAAGCTTGCATGCATCATAGACAACAATTCTAATCTCTGCGCGTTCTTTGCGTTCTTTGCGCCTTTGCGTTTTCGTCAATAAGCAATAACAGGAGAGTCACCATGCCGGAGATGGCACCCGAAGCTGCGGAGTTCACCAATGCCACATTCGCGCGTATCTTCTACGAGATAGCGGCGATGGTGGAGTTGAAGGGGGAGTCGCCCTTTAAGTCGCGGGCCTACCGCACCGCCGCCGATACGTTCGCCAACCTGGGGGAGGACGTCAAGCAGGTGTGGCGTGAGGGGCGGCTGAACGAACTGCCGGGCATCGGCAAGGCTATCAGCGAGAAGGTGGACGAGCTGATGCGCACCGGCAAGCTGCGCTTCTACGACCGCCTGACCGCCGAAATCCCGCCTGCATTGATTGCTATTACCGACATACCGCACGTCGGGGCCAAAACCGCCATGCTCCTATACAAGACCCTCGGCATCCAGGGCATAGCCGACCTTGAGAAGGCGCTGGACGACGGGCGCATCTTCCAGGTGCCGGGCATCGGGCAGAAGAGCGCCGAGACGATACGCGAGGGCATAGCGGCCATCCAGCGCAGGAGCGCCGATAAGCGGGAACTGCTCGGTGTGGCCCTGCCCATCATGCGGCAGATGATCGTGCTGCTCAAGGACAAGTGCCCCGGCAACATCGACCGGATAGAGGTGGCGGGTTCGGCCCGGCGCTGGCGGCCTACTGTGGGCGACCTCGACATACTCGCCACCGCCAAAGAGCCTATCGAGGTGATCGACTGCTTCGTGAAGCTGCCCATGATCGGCTCGGTCGAGTCGCAGGGGGAGAACAAGGCCACGGTGCGCCTGCACAACGGCCTGCAAGTGGACCTGTACGTGCTGCCGCCGGAGCACTACGTGTCGCTGCTCAACCACTTCACCAGCGCGCGCCCTCACAACATCAAGCTGCGGGACCGCGCCATCCGCATGGGCTACCACCTCAACGAGTACGGCCTCACCAAGGACGGACATGCGGTGCCCATCAAGACCGAAGCCGACATTTTTGAGGCGCTAGGGTTGCAGTACATACCGCCGGAGCTGCGGGAAGACCGGGGAGAAATCGAGGCCGCCGCCCGCCACGCCCTGCCGCAACTCGTGGAGATGGATGACATCAAGGGCGACCTGCACTGCCACACCAACTGGAGCGACGGCACCCTGAGCGTTTACGACATGGCTCGCGCCGCCAAAGCCAGGGGTTACCAGTACGTCGCCATCACCGACCACAGCCAGAGCCTCACGGTAGCCAACGGTCTGACGGTGGAGCGATTGCGGGCGCAGCGCAACGAGATAGAGGAAGCCCGCGCCAGGCTTGGCCCCGACTTCCGCATCTTCCACGGCATAGAGCTTGAGATCAAGCTGGACGGCACGCTAGACTTCCCCGACGAGGTGCTGGCGTGGCTCGATATAGTGGTGGCCTCCATACACAGCGGCTTGCGGCAGCCGGGCGAACAGGTGACCCAACGCGCTCTCAACGCGGTCCGCAACCCCCACGTAGACATCCTGGGCCACCCCACGGGGCGCATCATCAACCAGCGCGAGCCCTCGGCTATGGACGTGGGCGCGGTCATCAAGGAAGCGGCCCGCACCGGCACCGCCCTCGAAATCAACTCGGCCCCCGACCGCCTCGACCTGGACGACATTTACATCAAGGAGGCGATGGAGGAAGGCTGCACCCTCTCAATCGACACGGACGCCCACAGCCGGGGCAACTACGACCTGATGGAGTTCGGCGTCCACCTCGCCCGCCGGGGCTGGACCACCCCCGACCGCGTGCTCACCTGCTGGGACAGGGAGAAGCTGGAGGCGTGGCTGAAGGGGAGGGGGTAAGGCTGGTTCAGGCTATTCAACCCACTTATCGGGGAAATAGTCACGGGCCTTCTTAAGAAGTATAGAAAGAGACTGTTCTGCTGGCAGTGGTTCCAACTCAAACAGCCTACTTTGCCAAATGGCGTTCTGAGCTAGAGGGTAATACTTCAATTGACCGCCAGACTCCCCGTACCATTCGAAGACGATCCCAGTGTCATCACGACCAGTTAGGCGTTTACCTTCTGCTTCCGTACCTAGCCTAACAACCGAGGGGAAATACCACTCCAGGCTTGCCGGATCAGGCAGTTGCAAGGAAAACTGATGCAGTTGATATGCCCCACCCTGCAAATTGTAGGAAAGAACCAGATAACAGCTCCTGGATGTGTCAATACGTCCTCCGTGTTCGGTGCTCACTGCATCATGCCAGCTACGCACTAACTCAATGAGTGCAGTGCCGGTTTCGGCTGGATAGGAGCGATAGTTAGACTGAGTAATGTTCCTAGAACCCAAATGAGACCAGAATGCCTTAGCTGAGTTGGATAGTTCCATTGTCACGCGTCCAGTTCTATTTACTTTGTCTAACTCCTCGCGCATCTTACAAGACAAACCATACAGAAGAGTCCGGTTTTGTTCATCTGGCAACAATACATCAAAGACCGCCTTACTCTCTTGGGCAATCCCGCCAAAAGTAGCAGCCACAGCACGCTCAAAATCACGCCAGCCGGGCAATGTGCTACTCTTCGTCACAAGCATTCCACTACCATCTTGATAGGTACTGAGGATAAGTCGAAGTCTCTCCAATTCTTGTGCGGTTGGATCCCTATCAACAAAGGCAAGTGACAATTATGCCCCCTCTTCAGCAACTCTTGGATCTGATGGTAAACTGATCTCAATATCGTCCTTCAACAATTCATCAGTTGTAACGCCGAATAGGTAAGAGACGTTGAGTACAAATTGCACGGTGGGTACCTTCTTACCTGCTTCCAGTTCGCTAATATGCCCATGAGCCGTATGTCCCAGGGCGCGAGCTAACTCCTTCAGAGTCATTCCATTCTTGGTACGCAGAGTGCGAAGTTTCTCTCCAAATCTATTCATAAGTAGCTTATCCACAGGCTTGACAATGAATAGGACCTATGCTAATATGTCTCTAATAGAGACATAGAATATTTACGTTGAAGGACCCACTCAAATGAACGACGAGCGAAGCAAGATCAGCGAACCACGAATGCTGAACAGTCCATTTAAGTGGGTAGGTGGCAAGTCGCGACTACGAAAAACTATTATTGATCTCATACCACCACATACTTGCTATGTAGAACCATTCGCCGGAGCCGCATGGGTGCTGTTTGGAAAACCACCAAGCGATGTTGAAGTACTTAATGATCTCGACGAGGACCTTATCACATTCTTTAGAGTCGTACGCGAGAGGCCGGAAGAGCTAATTGCCTCTTTTGAATGGGAGTTGGTGTCCAGAGCCGAGTTTGAGAGATTTGCCTCCCTTGATCCGGCTCAGCTTAGTGACGTTCAGAGAGCCCACCGATTTTATTACCTGATTATGGCGGGTTGGGGGGGAGAACTTAACTATCCTCGCTTCGCTACTAGCATCACCGACGGAGGACATGGTAACAGGCTGATTGGCGCTCTAAAGACTTTGCGTACAAGGCTACAGCCAATCCACGAGCGACTCAGCACAGTCATCATTGAGAACCTCGACTGGCGCGCATGCATCGAGCGGTATGATAGAGAAAAGACTGTAATGTATGTTGACCCTCCATATCCGGGCAACAAGGTTAATTACGCGCATAATATGCGTTCTTGGCAACAACACCAAGAACTAGCGGAACGCTTGACCAGAACAAGATGCAAGTGGATCTTGTCTTCCTATGATTTGCCGGACATCCGTGCAATGTTTTCCGCGCACCATATTCTGCCCGTGCAATCTTTCTCCGGAATGAAGGTCCAAAAGCATGGCCCTGAGCGGGTAATGAATAAAGAGGTATTGATAACTAATTTTGACCCTGCAATGCCTCTACTACAGAACCAGCCACTCCAAGCTAAACTAGATGTAGAACAAGAGAGTGGTTCGGAACTTGGCGATTCTTCTTGGGTAGTCACGCAATTCTACACTAATGAAGATGATATCGCATAACGATTCCGTTCTCCACCACAAATTAGACCTCTGCCTGCCTATGCCGTTCGGACTTAGCACGCTCGTATAACCGCTTGCCCTCGGCCAGGCGTTCTTCCTCCTCGGGCGTCTCTGTCAGGAGGGGCGGAACGGGCACTGGGCGATTATTCTCGTCCAGGGCCACGAAGGTGAGCACGCAGGAGCTTGTGTGCACCTTCCTGCCCGAACCTGGGTTCTCGGCGTCCACCGTTACGCGCACCAGCATCGAGGTGCTGCCCACGTATTCGACCTGTGAGGTAATCGTCACCAGGTCGCCTATGAAGACCGGCGCGAGGAAGCTCATGTGGTCGAGCGCCACGGTGACCACCTGCCGCCCGCAGTGCCGCATGGCGGCCACGGCAGCGCCTATGTCCACCATCTTCATGATCGAGCCGCCGTGCACGTTGCCCATCGGGTTGGCGTCGTTCGGCAGCATCACCTGGCTGACCATGCTCAACGAGGCCGACATGGGGCGTGGGGTAAGCGGGGGCGGGTCTCCGAAGTCGCGCCTGCGGAATGTGGCGGGCGGTGTTGATGCCATCTTATATGCTCCTTCTTTCTATCACTCACAAATTCTTATACTGTCCTTATACTGCCATTGTAACTGTAACGCCCGCATTTCGCCTGCGCGGGGCCGCCTGCGCTAATCGCCGGTGCGCTTCAAGAGCAGCAGGTGGCGTTCTTCCCCGCCGGTCAGCCAGTACCGGTAGGGCAGGGAGTCAACCTGTTCGTAGCCTTCGAGGGGCAGGGTGTTGAAAAGGTAAACCGGGTCGAGTACGGCCTGCGCGGGCATCGCTACGTGTGTGTAATCGCCGGTCTCGCGTATTAGCCGCGCGCCCTCCTCGAATAGGTGCCAGCCGACCCACTCGTAACCCGCGTCGATATTGCGGTGTGGTACGCCGCTTCTCGCCACCAACGCCTCCGCTCTGCCCTAGCGCAAATCGTAGAACTCGTACAGGTCGCGTATGCCGAGCATACTGAACAGCGACATGGGGACCAATAAAGCCCAGCGCCACCACGAGGGGGACGCTGATACGTGTTGTTGCAAGTAGCGCAAAACAGCGATCGTCAGCAGGGGAAACATCGGCAAGAAGTAGCGGTCGAAAAGCACCGTTGGCAGGAAAAGAGTCACAGGCACAAGTAGCACGAGCAGCAGGTAGGCAATGTGCGCGGGGTCTCGGGCTACGGGGCTGCCGCCAGGTGGTGTGCCTCGCAAGGCTCCCCGTATAGCGTCCAGCCGGATGCCCGTTACTATAGAACCAGTGAGCAGACAGAGCGTCAGGCTGCCCGTTATCGCGAGCGCGGCCCACACCCACTCAGGCCACAGCGCCTGGTAGGTGGTGAAGAAGCCCGTGTGGTCTACAACGTTACCCATCACAGGCAGGACCGTGCCTGTAACACGCAGAACGTATACCTGGAGCGCGGCCAACAAACAGAACGCGAACAGCGAATATCGAGTGCGACCGCGCAGGAAGAGCAAAGGCAACAGGCACAAACCGGGTATGGCTATCGTATAGACTATGTCGAAAGCCCGCAGCAGCATGGCCGAGCCTGGGTTCTGAAACGCAAAGGCCCGCATCTGTTCCACGCTCATCTCTACCAGTTGCGGCGGTTGCGTGCGCACCCACGCGGCGTAGCCCACGGCAACCACAACCGGTATAAGCGTTACCGCCAGCATCCGCCGCCAACGCCACTCCCTGGCGAGCCACATGTAGAGCAACACCGCCACCGGGATGAGAGCGCCAAACTGGCGGTTTAGGTAAGCGAGAGCGCAAACAACGCTCCCCCACCACAGCCAGCCTTCACGGACCTGGGGCACCTTGAAAGCGATTACGAAGCACAATAACGCCGCTAGCATGAAAGCGATAAAGCTTATGTCTGTCATAAAGCTGTATGACAGGTAGACGTACATAGGGTTGAAGCCGAGCGCGGCCACACCAAACAGGGCGTAATTGGGGTTGATGTTGAGCTGCCGGAGGAGCAGGTAAAACAGCACAAGGCCGAATAAGCTCACCGACAGGTTAGCCAGGCTGAGGGTAGTAAAGCTGAAGCCGAGGAAGTATGCGAACAGTGCTGCCCAGGTTATATGGCCGAGGGCAATCGCTTGCGACCATGTGGATAATTGGAAGTTGCCGTCGAGCAGGCCCCGAACCGACTGCGCGTACACCCAATCGTCGTCCATCGGGAAGTCACGCACGGGTGGGACGAGCAGGACCATGACGATGAAAACGGCACCCATCAAGCCAATGTTGAGCAGGTCTCTACGGCGCGTACCTGTTGCTGCCACTACCGCAGGTGCCGCAGGTGCCGCCATTGAGCCGGATTCCCCGTCAATACAAGACGTTAGTCGCATTCCAGGACTGACCGAGGTCTGCCGTGTCCTAATTCGCATACTGTAAATATACCAACTAGCGGGGAGTTACACGACCAAAAAGCACCTTCTATAGCTTCCTGCACCACCGGCCCTTTTTAGAAGCTAGCTCATAAATAGAACACCGAACAGGGGCCCCAAAGTCGGCCCTTGTCATTTCGAACATAGTGAGAAATCTCGTCCTCCAGCACCCAAACCCCATTTTGTCATTCTGAACGCAGTGAAGAATCTCGTCCCTGACCACCCAAATACCACCGTTCCTACAGCACCCAACTGAAGTATTGTCATTCCGAACGTAGTGAGGAATCAGGTGGCAGTCGTACTCTGCACAATCGCATCACCGAAGGCCCCGACTTTGTCATTTCGAACGTAGTGAGAAATCTCGTCCCTCACCACCCAAATACCACCTTTCTTGAAAGCAATCCAGGAGAGTCATGTAAGAAAGGGGGAACATCCAGGTGAAGGACGAGATTTCTCACTACGTTCGAAATGACAGGGCGGGACTGATGTGCTCCCCTCAGACTCCAGGTTTGTGAGATAATTTCGAGTCGCCCAGCCAGGCAGGCGCGCCGTCCCACACGCCCCGGTTGAACCTGTGCCTGGTCCAGATTGCTGACGTGTCCACCTCCGGCATGTGCTGCTCCACCAGGCGGATAGTGTCTTCGATAAGCGTGTGCAGTTCGCGCACGCCCTCCAGAGGCTCCAGGCGGAAGGCGGATTTGAGGCGGGCGGCGAGGTCCGGTGGGGCGATGCGTAGCTCGGCTGCCACCTGCTCGGTCCACTTGAAGGCCAGGTGCGGCAGGTAGATACGGTTGAGGGCCAGCAGCACCAGCAGGATATGCCTCTCGGAAGCCGAGATGTTTTCATAGAGGGGTATCAGCTCGCCGCGCGCCGCCCCCATCTCGCGGGTGACTGCCGGAATCCAGTCGAGGTACTGGCGCACCATGCGCAGGGCAAGCTCGTCAGGGTAGACATCGGTGCGGGCGCGCCACTGCTCGATTAGCTCAGCCCCGTACAGCGGGTACGAGCGCCGTATCACCGAAATGGTGTCATGCTTGGTCAGGTCGGTATCGTAATCGTCGATGACCTCCGAGAACCAACGCTCGGTGCCCTCCACAGTACGGTGGCTCATATCTATCTTGACGCCGCGCACGTCGAACTCCTCCGACCACTCGTTGTTCTCGTCCTCGAACGGGTAGAGGCTCCACAGGTTGCCCCCGGCCTCCCTGGCGGCTGCCACGCGTTCCTCGTCGGTAGGCGCGCGGTCCCAGAAAGCCACCATCTCGATGTCGGAGTAGCGGTCCGCATACCCCCGCGCCGCCGACCCATGCACCGCCACCGCCCTTACCGCCGGGTTGCCGCTATAAGCCGGGGCCACCCGCCGGGCAAGCTCAAGACGCCACTCAGCATGTGGGTTCATAAGTCACCTTCTGTGAGTGCCGAGTACCGAGTGCCGAGTGCCGAGTACGCTTAGAACCACTCGGAACTCGGTACTCGGCACTCGGCACTCCCTACAACTTCACGATTGTAACGCCTTCGCCGCCTTGTTCGACGGGGGCAGGCTCTATTTCTTTGACGATGGGTTGCTTGCGCAGGTACTCGCGCATGGCCTGGCGCAAGGCCCCGGTGCCCTTGCCGTGGATGACCCGGATGAAGGGCATACCTACCAGGGCGGCATCGTTCAGGCGCTGGTCAAGGTCTTCAATTGCTTCTTCGGCGCGCCAGCCTCGGTAGTCGTACTCTAGGCGGGGCGTCTCGGTTGGCATCGTAGGGGTGCTGTAGCTCCTGGCTACGGCGGCGGAGGCGGCTTCCCGCGCTGAGGAGGCAGCCGAGGCGGTGCGCCGTAGCAAGAGGTTGGCAAAGGGTACGCGCATCTTGAAGGCCCCCACCTGTACTTCCACCTGCCCGCTGCTGTCGGGCGCTGTAAGCACCTCCCCCTCCGAGCTGAGGCTTTGCACGAACACCACATCGCCGGGGCCGAAGACGTGGGGCTTGCCCGGCTCTCCCGTCCTGGGGGTCTTGGAGGTTTGGGGGCGGTGCCTGGCTCTCTTCTGCTCGTTGGCCTTGCTCTTTAGCTGGCGCTCCATCTCCTCTGAGCGTGCCTGGGCGTCCTTCACCCACTGGCGGGTGAGCGTCTCGTCGGAGGTGGCGGTAAGGCCCGCCTCTACCCGCGCCCGAAGCTGCCGAAGCTCCGCACGCAAGGTCTCAAGCTCACCCTCAAGCTGGGCGCGGCCTTCCTCAGCGGCACGGGCCTTGATCTCTTCAGCCTCGGCAAGACGGCGGTCAACCTCCTGTCGGCGCTGGTCCAGTTCCCGGCGGGCCTGCTCTGCCGTGCCAAGTTCCGACTTTGTCGCCTCCCGCTGTGACCTGATATCCTCTATCAGGTCCTCCACCCGCTGAGCCTCGGGGTCGATGTAGCGCCGGGCCTTGTCGATAATCATAGGATTTAGACCGAGGCGGCTGGCGATGGCGAAAGCGTTGCTCCTGCCCGGCACGCCTACCATAAGGCGGTAAGTGGGGCTTAGGGTCTGTACATCGAACTCCACCGAGGCATTCTCGACGTTGGGCGTAGAGTAAGCAAATGCCTTCAACTCGGAGTAGTGGGTGGTACACACCGCCAGCGCGCCTATCTCTAGTATGGTGGTGATGATGGCGCGGGCCAGGGCCGAACCTTCCTGCGGGTCGGTGCCCGCACCTAATTCATCCAGCAGCACCAGGGTGCCGCGGGTCGCCTGCCGTAAGATGCCGACGATGTTGGACATATGCGACGAAAAGGTGCTCAGGCTCTGCTCGATGCTCTGCTCGTCACCGATGTCCGCGAACACATCCTTGAAGACCACGGCGCGCGAGCCGCCTTCCGCCGGGATGTGCATGCCAGCCTGCGACATGAGCGTGAGCAGCCCCACCGTCTTGAGGGCCACCGTCTTGCCGCCAGTGTTGGGGCCGGTAATCACCAGCATGCGGAACCTGCCGCCAAGCTCTATCGTGATGGGCACCACCTTGCCGGTGAGCAGCGGGTGGCGGGCGTTCTTGAAGTAAAGACCCTGGTGGGAATTGGGATTTCGGATTGCGGATTTCGGATTTTGCTCTTGTTGAGGTTGGCCGTCTTGTGAGGCTCTGGCCTGGGCTTGCGGGCGGCGCTCGCGGTTGTCGAGGGGGCGGGAGGGGTCGGGGCCTTTGACGCGGGGTTCTACCAGTTCGGGTTCCCTGGCGTCTATGGCTACGCTGTAGCGGGCTTTGGCTAGGGCGAGGTCTATGTCGGCCAGGATTTCGACGTTGGTGCGAATCGAGTCGCCCTTGTCTCCAATGAGGCCGCCTAGCTCCCGCAGGATGCGCTCTATCTCCTGCTGCTCCTCTAGCTGTAGCTGCCGCCACTCGTTGCCCAGGTCCACCACGGCTAGCGGCTCCACGAAGAGCGTAGAGCCGGTGTTCGACTGGTCGTGCACGATGCCCTTGAGCAGGCCCTGGAAGTCGCGCTTCACAGGTACGACGTAGCGGCCATTGCGTAGGGTGATAATCGGCTCCTGGAGCGCCCTGCCCGCCGCCTCCGACGATATAAGCTGCTGGAGACGCTGCATCAGGCGGTTGTGCGCCGCACGTATGCCGACTCGTATCTTGCCCAGCGCGGGAGAGGCCGAGTCGAGTACCTGCCCGTCGTCGCTGATGCAACGCTCTATCTCCTGCTCCAGCTTGGGCAGCAGGGTGAGACCGTCGGCAATGAAAGCCAGCGTTGGCAATTCGCTCCGTTGCTCCTGCGTGCGCGCGATGACGCCGTGCAGGATGCGGCAGGCGCGCAACGTGTCGAGCACCATCAGCACTTCGCTGGGGTCGAGCACCGAGCCAAGCTCCGCCCGCCGCACCATCTCGCGGATGTCTCTGGCCCCGCCGAGCGTCACGTCAGGTCGCAACGACAGCAGGCGCACCGCTTCGCTGGTGATACGCTGGTTGCGGCGCACCTGGGTGATGTCGGTGAGCGGTACGAGTTCGAGGGCCGCCGTCTTGCCCGCGCTGAAGGAGGTGTAGGAGGCCAGCCGCTCGCGCACCTTATGAAATTCCAGTGTGTGAAGGGATTTGTCGTTCAATGTCTTTCCGCTTGCATATTTCGGGCACAATAAAGCTACATTACTGCATATAGTCAATTATACCACCCATGACAGGCCCGCCGTATGCGACGAGAGGTGTAGATTGCGCTTGGCTCAATGTTGGAAACCAAGACTAAAGCCTCTCTTTGTCATTCTGAACGCAGTGAAGAATCTCGTCCTTCATGCAGGTGTTACCCTTTTCTTACGGGACTCTGTTGCCATAGGAAAGGTGACACTTGGGTGCTGAGGGACGAGATTCTTCACTGCGTTTAGAATGACAAGGTCGGGCTTGGTCGCTGTAATGGCTACACAATACCCTTTGGCGTAGCAGCGCGCCGTAGATGGGCGGGCAAGCGCGTCTGAAACTACGCGCGGCGTTGCTGCGTTAATGTAGGTGAAGTGAGCGGAGCGTGGCCTGTGAATTGCATGTTGTAACCTCCTTACACGGCTTGCCCTAGCCGCATTATGTCTTTACAAAGGCGGCCTAAAGACAGTAGAATAGTAGTGAAGGCAAGCGTCATTATCTTTTCTTCTTCCTTGTGCTAGATGGAGGCTGTAAGTCGATGATTGAGTGTAAGATAGAGAGCATCAGGGTGAGCCTGGTTACTCAGCAGCGCGTGGTCATCCTCAAGGAGGTGGACTCCGAAAGGTACCTGCCGATCTGGATCGGGCCTTACGAGGCCGACGCGATTGCGCTGGAGCTTCAGGAAGTGCCCGTACAGCGTCCATTTACGCACGACCTGCTGCGCAACGTCGTCTCCGAGCTTGGCGCGTCGGTGACCCACGTGCTCGTGAACGACCTGCGGGACGATACGTTCTACGCCCGCATCGTCATGGACGTGCAGGGCCGCCACGCCGAGGTCGACTCCCGCCCCTCGGACGCGATAGCCCTGGGCGTGCGCTGCAAGTGCCCCATCTACGTGGAAGAGCGGGTGATGGACAAGGCAGGCATCACGATAGATACCGATAGCCCCAAGGACCAGGAAGAAGTGCCCGCCAACGAAAGCCTCTCACAGGGCGAGCGGGTGGACGAAGACCGTCTCTCGGTCTTCCGCGACTTCATCAACTCCCTCGATATAGACGACCTGGGCAAAGGCAACA
>DASVRN010000036.1:0-36238 GCA_036388595.1 Chloroflexia bacterium
AACCAGCATTTCCAAGGCTCGTTCTTTGGAAGAAATAGCCGAGTTCTGGGACAACCACAGCCTGGCTGACTACTGGGACCAGACGCACGAAGTAGAGTTTGAGGTCACGGCAAAGCGCAGGCGTCGGGTGACTCTCGATCCAGACGTTTACGCGCAGCTTGAAACCCAGGCTCAGGCGCGTGGTATTCTGCCTGAGACGCTGGTCAATTTGTGGTTGTCGGAGCGGCTGCAAGAAGCCAAGCCTTAAGCAGACATTTACTACTGGGAAGGAGGTGCAACGATGCCCTTTTACCACAAACTAGGTAACATCCCCCACAAGCGCCACACCCAGCACCGCCGCCCCGATGGCGTGCTCTACACCGAGGAGCTTTTCGGCACAGAGGGCTTCTCGGGGTGCTCGTCGCTGTTGTACCACCACCACCCACCGGTCAGGGTGGTCAACATAGAGCCGTGCGAGACCGAGCCGCTGGAGGAGTGGAAGCTGCCGGTGCAGCGCCACGTCCACACCCGCACCAAGAGCGCCGAGCCGCAGGGCGACCCCATCTCCGGCCGCCGCGTGCTCATGTTCAACAACGATTGCCGCCTGGGCATCGTGCTACCTGCCGAGCCGATGGACTACTATTACAAGAACGGCCAGGCCGACGAGCTTTACTTCATCCACGAGGGCACGGGCCGCTTCGAGACGATGTTCGGCAACATGCCCTACCGCGAAGGCGATTACGTGCTCATTCCTCACGGCACCATCTACCGCATCGTGGCCGACGAGGATAGCAAGCAACGCTGGCTAACAGTGGAGGGCAAGTACATCGCGCCACCCAAACGCTATCGCAACGAGTACGGCCAGCTACTGGAGCACTCTCCCTATTCCGAGCGCGACCTGCGCGTACCGGAGGATCTTGTCACAGTTACGGGCGACGAGGCAGGGAAGGGGCCGTACAAGGTGCTGGTGCGCGCCAACGATATACTCACCGCCTATTACTACGACCACCACCCGCTTGACGTGATCGGCTGGGACGGCTACCTCTATCCCTACATATTCAATATAGAGGACTTCGAGCCTATCACCGGGCGCGTGCACCAGCCGCCTCCCGTGCACCAGACCTTCCAGGCCCACAACTTCGTGGTCTGCTCGTTCGTGCCCCGCAAGTACGATTATCACCCACTCGCCATACCCGCGCCCTACAACCACTCCAACATCGACAGCGAGGAGGTGCTCTACTACGTCAACGGCAACTTCATGAGCCGCAAAGGCATCGACATCGCCTCCTTCACCCTCCACCCGCACGGCATCCCCCACGGCCCCCACCCCGGAGCCGCCGAAGCCTCCATCGGCAAAGAGGCCACCGAGGAGCTAGCCGTCATGGTCGATACCTTCCGCCCCCTCAAGCTCACCCGCTGGGCCGCCGAGTACGACGACCCCAGCTACCCCACAAGCTGGCTCGAAACCAAGCACACCCCCGACATGCCGAGGGACACCGACTAAGAACGAGACGGAAACGCCAAGACGCGGAGACGCCAAGGACCACGCCAAGAGTATTGAAGTTTGGAGAGTACAAGCTAGAGGACCAGAGTACGACATCATGTACCCTGGTCCTTTCCATTAGAACACCCTACATACTTGGCGTGGTCCTTGGCGTCTCCGCGTCTTGGCGTTTCCGTCTCCTATCGTCCGTCGTCCATCGTCCATCGTCCAGACTGTGGCACCAGTATTGCAGTATTCCGGCTTGGCGGCAGTAGACGCTGGTGATTGATTGGCAAGGCGCTGGCCGCATAGGAGGGTATGGCAATGAGTGAAAGAGGAATGCTGCTGGCGCTACAGCGCCTGCATGACGACCCAGGTTTCATGGGCCGCATTTGCGGCGACCCGTCCGGCACTCTCGGCATCTACGATATTGACGACGAAGAGCGCGAGAAGCTGATTGATGCCTGTAGAAACGGCGACGAGGGTATCATCGCCCAGATCGCTCGCAGCTACGGCGTTGACTGGAAGGCCGAACACGTCGCCGGTATTGGCGCTCTCGATGAAAACGAGGTCAGCCTCGAACAGCAGGGCAAGCTAGGCATCGAGGGTGGCATCTCTCCGGGCGCCCTGGCCGGCGACGGTTACAGGGGCGTGCAGTCCTAGCGGAATTACGAATTACGAATTGTCGGACGGTAATGAACGGGGGCCTACATCATGTAGGCCCCTTATTCTTTGTCTTTTGTGGTGCCGGAGCGGATGTAGAGGAGGGCGGCTTCCATGCGGCTGCTTACGTCCAGCTTGGCTAGCACCTGGCTTACGTGCTTCTTGGCGGTGTTCACCGTGATACGCAACAGCCAGGCGATCTCCTTGTTCGTCTTGCCCGCCGCCAGCAACTTGAGCACCTCCAATTCGCGGGGCGTGAGGCTCGTAAATGGAACCTTTTGCACATCCGCGTCGTGTTTATTATTGAGGCCGTTGTCGGCAGGCAGGTCCATATGGGCGGTTCTACTTCTCAGGTCGTAACGCTGTGGGCTACCACATGTCGTCCGGGGCAGCCCGCCACCCACAGTATATGGAACTTATGTTCCAAAATCAAGAGCTATTTGCACTAAGAAAGGAGCAAAACGCGCGGCTTGAGAGCACCGCACGCTCGCGAGCAGGTAATGAGGCTTAGAGAGAGTAGATGCTAACATCAGCATTAGAGCGGCGTAAATTGAAGCAGGTATGGACGAAATGGAAACTGGGGACTATTCAGCCCCTACCTCTTGTCGTATAATCGAGTACCACCTAAGGTGTAGTGGGCTTTAGCCCATGTAGCTGATAAATCGCACAAGCCCCGGATGCATAATAGCATCAGGGAGCTTGGTCTACAGATTAGAGCCACTAAGCGCATCTGGACGCCAATCTCCTACATCAAACACTAAATGGATGCATAAACAACGAAACTTATATAAAAAGAAACGGAGCAGTACAATGGCAGTATCACCGGATAAGATCCAAAATCCAAAATCCAAAATCCTAAATCTCACCCTCGGTCTGTCGATGCTGGCGGCCTTCGCGGCACCATACGCGACCCCGGCAGGCGCGGCGGCTCTCAAGGCCGGCACCTTCTCCGACCCCGCTTTCGAGCGCGTCTGGAGCCGCACCGACAAGCCGGTCGAGGAGCGCAAGACCGCGCGTTCGTGGATGTGGGGGCCTGAGGGCCTGTACTCCGCCTACGAGCAGTACATGGAAGGCCCCGGCGGGCAGCACCTCGTAACCTACTTCGACAAGAGCCGCATGGAGATCAACGCTCCGGCCGGCGACCGCAACTCCCAGTGGTACGTCACCAACGGCCTGCTGGTGGTTGATATGATGTCGGGCAGGATACAGACGGGCAACAACTCGTTCGCCCCGTTCTACCCCAACAACGCACCCGTGGCGGGCGACGTCAAGACCAGCGGCAACGCGCCTACCTACGCGACGCTCGCTAAGGTGGCCTCGCTCAAGGGCGACAACCGCGCCCCCAACCGCACGGGACAGGCCATCCAGGAAGGACTGGGACGCAACGGCAACATCGGCGTCTTGCAGAACCTTTCCGGTTTCTCCAAGTACGCCGTGTACGAGCCGACCCTGGGCCACAACATCCCCGACGTCTTCTGGCAGTACATGAACCAGCGCGGACCCGTTTTCA
Organism: Chloroflexia bacterium; assembly: GCA_036388595.1. Lineage (GTDB taxonomy): Bacteria > Chloroflexota > Chloroflexia > QHBQ01 > JADMIH01 > JADMIH01. The sequence goes on from DASVRN010000036.1 coordinate 3,636, forward strand.
AGGACGGCCGCTACGCTGACGACGTCGTGGTGGACTGGCTCTTCGCGATGGGCTATCCCATCACCGAGCCGTACTGGATCCAGATCAACGTCGGCGGACAGGACCGCTGGGTGCTGATGCAGGCTTTCCAGCGCCGCATCCTGACCTACTCGCCCTACAACCCCGAAGGTTGGAAGGTGGAGATGGGCAACGTGGGCCGCGCTTACTTCGATTGGCGCTACACCGGCCAGACGCCCCCACCCGCTCAGACCCCGGCTCCGCCTCCCGCGCAGCCTACCCCTACCACCGCACCCTCGGCGCTGAAGCTGGGTATCAACCCCACGCAGGGCGATCTGAACACGGTAATCACGGTTTCGGCTTCCGGCTTCCCGGCTAACGTCAACGTGACGCTGATCGTTGAGAACAGCGGCGCGGGCTACCAGCGACAACTGGGCGTGGTAGCCACCAACAACAAGGGCGAGTTCTCGACCCAGGTTCGGGTACCGGCTGACGCTTCCAGGCTTGGCGAAGTAAGGATCACGGCCGTCTCCGGCACGCAGAGGGTGTCGCAGAACTACAAACTGGTGTTCGACCCCTCGATCAAGGTCACCCCCGACCGCTCGGTCGTGAACGGCGGTAACCTGAGGGTGCAGGGCACTGGCTTCCCCGGCAAGACCGACGGGCGCGTGGGCGTCCTGGTAAACGACAATGACATGCGGTGGCTCCAGAACTTGAAGACCAACGACCAGGGCAACTTCGACGTAACGGTGAACATCGGCCGCGTGGCTAAGAACGCGCAGATCCAGGTTATCGCGAACGTTGATGGCAACTACAAGGCGGTATCGGGCAGGCTCAACGTGTACGAAGCGCCGGTCCCCGTGTCGGTGGCCGTGAACCCCGGCGTGCTGGCGGTAGGCCAGACGGCCCTAGTAACGGGCAGTGGCTGGCAGCCGGGCGCGAGGGTATCAATCGGCCTGGGCTACACGGACGTGCTTGAGTGGGTGGCCTCACCAGTCGCTGACGCCAACGGCAACATCAACGCCAGCTTCACGCTGGGTGCCCGGTGGACCAACGGCGGGCAGCTAACGCTCTTCGCGGCCACGCCCGACAAGGTCGCCACGACCAAGCTGAGCGTAGCCGGAAGCGGTGGCGGACCTGTGGTGCCGCAGGGTCACGATATGCGGGTGGGCTATTATAGCGCACCTCAAAATACCTTCAAAATCCGTGGCTTCGGTTGGCCCGCGGGCCAGACTGTGAACCTGACCCTCTTCTCGGTGGACGGCACGATCAACGTCCCGGTGGGCAGCGGCGCGGTGAAGAACGACGGCAGCCTCCAGATCAACTTCCAGCCCGCGGCTCCGTGGGCGGGCAGGGTTGACCTGGGTCTGCGGGCAACGGCTCCCAACGGCGCGGTGCTCTCGGTGAGGTACTTCCCCGTGGTGAGCATAGGCGGCGCGACGGCAGCGGGTAATAGCCACGCGATCACGGCCCGCCACCTGCCCGCTAACACCCCGGTCGAAGTGGTGGTACACATCGACGGGCAAGGCGACAAGGTGCTGGTCTCCGGCGTGACGGACGGCGCGGGCAACGTTACTCTCAACGTGTCGGTGCCCCGCATCCCCAGCCAGAACGAGAACGACATCGAGTTCCGCACCAAGGACGGCCAGTACAGCGCGGTATTCGAAGTCTAGTACGACCAACATACAAGGTACAAAGAAAGGCTCGGCTGTTGCCGAGCCTTTCTGCTTGGGCTAAATACCCAGGCGCGTCAGCGTCACACGATGCTCCCGTAAGCTGACCAGGGCTGCTATTTTATCTCCTTGCTATAATTAAGAAGATAGCATACCAGGTAAAGGTGAGAGACAGTCATGGGCCGAGCAAGAGTTAACCTTACTACGGATATGATGCCGGATGCCAAACCACGAATGCGTGGGTGGTCGCACGCGGCGGCTTCAGCCGGTTCGGTGCTGCTGACGATTCTGCTTTGCTGGGCGAGCCGGGACGATTGGCCCAAGATGGTAGCCATGCTCGTGTTCGGCCTTAGCATGGTGGAGATGTACACGATCAGCGCCATCTACCACATCGGACGTTGGAGCGAGAGGCGATGGCGTATGCTGCGCTCCATCGACCACTCCAACATCTTCCTGCTCATCGCGGGCACCTACACGCCCCTGGCCGCCATCATGCCCACCGGGTGGGTAGGCACGGCGCTGCTCATCGCAGTATGGTCGCTCGCGCTCGTCGGTGTGGGCCTGTCCATCTTCGTCAGACGCCTGCCCCGCGCCATCAGGTCAGCGCTATACGTGGGCATGGGCTGGATATCGGTGCTGGCCCTCCCCGCCTTCCTACAGGTGCTGCCCCTTGAAGCCATCGGGCTGCTCGTCCTGGGCGGCTCGCTCTACACGGTAGGGGCCGTCATCTACGCCCGCCGCAGGCCCGACCCATTCCCCCGCACCTTCGGCTTCCACGAAGTCTTCCACCTGTTAGTCATCGCCGGAAACCTCGCCTTTGTGGCTGTGATGGTCCTATGGGTGCTGCCCTACCGGGGGTAGCGGACGATGGACGAGTTGTGAGTTGTGAGTTGTGAGTTGGTAGTGGCCGGGTAGTGACGAACCACTCCTTAATCTTGGCGCGTTCTTTGCGTCCTTGGCGTCTTGGCGGTTCCGTCTCCTACCATCGTCCATCATCCATCGTCCATCGTCCCGCCTTGACACCACCCAATAGTGAGCGTAAGATAAGAGGCAGCTATCCAAGAGGCACGCTCGAAAGGGCGTCATTTTGCTTGCGAATGAGTTTTTCAGCCGGATATTGAGTTTAGAAGAAGGCACAAAGGTTACTACCAAATAATGGCAACAACGACTAAAAAGAGCGGCACCACCGCTCCCCCCCGCAAATCGACAAAGACCACCAAGACGGCAAGCAGCAGCCGTTCAAGCACCTCCCGCGCCTCCTCGGCCTCCAGTGGCAGGAGCAAGAGCGCGGGCGGCAGCGACGGCCCCATAGTGAGGGGTAACACCAACCTGGTGATCGTGGAGTCTCCCGCGAAAGCCAGGACGATCAAGAAGTACCTGGGACGCAACTTCACGGTTGAGGCCAGCATGGGCCACGTGCGCGACCTGCCCAAGTCTACGTTGGGCGTGGACGTTGAGCACAACTTCAACCCGCAATACGTCGTGCCCCGCGACAAGTCGAAGACGGTGAAGGACCTGCGCCAGCGGGTGCAGGCAGCCAAGGCCGTCTACCTGGCGACCGACCCCGACCGCGAGGGCGAGGCCATAGCCTGGCACGTGCGCGAGGTGACGGGCGCGGGCAACAACAACCAGCCCGTGTTTCGCGTGGAGTTCCACGAGATCACCCCTCACGCCATACAGGAGGCCGTAGCCAATCCCCGTAGCATAGATATGCACCTGGTAGACGCACAGCAGGCCCGCCGCGTGCTCGATAGGCTGGTGGGTTACCGGCTGTCGCCCCTCCTCTGGAAGAAGGTGCGCAGGGGCCTGTCGGCGGGACGCGTGCAGAGCGTGGCGGTGCGATTGATTGTGGACCGGGAGCGCGAGATAGAGGCGTTCGTGCCGGTCGAGTACTGGAGCATCGAGGTTGACCTTAGCAAGCGCCCCGGAGGCAAGAAGAAGGACCAGTTTCACGCCGCGCTAGCCCAGGTGAACGGCAAGAAGGCCGACCTGAAGAACGAGCAGGACGCGGGCGAGATAGTGCGCGGGCTGAACGGCGCTGAGTACGTGGTGGAGAGCGTGAAGAAACGGGAGGCCCAGCGCCGCCCGTCGCCCCCGTTCACCACTTCCACGCTACAGCAGGAAGCCTCGCGCAAGCTCAACTTCGCCGCCCGCAAGACGATGCTCATCGCCCAGCAGCTTTACGAGGGCGTTGACATCGGCCCCGAAGGCTCCACCGGCCTCATCACCTACATGCGTACCGATTCGACCAACGTGGCTAGCGTGGCCCAGCAAGAGGCCCGCGCGGTCATCAGGGAGCGGTACGGCGCGGATTTCGTGCCCGGCGCGCCCCCAGTGTACGCCCGCAAGAACCCCCGCGCCCAGGAGGCCCACGAGGCCATCCGCCCCACCGCAGCGGGCCGCGACCCCGAGTCGATAAAGAAGTTCCTGTCGGCCGACCAGTACAAGCTGTACCGGCTCATCTGGCAGCGCTTCATCGCCTCCCAGATGGCGAACGCTATACTCGACCAGACGGCCGTGGACGTGGGTGCGGGCAGGCCGGGGGCGGGCAACAGGCCCTACACCTTCCGGGCAAACGGCTCGGTGGTGAAGTTCGAGGGCTTCACGGCGGTGTACCGCGAGGGGCACGATGCGGGTGACGCCGAGGACGACCTGGACAAGGGTGCCCTGCCGCCCCTCATCGAGGGCGAGTTGCTGGACCTGCTCAAGCTGTGGCCGGAGCAGCACTTCACCCAGCCGCCGCCCCGCTTCACCGAGGCCACGCTGGTCAAGTCGCTGGAGGAGCAGGGCATAGGCCGCCCCTCCACCTACGCGCCCATCCTCTCGACCATCCAGGACCGCGGCTACATAGTGAAGGAGGACAAGAAGTTCCTCCCGACCGAGCTTGGCATCGCAGTGAACGACCTCCTGGTGGAGTTCTTCCCCAACATTGTGGACGTGGCCTTTACGTCCTCAATGGAGGAGGAGCTTGACGACATCGCGGCGGGCACGCGCACGTGGGTGCCGGTCATCTCCGAGATGTACGGGCCGCTGGAGGAAAACCTGGCTAACGCCGAGAAGACGGTGGGCCGGATAGAGGTGTCGAGGCCGGAGGCGGAGAAAACGGGCGAGCTTTGCCCCGAGTCGGGACACGACCTCGTTATCCGCGAGAGCCGCTTCGGGCCGTTCATCGCCTGTTCGGGCTTCCCCAAGTGCCGCTACACCCGTCCCATCGTGGTCGGCACGGGCGTGGAGTGCCCTCAGTGCGGCCAGGGCCAGATCATCGAGAAGAAGAGCAAGAAGGGGCGCGTCTTCTACTCGTGCAGCCGCTACCCCGAGTGCGACTTCTCGACCTGGGAGAAGCCGGTGCCCATGCCCTGCCCCAACTGTGGCGGCCTGATGACCGTCATGGGGCGCACCCAGCGCCAGGACGGCGTGCAGAAGGTCAAGTGCATACGTTGCGCCCACATAGCCGAGTGGGACGGCACTGCCCCCGAGGAGAAGGTCTACGTGGCGCGGGGAGCGTGACAAAGTAATGAGGACTGAGGACTGAGTAGTTCCCGCCTCAGTGGTATCAAAAAGCGGCTAGTATTCACACTAGCCGCTTTCTTCATCCTTTACTCAGTCCTCAGTCCTCAGTCCTCATTCCTCATCACTCCCTACTGCCCTTCCGGGGCCTTGATGTCGAACGTCTCGTTGAACCGGCTCCACGTGAACGTCCCCGCAACCTCTTCGCTCCCACTCTTGCCGTCTACCCGCATACGGTGGATGTAGGGCGTGTCGCCGGTCGAGATCCAAAACGCGACGGTGCCCTCTTGTCCCGTCTCGCCGCCGGTGCCGGTCAGGGCGTTCAACTCCACGGCGTCACCAACGATCTGCTTGGTGCTGACGCCGTCTATTGTCTCCGTGCCAGGCGTGCCATCCCTGAGCGCATCCTTCGCCTTGTCTATGTCTTCAAGCTTGAATCGCTCCCATATGCCTAGAACGCCCTCCAGGTCCAGGTTGTTGGAAGCGGCCTTGGTATAGGCACCGCCATCCTCGCTGAAGTAGGCATCCCGGCCTATGACGATCACGTTCGACGTGCGGAGAGTTGTGTCGGTAATAACCAGCATAGCTCTATCGTTGGTGACATCTACGTCACCCGACATTTCGGCGTGCTGAGCCGGCGTACCTATGAGGGCCGAAAAATGATAGCTTCTCAGCGCCTTCATACGCTCGACCGCGCTCCTGAGTAATACGACGTTTTCGTTGGGTGCATTGTTTGGAGCAGGCCCACTGCCCAGGCACCCCTGCAACAGAGGCAGCAAAGCAACCGATAACAAGACCAAAACCGGACGTAACTTGCTCAAGTTCCCCAAATCAATCGCCTTTCCCTTGCGGAATAAAAAGCATCCGACAAAGCCGCGTCAAGGGCTAAGTACCGCGACATTATAACATGCCCCGCCGCTAGACCATGCCCGGCACGCATCACGATACATGGTTGCAGAGGGGTCGCGCCGGTGGAGCTAAGCCGTGGAACCCTTCTTTACATCCGCGGCTGAAGCGTCGGCCTCACCCTGGTTGCGGCGGTACAGGGAGTAGCCGAACCAGAGGCCGTAGAACAAAGCCAGCGTGATAAGGCTCGCGGCCACAGCCACGGCAGACGAGCCGGTGACCCTCCACACGACCACGTACAGGTCGCCCACCACGCCCAACGCCAGGAAAGCCATAGCCCCCAGCACCATGCGGCTGGCGAAGGTGTGCAGGCGCTCGGTGTTCTCGCCACGTTCGGCCAGCCTGTGGAAGGCAGCGGGGGCGATGAGCAGCATGGTGCTTATCGCGATTGCGCCCAGGCTCGCCAGGTGCAGGTATTTCAGTTCCAGGGGCAGCCTGTCGAACGCCGCCGTCAGCATCGTGAGGAACTGGAAACCCAACAACGCCTGCGCGCCCGGAAGCACCACGCGAGCCTCGGTTATCGCGAACTCTATCTTGTCCTTCAATTCGGCTTCCTGTGCCTCTTTATCCTTCTCCACGCGCCTCATCACCTCCTCGTGACGCCTGTACGACTCCGCGCTCTTCTGCACCCAGGCCAACCCGTACCAGAACATGATGGCGAAGATAAAGGCTACAATGCCGCCCACTATCCCGGCGGTAGACCCGGCAACCTGCTCCACGGCGACGAATACGTCCAGGCCCAGTCCGATAGCGAACGGCAGCAGCGCGACCCCAAACGCCCAGGTGACGTGCCGCAGGGAGGCGGGGCTGTTGTTGCCGCGCCCCACAAGCTGGTGGAACGGCGCGGGAGACATACTGAACGCAAGCGCCACCAGGAACAGCCCCAGCGCTACCAGCTTTATGTGCTGTGACAATTCGGGCAGCCGCTCGAACCCCTCGGCAAAAACCGAGTTGAAGCCGAAGCCGACCAGCACCTGCATGCCCAGCACCAGCATGCGCGACTCGTCCAGCGATATCTTGAGTTTATCCTTGATTTCGTCTTTGAGATCGGACATGTGCCTGCCTGTGTACTCGACTGAATAGGGTGCACCACGCAACGTGACGGCAAAGGCCGCCAGTCAAACGACGATGAGGCAGAAATTGTGCCATGTAGTAGTTGTAGCAAACCGGGTGCTAAGTGGGATACGAGAACCATAGCGGTCTTTGTCATTCTTCACTGCGTTCAGAATCTCAAGAAGGTGGGTAGGGATAGTGCTCAAAATGCAGACTATATTGCTGTAGGTTGACCGCAGCGGTAAAAGGCGCATCCGAGATTCTTCACTGCGTTCAGAATGACAAAGGGGAGTAGGGTCCTCTTATCCAACTTGGCACCCACCCCGGTAGCCGCTGCCTCCCTGTTTTCCCCAACTGCTTTTCCTGATATACTCTGCCTATGTGGGAAGCGAGTCCGGGCGTAAGCAGCGGAACAGACAGTCGCGAGGAGGAGCGGCAGCTAAACGCGGCCCGCGAGGGCGACCTCTCCGCCTTCAACTGGCTGGTGCTGCGCTACCAGACGCGCGTCTACAACCTCTGCCTGCGCATGCTCTCCGACCCCGAAGCCGCGGCGGACGCCACGCAGGAAGCCTTCATTTCGGCGTACAAAGCTATCGGCCGCTTCAAGGGCGAGCAGTTCCGAACCTGGCTATTCAGGATCGCCACCAACGCCTGCCTCGACATGCTCCGCAGCCGCAAGCGCAGGCCCACCCAGTCGCTCTACGGCCACGCCCACGACTCCGAAGAAGAGGCCGAAGTCCTGCCGATTGCCGACCTCGACCCCACGATTGACCCCGAGTCCTCGGCGCTACGTGCCGAAGTGGCGGCAGCCATCCAGGACGGCCTCGACTCCCTGCCCGACGACCAGCGTATAGCCCTGGTGCTGGTGGACGTGCAGGGCCTCAGCTACGAGGAAGCCGCCACCGTCACGGGCGCGAACCTGGGCACAATCAAGTCGCGCATCAACCGGGGCCGCACCAGGCTGCGGGACTACCTGCATGAAAGCGGGATATTGCGTGACGAGTGACGAGTTACTCGTAATGAGTGAGAGTAGCTTCAAAGGGCGATTACTTACGTGTTACGTGTTACGCATCACTCGTTACTCGTCACTGGTCACGACACGGAACAATATCGGCAGGGGCACCGTTTAACATATGTAAAGAAGGCTATGGACTTCATACAGAACGGATATGACAGATGGGTATGGATAGCAAGAACAACAGCATAAGGGGCGAGCACGTAATCGACCTGGTTTCGAGCTACCTGGACAATGCGCTTGAGGCGGGCGAGCACGAGCGGGTGCGCGCGCATATAGCCGCGTGCGGAATATGCGGGGCTGAGCTAAGGGAGTTGCAGGCCACGCAACGGATGCTACGCGCCATGCCTGTGCAGGTGCCTCCTCGCGTCTTCACGCTCACTGAGGAGATGGTCGGAGTAAGGCCGAGGGCAGAAGCGTCACCGTCGCTATTATCAAGGCTGTTCGGCAGGGCGCTCGCGCCCAGGCTGGCTACGGGGTCGGTGTTGGCCTTCACGCTGCTGCTGGTCATGCTCGTGAGCGATTTCGGTATGCTCAGCCGGAGATTGCCTTCAGGTCCTGCAGGTATCGTAACAACGAGTTCCAAGTTCGCGCCAGAGAATGAGGCCCAGGACCCGGCCGCACAGCGTAATATGGTAGTGTCCACGACCACAGCCGAGGCAGCCGGGATGCTGCCCATGGTAGCCCCCATGTCTGCTTCCGCAACAGCCGGCGAGAGCGACGAAACCGCGGGCGCCACTCCCGGCGAAGCGGACCAGGCCAACGCGCTACCGCCCCAGTCTAGCCCGGTAGCGGAGGCAGCCGATGCTACCGCCACAACCGGCGCAACAGGCGAGGAAGCACCCACAGAAGTGCAGGCCGCGAATGCCCCGACCGCCCAGGACCCAGCGTTTGACCAAGCCTCCGGTGCTGGGGCGGAAGGTACGGCCGTGGCGTACCAAAGCCTCCAGGTGCCACCAGGCCCCCAGGAGGGCGAAAGCGACCAGGCGTTTCTGGCCCAGTCGCCCAACCCCGGAGGTACGTTTATGCCGGTCACCCTCCTCATCGAGCTAGCCCTGGCCGTGCTGGGCGTGGGTCTGGCGGTAGGGGCCTTACTGGCGAGGCGGAAGCGTACGTAAGGAATACATGGGTCATTCAGGCGTAGGGGCATGGTGCGCCATGCCCCTTTCTGTTTCCCAAGCCACAACATTCCGGCTTGCAGAACCCTAGTCCCCCTGTCATCCTGAGCGTAGCGAAGGATCTAAGATGTCGGCCGTACCGCCCCGCTGAACCCTCAGCACCACAGCCCGACACGTTCAACAGCACCCCTAATCACCTTCTTGAGATCCTTCGCTGCGCTCAGGATGACAGGGGGGTGCCTGGTTCGTAGCGATGAAGCAAATGGACTAACCACCTGGGCGTGATGCAGCATGCCTGTATGGCACCCAAAACCATCACTATCTTGGCGCGTCCTTGGCGTCTCCGCGTCTTGGCGTTTAGACGTGTCCGCTGTGCAATCCTTGCCATCTGTATGGGCGCTCTGTTAAACTGGCAGTTGTTGCTGCAACACAGCGCACGAAAGGAAGCTCGTTTGAACGCACTGGGAAACCTGCGGGGTAAATTGATACTGGGCCTCGTGCTCGGCATCGTGGTGGTGGCGGCGCTATCTATATACGCCGACTTCAGCAAGATGCTGGTCGTGTTGCGCGACTTCAACTGGTGGCTCTTCGTGCCCATCCTCGGCTTCACCCTCTTCAACTACGGCCTGCGCTTCTACAAGTGGGACGTCTACCTGCGGATCATAGGTGCCACCGGGGTCGCCAAAAAGGACTCTCTGCTCATCTTCCTCAGCGGCTTCGCCATGGCTATGACACCCGGCAAGGTGGGTGAAGTGCTCAAGTCGTACCTGCTAAAGCAGATACGCGGCACGCCCATCGCCGTATCCGCCCCGGTGGTGATGGCCGAGCGCGTCACCGACGGGCTGGCGATGATGGTGCTCGCCTCGGTGGGCCTGGTGCTGTTCGACTATGGCCGCATCCTCCTGATCGGTATCGGCATCGCGGCTATAGTGTTCCTCTTCGTCTTCCAGAACCGGGCCGTGGCCGAACGCCTGCTGCTGTGGGGCGAGCGACTGCCTATCATCTCCAAGACCGTACACCACCTGCGCGTCTTTTACGATAGCTCCTACGAGCTGTTCCGCCTGCGCAACCTGCTATTCGGCATAATCATAGGCATAATTTCGTGGTCGGGCGAAGTGCTGGCTTTCGTGCTGGTAATGATAGGGCTGGGAGTGCCCTTCTCGTGGCTGATGGTCATTATCTGCTCCTTCATCCTGGCGGCCTCCACCCTCATCGGCTCGGTCACGCTGCTCCCCGGCGGCCTGGGCACGGCGGACGCAAGCATCGCGGGCATGCTGATATTCCTCTTCCCCGCCTACTTACAGGTGCCCATGCCCCAGGATACCGCCGTAGCCGCCACGCTGCTAATCCGCTTTGCTACCCTCTGGTTCGGCGTTGGTATCGGCCTCATCGGCCTGACCATGATGCAGCGCCGCCTCGGCAGGTTAGACCTCGACCGGGTCGAAGAAGAGCGCGGCATGGCCCTGGCCGAGCGGTAGTTCCACGATGCTGTTCCAGGACTCGGTGGATATGACGCCTGACGCTACCCGCAGAGTAGTTACCCTGGATGATCTGGTCGCGCTCGGCCAGGAGTGGCGGGCGGAAGGCAAGCGGCTGGTGCTTACCAACGGCACTTTCGACCTGCTGCACGTCGGCCACGTCCGCTATTTGCAGGCGGCGCGACAGCTAGGCGACGTGCTGGTCGTCGGCATCAACTCCGACGTATCGGTGCGTGGCTACAAGGGACCGGGCCGCCCCGTGGTGCCCCAGGACGAGCGCGCCGAGATTGTGGCCGCCCTCCGTTGCGTGGACTACACCACCATCTTCGACGAGCCGACCGCCACCCACCTTGTAGAAGCCCTGCGCCCCGACATCTACGCCAAAGGCGGCGACTACGCACCCGGCAGCAAACCCCTCCCCGAAGCGGCAGCCGTCGAACAATACGGCGGCGAAGTGCGCATCATCCCCTTCGTAGAGGGACACAGCGCGAGCGAGCTAATCCTGAAACGTGAAACGTGAAACGTGATGCGGCTTGTGTTACTTGGTCCTGTAATAGGAGCAAGCCCTTATTACGGGACCAAATTCCCCTCTGTCATCCTGAGCGTAGCGAAGGATCTCAAGAAGGTGAGTAGGAGGGCTGTTGAACTTTATAGACCATAGTGCTCGTGGTGCATCATAAAGGTAAAAGGAGCATCTTAGATCCTTCGCTACGCTCAGGATGACAGAGGGGGATATGGTCCCGCGAAACTAGAGTGCTGGCATTCACGCACCAACTTTAGCAAGCCGCATCACGTTTCACGTTTCAGAACCACGTTTCACGTTTCAGAACCACGGTTCAGCTACAGCTATGTTACCTAAGACCGACGTAATCGTACACGACCCGAACCCAACTCGGTGGAGCTTATGCTCATGACCGAAGGTGAGTCGGCGGAGCGCGAGGAGGAACGCAGGTCCTCGGCCAGCGGGCGCATAGCGGGGGCCGCCCTCATCCTGATGGCTGGGACGATCTTGAGCCGCGTGCTCGGGGTGGGGCGGGAGAGCGCCATTGCCTTCCTCTTCGGCGCTGGGGCCGAGGTGGACGCCTTCACCGTCGCCAACCACGTCGCCACGATTGTGTTCGACCTGCTCATATCGGGCACGGTGAGCGCGGCCCTGGTGCCGGTCTTCAGCGAGTACGCGGGCAAAGAGGAGAAGCGGGAAGAGTTCGGCAAGATAGTGGGCACGGTGCTCACCATCTCGACCGTGTTCCTCATACTGGCCGTGGCCGTGCTGGAACTGTTCGCCGTGCCGCTGGTGGGCTTCATGTCGCAGGGGGCCGACCCCAGGACGCAGTCGCTGGCCCTCAACATGACCCAGGTAGTGCTGCCCGGCGTGATATTCATGGGGCTGTCGGGCGTGGTCATGGCGGTGCACTACTCGCTCAACCGCTTCATCTGGCCCGCGTTCACGTCGGCGCTCTTCAACGCGGCCATCATCTTCTGCGCATTTTCGCTGTTCAACATGGGTGTGTCCAGCCTGGCAATCGGCCTCGTGGTAGGCTCGTTCGCCATGCTGGCCCTCCAGGTGCCCGGCCTGCGGGACCTCCCTATCCGCCCCTCGTTCGATCTGAGCCACCCCGCCGTGCGCAAGATATTCAAGCTGTACGCCCCCGTCGGATTGAGCATGGTGGTAAGCGCCACCGCCCTGGTAATAGACCGCAACCTCGCCTCCCAGGTGGGAGAGGGGGCTATCAGCGCCATGCGCTACGCTACCACGCTGGTGCAGCTGGCCCTGGGCATAGTGGCGGCGGGTATCTCGCTGGCCTCGCTGCCCTCCCTGTCGCAGCATTTCAGCAACGGCGACAGCATGGCGTACAGGCGCACCCTGGCGGCGGGGCTGCGGATGGTGACGCTGCTGGTGCTCCCCGCCGCCGCCGGGCTGCTGGCCCTCTCCACGCCCCTGGTGAGCCTCATCTTCCGGCATGGCAGGTTCACCGCCGAGGACCAGGCGCTCGTGGTGCTGGCCCTGCTGTTCTACATACCGGGCCTGCCGTTCAGCGCGATAGACCAGGTGCTCATCATAGCCTTCTACGCCCGCAAGAACACCCTCACCCCCGTAATCATAGGCATCGCAGCCGCGGGAGTATATCTTGCCGTGGCCTTGAGCACGGTGGAAACTATGGGCATGACGGGGCTGGTGCTGGCGAACTCGGCCCAGCTTACCTTCCACGCCATTGTCACGGGTCTGTTGCTCTGGCGGGCGCTGCGTACCGAGGGAGGTCTAGGCGGCCAGGGTCTTATCGAGGTGAGCATCAAAGCGTTAGGAGCATCGGTGCTCATGGGTGTGGTAAGCTGGGGTACCTGGTGGGGCGTTGACAGGCTGTTGCACAGCACCGGCACCACGTCCTCACCCATTATCGCCGCCCGACCGCCCCTGCAAGCGCCACCTCCCGTAGTCATGCCTGCGCTACCGCCCGGACCTTCCCTCGTGGAGGAGGTAATAGTTCTGGGCGTCCCGGCTGCCGTGGGCGGGGCCGTCTATATCGCGCTAATATGGCTGATGCGTATGCCCGAAGCCCGGATGATAGCAATCAGGATTAGGTCGAGGCTCAAGAGAGGATGACGTATGGCAGAGCGTTTGACTAATCTTTACCTCATACGGCATGGCGAAAGCGTGCTGGCGCATAGCTACCACATCCGCGATATTATGACGGAGGACCAACTGACCCCGGAGGGCATCGGCCAGGCCGAGCGACTGCGGGACCGGCTGGCTGCCACGGGAGAGATACGGGCTGACGTCCTTCTAGCCAGCACCTTTCCCAGGGCTATGCAGACCGCGGAGATAATCGCACCCGCCCTCGGCCTGCCCGTGGTGCCGGACGACGACCTCCAGGAGATGCGCCCAGGCGACAATGGCGGCATGTACTGGGACGAATACGTGGAGCAACGCGGCAGGCCGGACCACATCAGAGAGCCGTTCCACCGCATGACTCCCACCGCCGAGAACTGGGGCCAATTCATGCTGCGCGTAGCCACGACCTTGCACCGTATAGCCCACGAGCACGAGGGCAAGACTGTAGTGCTGGTCTGCCACGGCGGCGTAGTAGACGGCTCGCTCATCGGTCTGCTCGGCCTTGGCACGTTCTACCGCCCCGCCTTCACTCTAGACACGGACAACACTGCCATAACACACTGGCAGCATTTCGAGCAGGACGGAGTGCCCCGCTGGCAACTGGTCAAGTACAACGACGCCCTGCACCTGCGCTACAATATCACCACAAGCTAGCCGCCAACTAACACAAACCGCATCACGTTTCACGTTTCACGTTTCAGAACTCGTTTCAGAGAGGTCCAAATGCCCATATCCGGCACATTGCTCAACGTGCTGACCGTCCTGGTGGGCGGGACGCTGGGTCTGCTCCTGGGCGGGAGGCTGCCCGAACGCTTCCAGGGCATCATCTTCAACGGCCTGGGCCTCGCCACCCTGCTCATAGGGATGCAAAACGCCCTCACCACGGGCAACATCCTCGTGCTCCTCGGCGGCATTCTGGTAGGCGGCCTCATAGGCGAATGGCTGCGCTTGGACTACCGCCTGGACAACCTGGGCAACTACTTGCAGAAGCGGTTGGCGGGCAACAGCGACCGCAAAGGCTCGGCCACCTTCAGCGAGGCGTTCGTCACCAGCAGCCTCATCTTCTGCGTGGGGCCGCTCACCATACTCGGCTCGATACAGAACGGCATCAGCGGCGACATCACCTTCCTGGCTATCAAGTCGATGCTGGACGGCTTCGCGGCCTTCGCGTTCGCGGCGAGCCTGGGCTGGGGCGTGCTGGTGTCGTCCGTAACGGTGCTGGTATACCAGGGTGCCCTCAGCCTCATCGCATGGGCCGCAATGAGCGGCGTACCAAGCCGCGACAACCCCTACATCATCGAAATGACCGCCGCCGGGGGCCTCATTATCCTGGGCGTGGGCCTGCGCCTGCTCAACATCAAAGAGCTAAAACTAGCCAACTACCTGCCCGCCCTAGCCGTAGCCCCCGCCATCGTCTGGGTGCTGGAACATTGGCCGTGGTAAGCGCGTAATGTATGTGGATGGGACGATAGACGATAGACGATAGACGATAGACGATAGACGATAGACGATAGTAACTCGTAATTCGTAATTCGTAATTAGTAATTCCCAGAGGGGTACTATGTTCTCAAGAGAGCTACTAATTCCCGTTGCCGCCCTGCTTATTTTCGTGGTCGCCGCAGTGGGCCTGTTGTTTGGCGAGCGGTTGGGGTGGGTGGACATGCTAAGGCAGATACCTCCCCTCGTTATCCTCGCGCTGGTCGGCGGGGCTTTGCTCGTGGGCTGGAGGATGCGGCCGGGCCGCAGTATAGGCAACCTGGGGCGTAACATCTGGATGGCGCTCTTCGTCTTCTCCGTCCTGGTGCTCCTCTGGCAAGCCATCTCCTATTTCCAGGCACGATAATGCCTCAAGTGCTATACATTACGTCTCTACTTTGCGACTGCCTGCGCACAGTAGCCAAGAGTCGTCTCACAGATGCGAAAGTGGAGATGGGCACATGAGGTGGCCCCTGTCATTTCGAACCCTTCGGCTACGCTCAGGGCAGGCTCCGTGAGAAATCTCGTCCTGCACTGGGATGTAAGACTTTTTCTACGGAACCCTCCCTGACTGCTTGCAGGAAAGGTGATGCTTGGGAGGTGAGGGACGAGATTTCTCACAGAGCTTACCCTGAGCGTAGCCGCACGCTCGAAATAACAGGGTTCGGCCCCGCTTCCCACAGCCAGGCCGTAAAGCATGAGTTAGCCGCCATATACCATCGCTCACTCCTCGCGAAGTGATCCCAGTCCTCTCCAGCCCTACCAATCCAGGCAGGGTAATTTCGCGCCCCATGCCTGCACCAGGCACGCAGCACACATTCCCTGATGGCGCGACCCGAATTTCCCCACTCACGGCATCTACTCTCCCAGCCGCAAAGTCCTTGCCCCCCGGGACCATGCGGCGTCCCACGAAAGGACCACGCGCCGCGTAACTTGGGAACCGGGACCGTCCCAACAGGGACCAACGCATCTTATCCCCGCCCTCAGCCGCCCCTATAATCTGACCGTAAGCCACACCCAAAACCGGGTGGCTCGGACAAAACGGTCTTGTGCTGGGTAGAGAGAGGCGTCTATAGAGCCGCTCGCTACCAGGAAAGCAAGCACGGCACGTTGTCGGTACCGGGCCTATCCAACGGGTCTTATTCTCATTTTTATCCAATAGGAGTATTCACTAATGTTCAAGAAGCGTCTCAAAGTAAGCCTCATCGCCTTTTGCGCTATGATGGCCCTCATCCCGGTGTCGGCTTTCGCCGCCGATACCACCGTCACCGTCAACGCCGGTTCGCTCAACATCTCGGCCCCCACCGTCGGCAACTTCAGCGCCGTAAACATGGACGGCGCCGCCAAGTCGCCTACCGCCTCGGTAGGCACGTTCAGCGTCACCGACGCCAGGGGCAACGGCAACGGCTGGCACGTGACCGCCGAGGCCAGCCAGTTCGCCGAGTGGAACGGTAGCGAGTACGTCGCCAGTGGCAAGACCCTGGCCGAAGGCTCGCTCGAACTATCCCAGCCCAGCGCCACCGCCAACGGCACCGACTCTCCCGCACCCGCCGTGAGCGCAGGCCCTTACACGATTGACGAAGCGGGCGGCGTGTCCCTCGCCAGCGCGGACGTAGACGAAGGCATGGGCAAGTACGACTTCGGCGCTACTACCCTCACCCTGAGCGTACCGGCCGACGCCTACGCCAAGACTTACAAGAGCACCGTCACCATCAGCGTCACCACCGCTCCGTAAAGAGACATAGCACCCGAGGGGCTACCGGCCGGTAGCCCCTCAGTCGTCCAATCAAGGGGATAGGAGAAATCCGTGAGCGTCCGCAACATTCTCTCAATCGTCACCATACTGGTGTGCGCGCCCTGCATCCGGGCAGTACCCGCCTCGGCCCAGGGAAACTCCGAAGTAACCGACTTTTCGCTCTCTGTAGCCGACGACACACAACATGCCGCCGTCACCGAAAAAGGCTACTTCATCTACGAAATGAGCGCGGGCAGCGCGAGCGAGGGCAACCTGCTCGTCAAGAACCTGAGCGATAAGCCCGTAGAAGTGCAGCTTGCCGTAGTCCCCGCCCTGACCGCCCAGAACGGCGGCAGCACCTTCGGCTCGCCCGGCAGCGGCAACGCCGGCCCCGCCACCTGGGTGACGCTCGACCAGGACAGCCTCAGCCTTCAGCCCGGCGAAGCAAGCTCTAGCGGGTTCCGCGTGCGAGTGCCCTCGGGCGTAAGGCCCGGCCAATACCTCGCCGGGGTAGCTGCTTACAAGCCCAAGACCGAAGTGACCCAGCGAGTGAGCAGCGGCCAGAACCAGGCCTCGGCCATACTAGAGGTGCAGATGCGCTACGTGATAGCCGTGCAGGTAAACGTGCCAGGCGCGTGGAACGCGGAAATGTCTATCTCCGATGTGGGCATAGTGGAGCAGCCGTCCGGCGCGTCCCTGGGCTTGCATCTAAAGAACAGCGGCGACGTGCTGCTACGGCCTACAGGCACGCTCAAGGTGTCGGACGAGAGCGGCAACACGGTGGTCGAAGGGGCCATCAACATGGGCACGTTCGTCACCGGCACGGAAGTACGGTACCGGGTGCCGTGGCCCTCCGCGCCGAAGCCGGGTAACTACAACGTGCGGGTCGTCCTGAACTATGGCGACGGCAAGACTACCACCTACGACCGCCAGATGGTAGTCGAAGCACCCCAGGACACAGCACCAGCACCACCGGCGGCCAACCCTCAGAACGTGCAGGCACCGGCGGCCGGGGGCAACACAAACGCTAATCAGCTACCGGCACAGGCGATGGACACGGCCCGCGGCATAGAACCTTCGCAGTCGTGGCTGCAATACGCCCTGGCGGCCCTCCTCCTGGCAATGGTACTGCTACTGGGCGCGAATCTCATAATCGGCCGCAAGCACGCAAAGCGGTACTAGCCATCAGACAACATATTCAGAAACTGCAATCAAATACAATCATGAAAAGGTGGGTGTGCGGACCCACCTTTTTGTTTAGAACTCATCTCAAAAATGACAGTAAAATGACACAGTGGAAGAGGGGCACATGGCTTCACATTGTCATTTCGAACGCAGTGAGAAATCTCGTCCCTCAGCACATGGTAACCCTTTTCCTTCAGCCACAGGGTACCGTAAGAAAGAGGAGCCATCTCGGTAAAGGACGAGATTTCTCACGGAGTTTACCCTGAGCGTAGCCGAAGGGTTCGAAATGACAAAGGCGGGGCTTGGTGAGAATGTTCGACAGTGTTGTTTTTGAGATAGCTTCTAGAAATCCGTGTAAATTGCTGTCGAAAAGGGCCGCTCCGGCTGGAACAACCAGTAGACCACTTTTCCGCACGGACGACCAATGCACCCACAAACACCCTACTATATAGCCCTGAGCAAAGTGCCCGGAGTGGGCGCGGCCAGGGTGCGGCGGCTGCTGGACTACTTCGGCAGCCTCGAAATAGCCTGGCGCGCCACGCTGGGCGACTTGCTGGCCGCCGGGCTTGACGCTAAATCGGCCATGTCCCTGGTGGAGACCCGCCGCACTGCCAACGTAGAGGCCGACCTGGAGCAGCTTGAGAAGCTCGGCGGGCGGGCGGTGTCGTGGGAGGACGAAGAGTACCCCCAGCGCCTCAAGGAGGCCACGGGCGCACCCCCTGTGCTCTACGTGCTGGGCGAGATAACTCCGCAGGACGCCTGGGCGGTAGGTATAGTAGGTACCCGGCGGGCCACGCCCTACGGCAAGGAAGCCACGGAGCGGATAGCGGCGGGGCTGGTGAAGGCCGGGGTGAGCGTGGTGTCGGGCCTGGCGCGGGGCATAGACACGGTGGCCCACAAGGCGGCATTGGAGGCGGGCGGCAGGACGCTGGCGGTGCTCGGTTCTGGCCTGGACGTGATCTACCCGCCGGAGAACCGCAACCTCGCCAGGCAGATAGCGGACGAGGGGTTAGGAGCGATCATCACCGAGTACCAGCTGGGGACGCAGCCCGAACCGGTCTATTTCCCGCCACGCAACCGGATCATCAGCGGCCTGTCGTTAGGCGTGCTGGTGGTGGAGGCCGCCGAGAAGAGCGGGGCGCTTATCACGGTAGAGTTCGCGCTGGAGCAGGGGCGGGAGGTGTTCGCGGTGCCCGGCCCCGTCACCAGCAGGCTGAGCGAAGGCACCAACAACCTCATCAAGAAGGGCGCGAAGTGCGTCACCGGCGCGGCCGACATCCTGGAAGAGCTGGATATGAACATGGTTGCGGAGCACGTTGAAGCGGTGCGCGCCCTCCCCAGCGACCCCACCGAGCGCATGCTCATCGAACACCTGCAAGACAACACCCGGCACATAGACGAGCTGACCGGCCTCACCAACCTCCCCGCCTCCACGGTAAGCGCCGTGCTCACCATGATGGAGCTAAAGGGGCTGGTTAGGTGTATTGGAGGGATGCAGTACGCAGCGAGGTAAGCCAGCCTTACGCAACCAGGCCCAATGTGGTAACATCCGCGCACAGCATTTCAAAGCCCGCATACCAGGGAGCAGCATGGAGCAGGAACTTCTCAAGCTTCTAAGTGCGCGCAAAGGACATTTCCGACTCGAGTCGGGCTATCACGGCGGGCTGTGGCTAGACCTTGACCCCCTGTTCGTCATGCCGGGCCGCATCCAGCCCTTTGTCGAGGCGCTCGCGGAACGGCTCAAGCAGCACAACATCAAGGCAGTGTGCGGCCCCATGATAGGCGGGGCGTTTCTCGCCCAGTCGGTAGCCTCTCTGCTCGACATCGAGTTCTACTACGCGCAAAGGTTCGTGCCCGCCGTGCGCGATACCCTCTACCCGGTGGAGTACCGCATACCAGCCGGTGTGGGTGACATGGTACGTGGCAAAGCTGTCGCCGTGGTTGACGACGCGATTAGCGCGGGGTCTGCGGTGCGGGGTACGCTTGCGGCTCTTGAGGCGAACGGGGCCAGGCCGGTAGCTATGGGCGCGCTGCTCGTCCTGGGCACGCAGGCGGAGCAGTTCTGCCGGGAGCGGGGGCTGGCGTTGGAGTATGTGGCGCAGGTGCCGTATGAGGTGTGGCTACCGGGGGAGTGTCCTATGTGCGCGGCGGGGGTGGAGGTGGAGGACATGGGAGCCGGATAGTGGTGCCTCAAAGCAGGTTCACCAAATCAAAAAGAGTTAAGCAATAGACGCTGGCACCACCTCTCTCAAACCCCTAACCTCCCCCGCCACATACTCCACCACCCCCTCCACCGGCACAATAACCACCTCCTTCACATCCCGACGCTTCACCTCCACACCACCACTCTCCAACGAACGGGCGCTGACCGTCACCCGCAACGGCAGACCTATCAAATCCGCGTCCGCGAACTTCACGCCGGGCGAGGCTCCGCGGTCGTCATAAAGCACCTCGACGCGGCCCGACTCCAGGTGTGAGTAGAGGTCGTTGGCTACCTGGTGCGCCTCCGTGCCCTCCCCTCCCAGCGTCACCAGGTGCACCTCGTACGGGGCGACCGAGATGGGCCACACCAGCCCCCGCTCGTCGTGGTGCTCCTCCGCGACACACGCCAGCAGGCGGCCCACCCCGATGCCGTAGGAGCCCATTATCACCGGCCTCGATACGCCGTCGCGGTCCAGGAAGGTAGCGCCCATCGAGTCGGTGTAGCGGGTGCCCAGCTTGAAGATGTTGCCCACCTCTACGCCGCCCGAGGCCCGCAGAGGACTGCCACACTGCACGCAGGCGTCACCCTCTTTGGCCGCCGCTATGTCCGTGACGACCTCAGCGGTGTAATCGCGCCCGTAGTTGACGTTCAGCAGGTGGTAGCCCATTTCGTTCGCGCCCGCCACCAGATTAGGCGACCCCGCAACGGCATCGTCCACCACCACGAGCGCATCCCTCACGCCGATTGGAGAGCCATAGCCCGGCTCCGCGCCTATGGCCCGTATCTCCTCCTCGCGGGCGGGGCGCAGGTCGTTGGCTTTCACCATGTTCGCCAGCTTGGTCTCGTTCAGGTCCATGTCACCCCGCACCACGGCGAACACGAATCTCTCCACGCTCTCGCTGCCCTCGCTCACCGTCGCCACCATGAACACAGCCTTGGCCGTCCTGGAAGCGTCGATGCCCAGGAACCGCGCTAGCTGCTCTATCGTGGTGACGTTGGGCGTGGCTACCTTTTCGACCGGCTTTGCCTGCTCCTCACCCGGCATGGGCTTCCTGAAGGTGGCGATCTGCCTGTTGGCCGCGTAGCCACAGTTGTCGCACAGGATGAGCGTGTCCTCACCCATCGCGGTGAGGTACATATACTCGTGCGCCAGGCTGCCGCCCATCATCCCGACGTCGGACTGCACGGCTATCGTGGGCAGGCCGCAACGCCCGAAAATGCGGAAATATGCGTCGTAATGGGCGCGATACTGGGCATCCAGCCCCTCCTGGTCCGCGTCAAGGCTGTAGCTGTCGAGCATGGTGAACTCGCGCACCCGCACCAGGCCCGCCCTCGGACGTGGGTCGTCGCGCCACTTGGTCTGGATGTGGTAGATAAGCTGCGGTAGCTGCCTGTACGAGCGGACCTCCCGGCGCACCAGGTCGGCCACCACTTCCTCGTGCGTCATCGCCAGCACCATGTCGCGGTCGTGCTTGTCGCGGAAGCGCCCCAACTCCGAACCGATGCCGTACCAGCGCCCGGTCTCCTTCCAAATATCGGCGGGGTGCACCACCGGCATGGTAACCTCCTGCCCGCCCATGCCGTTGATCTCCTCCCGCAGGATAGCCTCTATCTTGTTCATCGAGCGGCGAGCGAGCGGTAAATAGCTGAATATACCCGCCGCGAGCTGCCGTATAAATCCCGCCCGTAGCAGCAGCTTGTGGCTGTCGAACTCAACCTCAGCCGGGGCGTCCCGCAGCGTCTGACTGAATAACTTACTCATAAGCATGGCAAATCCCTCCCTGCGCGCGTTCCCACGCAACGCGAAACGGCACCGCGAGTGTCACGGCACATACGTCAAAATGAAGTGAATAAGGAAGCTAAAGAAGGCCGGGCCGGGAGAGCGTATCGCGCTCGCAACAGCCCGCATGCAGGGGAAGCCCTTCCCTTACCGGGAAGGGCAAAGAGGGGATAGGTACGCTGAGGTTTGTGTGTTCTGGTTGGTCATGCGCCCATTATAGCAGGACTGCGCGCAGCGGAACAGAGACCATAGGCGGATATGTGCTGACACGGTGCTGGGGCCATAGGGTTTCCGAAGGGAGAGACACCAGGCCACACGCTGCCATTCTCAAGGGAGCAGTCTGCCCGTTCAATGACGAACAACAGGACTAAGCCACACCTTGTCATCCTGAGCGTAGCGAAGGATCTCAGATGCTCCTCTTACCCCTACGCTGAACCTTCAGCACTATGGCCCAAGCGTTCAGCACAATCCCCTGTCCATCTTCTTGAGATTCTTCGCTACGCTCAGAATGACAAAGGGAAGCGTTGTACCAACAACGGGCTTCAATACAGACGTGACTGGATGCACTTTCGTCCTCAGCCCGCTAGTCGCCATCACCCCATATACTACATAATGGTACCTGGCATACTAGGAGGAACTACTGTGACATTCGGGCCGGAAGTGCTGGCCGTTGTTTATGGCCTGGCATCGGCGCTCACCTGGGGCGCGGGCGACTTCAGCGGAGGGCTGGCGACGAGGCGGGCCAACCCCTACATAGTAGTGGCAATCTCGCAGGGCGTGGGCTTGTTCCTGCTGTTGGCGCTTGCCCTCCTCCTGGGCGAGCCGTTACCCCCGCAAGAAGACCTCATGTGGGGCGCGCTGGCCGGATTGGCGGGTGGCATAGCTATCCTGCTGCTCTACCGCGCGCTGGCCGTAGGGCAGATGGGCATCGCGGCCCCCATCACGGCTGTGCTGGCCGCTGTCGGCCCCGTCATATTTAGCGCCGTCACCGAGGGTGCCCCCAGCCAGTTGCAGCTCGCCGGTTTCGCGATAGCGGTGCTGGGCGTGTGGCTGCTGTCGAGACCCAGCGGCCCGCTCGGAAAGCCACAGGGTATCGGGCTGGCCGTGCTATCGGGCCTCGCCATCGGGGCGTTCCTCATCCTGCTGGACCAGGCGGGCACCACCGCCCTCTACTGGCCCCTGGTGGCCGCCCGCACCGCCTCCCTCACAATGATGAGCGCGCTGGTCCTGCTCAATCGCAAAGCCGGGGAGTTTCCGCGAGGGCGTACCCTCCCGGTAGTGCTGCTGTCCGGCGTCATGGACGCGGCGGGTAACGCCTTCTTCGTGCTGGCTGCCCAGGTGGGCCGCCTCGACGTGGCGACGGTGATCTCATCGCTCTACCCTGCCAGCACCATCCTCCTGGCGGCGCTCGTTCTCAAGGAGCGGGTGAGGTGGCTGCAAGTAGTGGGCATAGTAGCGGCTCTGGCGGCCATTACGCTGATAGCCGCTTCTTAGAGCGCGTTATTAACTTCCGCAACCTTGTTTCAATCAACACGGCACCCAGATGCAGACCACTTGCGTAGCGCAACCTTCGACGTGTCTTCCCTTTCCGCTGCCCGGGCAAGCCCGATCCGCGTTTGAAACGCGTAAGGGCAGAATGGGAAGCAGAGCCATCCTTGCCCCTGCTCTTGTTGCAACCGGTCGTGATCGTCGTTCAGGTCCGCGCCTCTTCAGTCTTGCGAATCAACCCCGCAAGATCGCCCACCCGCCATGCGATGGCATCCGGCGCGCCGCTCTCATTCAGATAGCTGACCTTGAGTAGTTGAACGCCTTGCGTCTTGCCGAGAAATGATCTGGGAGTCTCAATCGATTGGATCGACTTCAGGGGGATGCGAAACTCCTTGTTGACGACCCACTGCTTAAAGAGCAGCTCATCATCCGTCAGGATCAGCGTGCCGTTGCCACGCATCTGCATGACCCCACGCGACTCCTGCCCGAAGAACAGCGCCCCCGACTCGATGTGCCGCGCTCCCGGATACTCCTGCTCCGTGGTTTGCTGATCGCCCCGGGCATACCGTCCGAACACCGCGTAGACCACGCCGAACACAACCACAAGGCTCACGACCACAATTGCGATGATCCCAACGACAAGAATAGGCACTTCCAGCATTGTCCGCTCCTTTAGTCCTTTAGTGATACTCGTGCTGGTCACTCCCAGGCACTTAGGAAGATGAGTTGGTTGTGCATGTCATCAGCGTAAGGTACGGAGCAACGAATGCCCACTCGTCGTCACTCACATCGCTGGGGTATCCTTTTCGTTCCACACCCAATTCTACCAACTTCAACCCCTCTAGTTCATAACAGGCTCTAGTTAACGCGTACGGAACGTCTCAACGCCTTATGGTATAATCGCAGAGAGCCTATCGCTAAAGAGTGGAGGAAAATACAGCATGGAAAACGGGCGGCGGAGGGTGGTAATAACTGGCATGGGGGCGGTTTCTCCCCTGGGCAACGACGTGGAAAGCTCCTGGCGCGGGGTAATCGAGGGGCGCTCCGGCGTCGGCCCTATCACCCGGTTCGACAGCACCGGCTTTGAGACGCGCATCGCGGCTGAAGTCAGGGACTTCAACACCGACGAGTACGTGTCCCCCAAGGAGCAGCGGCGCATGGACCGCTTCATCCACTACGCCATCGCCGTCTGCAAGCAAGCCGGGGCGCAAGCCGGGCTACAGGTCACGCCCGACAACGCCGAGGAGATAGGCGTGCTCATCGGTTCCGGCATAGGGGGGATTGAGACCCTCACCGACGCCGTCCTCACCATCCGCGACAAAGGCCCCAACCGTGTCAGCCCCTTCACCCTCCCGATGCTGCTCACCGACCTTGCCGCCGGGCAGGTCTCCATCCAGATGGGCCTCAAAGGTCCGAACTTCGCGGTCGTGTCGGCCTGCTCGTCGGGCGCGCACGCGATAGGCGAGGCCACCGAACTGATCAAGCGCGGGCAGGCCAAGGCTATGTTCGCGGGCGGCTCCGAGGCCACCGTGTGCGAAGTGGGTGTTGCCACCTTCGGCGCGATGAAGGCCCTCTCCACCCGCAACGACGACCCCACCGGGGCCTCGCGCCCGTTCGACAAGTTGCGCGACGGCTTCGTGCTGGCCGAGGGCGCTGCCGCCGTCCTGCTGGAAGACCTGGAATTCGCCAGGGCAAGAGGCGCTAACATCATTGCCGAGGTGGTGGGCTACGGCTCGACCTCAGACGCCAGCCACGTTACCGCGCCGGCAGAGGGTGGCGAGGGTGCAGCCCGTGCCATGCGTATGGCCCTCAGGAGCGCGGGGCTGAAGCCGCAAGACATCGGCTACATCAACGCCCACGGCACGGGCACCCCCCTCAACGAGAAGTACGAGACGTTGGCGATCAAGGGCGCTATGGGCGAGCACGCCTACAACGTGCCCGTGTCGTCCACCAAGAGCATGACCGGGCACATGCTGGGGGCTGCGGGCAGCATGGAAGCGATCTTCTGCATCAAGGCGCTGCACGAGGGCATCCTCCCGCCCACCATCAACCAGGAAGTGCCCGACCCCGACTGCGACCTCGACTACATCCCCAACGAGGCCCGGCAGGCGGAAGTGCGCTACGTCATGTCTAACAGCATGGGCTTCGGCGGGCACAACGCGGTGCTTATTTTGACGCGCTACGAGGAATAGCCGATAGGGTTCTATAACAACCGAGGGCTGTAAGAGAGGACCGAGTAGTGGTCCTCTCTTACTTTAAAGAACCAAATATACCTGGTCCTGTAGCCGCAAAGTACTACGACTTATATTAGTTTTGCCGCAGTAAGGGTGGTAAGATTGACCTGGCAGTACATACATTGTTTATACCCGCTGCCGGGAGCATCCATGTCCAGGAAAAATACACCCTACATCGCAACGGCGCTCTTTGGCCTGCTGTTGCTTGCGGTTGCCATCTCTGCGACCGGCGCGAGGGCGGCAGGGCCACCCAAAAGAGCGGCCGATTTCCCGGTTGCGCGTAACCAGGGCGACTCCAGCGTTGCTTCTACTACGATGACCGACTGCGTAACAACCTGGGAGCTTGTGCCCAGCTCCAACGTAACCGAATATTCCAACGTGCTAATGGATATCGATGCCACATCCAGCAATGATATATGGACTGTAGGCAGAGCTGGCTCAGGCGAGTTCCTTATCCAGCACTGGGACGGCACTCAGTGGCACCAATCCGGCCAGGACCTGGCGTCAGGCATACCAGGGGAGCTTGAGGGTGTAGCTGCCGTAGCGCCTGATGACGTGTGGGCCGCCGGTACGCTCAACTATTTTGGTCAAGGATCTGTTCCTGACGGAGTAGCACTCCTTATCCATTGGGACGGTATCGAGTGGAACACGGTGCAGGCACCGCTGCCGCAGGGTGCCAATGCCACCGGGTCAAGCATTTTCGATATTACGGCAGGGTCCGCGGACAATGTCTGGGCGGTGGGCTATTACAACACCCCCGACGGACCCAAGGCGCTGGCTATACATTGGGACGGCGAGAATTGGAGCACAACTGCGGTCGCAGGTGACAACAACGTCATGCTCAAGGCCGTCACGGTGGTAGCGGAGGATGACGTCTGGGCGGTAGGTGTTACCTACCCCGCGTCTAGCGCAGTCACTATGCACTGGGATGGCACCGGGTGGGAAACAGTAGCCGTCCCGGACGTTGGGGCTTACGTCAGCGGCATGGAAGGGGTTACTGCTCTCAATTCCGACGACGTGTGGGCTGTAGGCTTTTACAATACTCCTGAGAACGCATATGCCTTACCCAGGCCGTGGATGATTCACTGGGACGGACAAAGCTGGCACAACACTACCGACCTGCAAGATGAGGGACACTGGTCTTTATTCGATGTAGTTGCCCTGGCTCCAGATGATGTGTGGGCGGCGGGGTTGGGCGGGCAGGCGGCTGCTGAAAAGCCCCTGATTATGCACTGGGACGGTGTGGAGTGGGCCAGGGTGGAGGGCCCTGCATTCAGCGACAAAATTGAAGGCATAATGGGCCTGACGGCTGTATCAGGCGGAGAAATATGGGGCGCTGGTACGCTCGTCGCGCAGAACTGGGGAAAATCCGAGACCTACGTGATACGCATGCCTGGTAACACCTGCAACTTGCCCACCGAAACTCCCGCGGGCACCGCCACTCACACCGTTACTCCAACCAGCACTCCCACTGCCGATCCCTGCGCGCCCAGCTTGCAACGTGTGGATAGCGCCAACCAGGACGAGTATGGCACGTTCTATGATGTCGATGCGTATGCTTCCGGCGACGTTTGGGCCGTAAGCACCCTGAGCAAAGAAAACCAGTACCCTGTTATGAAGGCAAGAGTCGAGCGTTTCGACGGCACCCACTGGAACGTCGAGTACGAGTCCGCGCGGTCCGAGGAAACCTGGATTCATGGCGTAGAGGTGGTAGCACCCGACGACGTTTGGGCGAGCGGACGGCACATTGGCGACACCGGCTCGTCGCTGATACATTGGGACGGGGAGACCTGGACCGAGCAGTCATACCCCGGCATGGCACTTAAAGATTTTTTCTACGCTGTAGAGGCGGCAGCGCCCGACGACGTTTGGGCGGCGGGCATTCGGAACAACAAGGCCGCAGTGCTCCACTGGGATGGTAGCAGTTGGAGTGAAGTGGCCGTACCTGAGCTGCCAGGCACGGTATCTAGTAGCTGGTTCGTGGGGCTGTCGGCCAATTCGGCGGATGACGTGTGGGCGGTCGGCGGCGCGAACGGTAAGGACCTGGACAATACCGCTTATTCAGGAGCACTGGTAGCCCACTGGAACGGGGATAGCTGGAGCGTAACGAACGTCACCGCGGGGCTGGGGTCCAGTACTCCCAATGCTCAGTTGCGTGCCGTACATGCCCTCGCACCCGACGACGTATGGGCGGTTGGACTTTACTCAGCGTCCTCCGCGCAGCCGCTCGTAATGCACTGGGATGGACAAACGTGGAGCAGCGTGCATGTACCCAGGCTGCCTTACGCGACCCTCACGCCGCTATTCGATGTGGTAGCAGTTGCCACAGATGATGTATGGGTGGTGGGCGATACCAACGGCGGAGACTCGATCAGGGATATACAAACATTCATACTTCATTGGAACGGGACCGCCTTAGATATAGTCCCAGGGCTAGCCTCGAGCACGGATTCCGATTTCCTAGTGGCAATAGACGCTACTAGAGGAAAGCCGGGCGAAATCTGGATGGTAGGCGAAGAATATGGGAGAAGCGGACACACAACGCAGGCACTACGGCTCAATAGACCATGCGTCGTATCCCCGGCGACGGCAACACCCAGCGCCACATCTACTTCAATCAATACCCCTACTGCCAGCCCCACCGCCACAGCTAAACAACCTACAACCACATCCGCCGCATCTACCGAGACGGCGACCGCTGGGGCAACCTCCAACGCGAGCACGCCTACAGCCACAGCCATAGCTACAGCCATAGCTTGCAATCTGCAATTCTCCGACGTGCCGCAAGGGAGCACTTTCCAGCCATTCGCCCTCTGCCTTGCCTGCAAGGGTATCATATCCGGTTATACTTGCGGCGGCCCCGGCGAGCCATGCAACGGGCAGAACAGCCCCTACTTCAGACCGGGCAGCCTGGTAACGAGGGGGCAAGTTGCCAAGATAGTCGCCAATGCCCTGGGCCCGGCGGGTGCGCCGGGCGGCCAGCTATTCGAGGACGTGCCTCCCGGCTCGCCCTTCTACAGCTACGTCAACAGGCTGGCGGCCCTCGGCGTTATGGGCGGCTATCCGTGCGGCGACCCCGGCGAGGCGTGTGGAGCGGGCGGCTTGCCCTTCTTCCGACCCGACCGCAACGCCACCCGCGGGCAGATAGCCAAGATCGTCTCGAACGGTGCGGGCTACACTGAATCCCACACCGGCCAGACCTTCGAGGACGTCTCGACCACCGATACCTTCTACTTGCCGGTAGAGCGACTGGCCTCGCGTGCCGTCATGGGGGGCTACGACTGCAACGGCCCCGGCGAACCGTGCGGGACTGATGGCCTGCCTTACTTCCGCCCCGGCTCCAACGCCACGCGCGGGCAGGTCGCCAAGATTGTCGCCAATACCTTCTTTGAAGAGTGCTCGGCCCCCTGATACACGGTCAAAACAAAAACCCCGCTCAAGCAGCGGGGTTTTTGTTTTGAGTATTTACTTTAGGGTTGCTGATCGGGCCAGAGCACGTCGAAACTGACTTCGTAGCGGCCCCCCGTGTGCACGCCCAGGGCGCGGTAGGCTTCCTCACCCAGGTCGATGACAATGCCTTTGTTGCGCACGTAGGGGATGTCGGGCCAGTTGATTACGTCTATGAACTGCACGAAGACCGAGCGGTTGCCCCGCGTGACCCTGCCCCACCTGCCGTAGAGGTGCAGGTCGGCGGGTGCGGCGGCGTAGAGGCCCCGCCCTACAAAATCGTCCGGCAGGTTGCCCCAGCTTTTGTTCAGGCTGATTACCCGCTCCCAATTGGCCCTGAACCAGCTTGCCTCTCCCCGGAAGGTCATCTCGAAGCCGGGCCGCGCCAGGGCCTTCGCCCACTCGGCGTCAAATCCCGCTGCCTTGTGCTTCTCGAGCAATTCGATGCCCACTTTGCCCAACTGCACCCTGCCCTGCTGGGCTAGCTCGAAGCGCGACCGCTCGAAGTATTGCACCGTCTTGCCGTTCTCGACCATTTCCTCGGAGATAGGCAGGCCGAAGATAGCCATGCCGCCGCTCGCGTCCCAGAACTGCTTGAACGAGCCGCCGAGGTTGTGCCCGGTCTGCTCGAAATAGGTAGCGCCTTGCCGAGGCTGGGCTTTAGCGAATCCACGGCCCGCCGCCAGTTCGCTGCCCGCCAGGGTCAGTTCTACCTTCCAAGGGCGGGTGCTGGCCGCGTTGTACTCGAACCGCGCCCGCTCGAAGTACTGCACCGTCTTGCCGCCGTACTCCTTCTCCTCCGAGACCGGGTAGCCGTAGAGTGCGGTGCCGCCGTTCATCAGCCAGTAGTTGAGGAAGGCATCGCGGACGTAGTGCCCGGTCTGCTTGAAGTAGATCAGGTTGTACGAGCGGGTAGTAACGGGCGCAGCTTGGGCCACGTTGGAAGGCGCGAAGGCCGCGGAAGGCGCGGGGAGAGAGTTGGCGGTCGCCAGGTACTCAGGCGCGGTCTGCCGAGATGTTCCGGGTAAGGCAGGTGCAAAGGTGGCCCCGAGCGCCACCGCGGAAAGCGAAAAGGCAAGACACAGCCGCCTGGCCGTTGCTGGTAACAAAAAGCGATCTCCTCCGGTACGGGGCAATAAACTACGTCGAGTATGCACAAGGCATGGCCGTGACACACAAAGTAGCGGTCTGGACCGGATTTTAGCCCACGGCTGAGACGCTTGTCAATAGAGGAAGCTACTATAAAGTGCTTGTAGAAGACCAGCCGGGGAAGAATACGTAAAACACATTATGAAAAGCGAGCACCTACAACGGGTCGTAGGAACACAGCCTCCCCGGCCGCACACGAGTCCGGTGCCGTATTGAGGGACCCTGCTCCCCCTGTCATCCTGAGCGCAGCGAAGGATCTCAAGAAAGTGAGTAGGGATGCTGTTGAACGACAAGAACCAGGGTGCTGGACCTCCATCACACAGGTATAATCAGCATCTTAGATCTTTCGCTGCGCTCAGGATGACAGGGGAATATGGTTCTGTAGACCGAGAGAAGGGGCTACCCAAGAGAGCATAATACATCGTGCCCGCACACCCCAAACAATCCTAATCTTTGCGCGTTCTTTGCGTCCTTTGCGCCTTTGCGGTTTCGTCTCCAAAATGGTTTGATAAGGCGACCACCGCCGGAGGTCAGTCCCACCCGGCCATGTAGGTGGTGCTGGTCGGGCGCTTGGCGATGTCCAGCTTTGGAGCGCCTGTCTGCCTGGGTGTCACCGAAAGCGAAGCAAAGCCGTAATCGAGCAGGGCCGTGCTATCCTCTACCCACTTGGGCGCGTTGAGCACCACGGCGATGACTCGCTTGCCGTTGCGAGTGGCCGAGGAGACCAGGCACAGGCCCGCCCGCCTCGTGTAGCCAGTCTTCACACCGTCAGCGCCGGGGTACTCCCCTATCAGCTTGTTGAGGTTCTTCAGCGGGTGTCCGGGCGCGGCGTAGTTGGGCTGGCGCACGATCTGGTTGAACAGGGGGTAGTGCATGGCGTGCCAGGTGAGGCTTGCCAGGTCGTAGGCCGACGAATAGTGGTCCTTCTTATCGAGGCCGTGCGGGTTCACAAAGTGCGTGTCCCGCAAGCCAAGCCCGGCGGCGCGAGCGTTCATCATGCTTGAGAAGCGGCTCACGGGATCGTTACCGGCCGCCGACGAACCGGCCTGCTCGTCCAAGTGCCGGGCAATCGCCATCGCGGCGTCGTTGCCGGAGGGGAGCATCAGGCCGTACAGCAGGTTGCGCATGGTCTGCCGCTCCCCGCTGCGCAGCCCCATCTTACTGCCGCGCACTAGGTCGGTAGGGGCGACCACTACCTCTTCGTCCAGGTTGCCGTACTCCAGGGCCATAATGGCGGTCAGCAGCTTGGTCGTGCTGGCGGGGGCGAGGCGTGCGTGAGCGTCCTTCTGGTATAGAATGCGCCCGGAGGGGTACTCCGCCACTATAGCGGCCCTGGCGGTAATCTCCGGAGGCAAGGGCTTGCTCTGCCGGACGGTGGCGGCATACGAGGGGCCTGCGGCGGGGAGAAAAGAGACCAAAAGGACCAGGGCGCTCAATAAAGCAAGCCCCAGGCGAGAACGAAAACCAGGCATGACCAACTTCCCTTCTGTAATGCGAAGCCGTGCTGCACGTGAAGGAACGAGACTCTTATCCGCAACTAAACTATACCAGAAGCCACTCTTCCTGCTAAAGGTCATACAAGCTCGAAGGGGGTTGTTCCTGAGAAAAATACGTAATTGGAATTAGACCACATGCTATCCCAGGATTAACAGTGTAGGACATTAGCACCAAGCCCCGCCCTTGTCATTCTGAGCGCAGCGAAGAATCTCGTCCTACACCGGGATGCCTCCTCGTTCTTATGGCACACTGTGGCTGTAGGAAAGGTGGTATTTGAGTGCTGAGGGACGAGATTCTTCGTTGCGCTCAGTACCGCGCTAACGAAGGAATGTCAGCCAATGGGGCTACATGCGTGTGAGAAGCTACATGAAGCCACGTGTGGTGCCAGGTGACGCCCCGCGATTGAAATCCGGGGCTACACTTTGCAAAGTCCCTGCGGGACTGGCTTTGTGCAGGAGGGCCACTCTTATGAGGTTAGAAAATAGGTGGGTAAAGAGTAGACAGTAGAGAGTAAAGAGAGTAGGAGGGCAGAGGAGTAGAGGAGTCCCCTTGTGGGACTTTGCAAAGTGTAGCCCCCGATTTCAATCGCGGGGCGTCGCCTGGCACCATGTGTGTCTCTATTTGCTGCTATTCCTTCGTTAGCATGGTACTCAGAATGACAAAGGCCAAGAGAGTTCTTTCTGCGCCACCCTGGACGCACAACTCGATACTGGTAGGTACCGTTCTTGCAAGATAGGCATTAGCTTCTGGTAAAATGTAGCCAGGGTGCATCATGCCTTGAAGAAAGGACTCATCAATATGGAAACCGGACGCTCCAGGTTTCACCCCTTGACCATTATAGGTCTGCTCGTGGCTGTAATAGCGGCCGCCGCTTTCGCCCTGGCAGCACAGGGCAGCATAGCCCAGGCCGCACCCGGCAAGCCCCTAAGCCCGAACGCGCAAACCGAGCCGCTGCCTTCGGGAGCCGTCACGCAGACTCTCCTGACCGGCCTGAACGATCCCGTGGCTATGGCGTTCGACCCCGACGGGCGGCTGTTCTACACCGAGAAGA
>DASVRN010000037.1:0-5915 GCA_036388595.1 Chloroflexia bacterium
ACGACGGTAGATGCCCAGCTCTTCTTCGAGCCGGCCTACCAGACCGGCACCTATAGCGGCCAACCCGTGCCCAACCAGTGCCCCGGTATTCCCAACTGTGTAGCTCTCGGAACCTGGCAGCACTGGGACGCAAAGCTTGGAGGCTGGCACGTGGGCGGCAGCGGCCCGCCGCTGGTAACACTGCAAAGCTATGCCGCCGCGAACCCCAACGCGCGGATAATTAACACAGCCACGGGCCTGGGTGGCGTTCGCTTCGTGGCCGGGTGTGGTCACCCGAACCCCTGGGGGAACTTTGTTGGCAACATCGACAATGTTTCTATCGGCTATGGTATCGCCCCGACGGCTACCAATACCCCTCTCCCCAGCGCTACCAACACGACTGCCCCTACCTTTACTAACACCGCTATTCCAAGCGCCACTGATACGGCGGCCCCTACTTCTACCGCAACCGCCACCACACCGGCCAGCGCTACTTCTACCGCTACTAACACCGCCACCTCTACGGAGACTTCTCTTCCTGCTACCGCTACTAACACCGCCACCCCTACCGAGACTCCTTTCATTCCTGTACCCAACTCACCTGAGGGTGGCCCGCCGCCGAGCAATTTCACTACCTACGACATGGAGCCTGACGCGCCGACGGCGACGACTACTTCTACCTCAACGACTACCTCCACAGCTACCCGGACCTCCACCACGGTGCCTTCGACCACCAGCACTACCGTACCTTCGAGCACCGGGACGAGCACAAACACCGCCGTAGCGACCGGGACCAGCACAGCTATCCCCTCAGCTACCTCCACGGCGTGCCCGATCCAGTTCGCGGACGTTGAGCCGGGCGATACGTTCTACACCTTCATCCGCTGTCTTGCCTGCCGAGGCATTGTCAGTGGCTACCCATGCGGCGGCCCCGGTGAGCCTTGCAACCAGAATGACGAGCCGTACTACAGGCCGGGCGCTAACGTTACCCGCGGTCAGCTTTCCAAGATCATCGCCAACTCGGCGGGCTTGAACGATGACATTGCCGAGGGCCAGCAGCAGTTCGCGGACGTTGAGCCGGGCGACCCCTTCTACATCTTCGTGGAGCGACTAGCCCAGACAGGGGCCATAGCGGGTTACCCGTGCGGCGAGTCCGGCCCTGGTGAGGCTTGCGACGACTTGAACAGGCCCTACTTCCGCCCGAACAGCCCAGCCACGAGGGGGCAGATCTCCAAGATCGTGTCCATAGCCGCAGGGTTCGAGGAGGAAGTGACCGAGGGCCAGCAGACCTTCACGGACGTACCGACCGATAGCCCCTTCTGGGTGTTCATCGAGAGGTTGGCCGCACGCGAGATCATCTCCGGCTACGGTGAAGAAAGCCGCTGCCCTGAGACAGGCGCTCCTTGCTTCCGCTACAACGACCTGACCACCAGGGGCCAGATGGCTAAGATCGCTGCTAACGCTTTCTTCCCCAACTGCCAGACACCTGCCAGGCCGTAACCACACTACGTTACAGCAAGGCTGTAAGTAACCAACAGGGGCCTTCCTTCGCGAGAGGGGAGGCCCTTTGTCATTGGTCGAGTTCGACGTATTAGGGGCATAAATCTTGCAGCCGCTTTGCACTCAACACCTTTTCATGGAGTTGCGCCATCGGTTGTTGAGAAGCTCTAAGGCATGCGCTCGGTTAGTGCTTGTCCCAGACTGCGTGTATCAGCTATTCGTACTGAATAGAGTATAATTTGCAGGTAGGGCGCTTACATAGGTCCCACACGGGTAGGATATTGCAAGGAGGACGAAGAATGAATAGTGTGAGAAGAGGCCATTTTGATGCGCGTGTAGCTACAATCGTGCTTGGCCTGTTACTGGCCGCAGTACTGTTCGTGGGCAGTACGTTCGCTGCTGCGCCTACTAACAACCAGGGCAGCCGGATCTCCCAGGCTTCAAACCGGCAAGCGCCGAACGCGCCGCAAGACGTAGTTGTGGTTAGCCCGTCCAATATGGATGGGTGGCAAACGACCAACGGCACCTGTGATAATAGCACGCCTACAGGCTCCGTGGGCTTCGTACCCGGCCCTGGTACTCCCCCCCTGGGAGTGGGCAGCTTCCAGTTAGCCGTGGGCGGCAACGGTAACTCGTTCCCGAACATTCGCAACCGCAATTACGAGGGAATCAGGCTGGACCAGCTTACGGCCCTCAGCTATAGCACCTACGTATCGCAGCCTGTCACGAACACGGGCCAGGCCCCTTACATCATCCTCAACCTCGATTATACAGGTGACCTTTTGGTGGACGACCAGCTATTCTTCGAGCCGGTCTACCAGAACGGGACCTATGGCGGCCAGCCCGTACCCAACCAGTGCGGCGCTTTTAGCGGCTGCGTCGTGACCAACACGTGGCAGACCTGGAACGCGCTGATTGGCGGCTGGTGGTCGGCCGACGATCAGACCGGCGGCCCGCCCCTGCATACCCTTGCTAGCTATAGCGCCGCCCACCCGGGCGCTCGCATTATCAACAATCCGCCGAACATTTCGGGTATTCTTGGCGGTGTTCGCATCGTGGCCGGGTGCGGCCACCCGACCTGGTCCAACTTCGTCGGTAACGTTGACAACGTCACTATCGCGTACGGTCCTATTCCTACCGCTACCTCTACGGCTACCCGTACGGCTACCAGCACAGCTACCGCAACCCCTACACTGACTGAGGAAGTCAAAGAGGCTACCGCTACCCCCACCGGGACTGCTACGGGGACTGCTACGGCCACTGAAGTGCCTAGCTCTACCTCCACCGAGACTGCAACCCAAACCGCGACCGAAGTGCCTAGCTCTACTGCCACCGAGACCGCTATAGTAGTGCCCAGCGCTACTAGCACTGCGACCGCGACCGAGACCGCGCTCCTGGTGCCTCACTCACCTTCCGGTGCGCAACCGGCTACAAGTAACATAACCTACGACTTCGAGCCTGACCAGCCGACGGCAACCATTACTTCAACCTCAACCTCCACTACGGTGCCCTCGTCTACCAGCACCACAGTGCCGTCGAGCACCAGCACTACCGTACCCTCGTCTACCACCACCACTATGCCTTCGAGCACCACGGCTGCTACGGGTACGAGCACGCGGACCGCAACTTCAGTAGCCAGCACGAGCACAGTGGTACCAAGCGCCACAGCGTGCCCGATCCAGTTCGCTGATGTGCCCCCCGACCACACCTTCTACACCTTCGTGCGTTGTCTCGCTTGCCGAGCCATAGTAGGTGGGTACCCGTGCGGCGGACCTGGGGAGCAGTGCAACGCCAACGATGACCCATACTACAGGCCAGGTGCTAACGTCACTCGTGGTCAGTTGTCCAAGATCATCGCCAACTCCGCTGGACTAGATGATCCCATAGCAGAAGGTCAGCAGCAGTTCGCAGACGTACCCCCCGGCTCTCCCTTCTACGAGTTCGTGGAGAGACTGGCACAAACAGGAGCCATAGCAGGATACCCGTGCGGAGGTCCTGGTGTGACGGAGCCTTGCGACAGTGAGGGAAGGCCGTACTTCCGCCCCAACAACCCAGCTACGAGGGGGCAGATCTCCAAGATAGTGTCCATAGCGGCAGGGTTCGAGGAGGACGTACC
Source organism: Chloroflexia bacterium (assembly GCA_036388595.1). Lineage (GTDB taxonomy): Bacteria > Chloroflexota > Chloroflexia > QHBQ01 > JADMIH01 > JADMIH01. The sequence continues at coordinate 3,596 of DASVRN010000037.1, forward strand.
TTCAGACCAGCAGACGTTCACAGATGTAGACCAGGACAGCCCCTTCTGGGTGTACATAGAGCGTCTGGCAGGGAGGGGCATCATCTCTGGGTACGGTGAGGCATCGAGGTGCCCAGAGACAGGTGCTCCATGCTTCAGGTACAACGAGAACACCACTCGTGGACAGATGGCGAAGATAGCGGCTAACGCTTTCTTCCCTAACTGCTCCACACCCGCCAGGCCGTAACAAGCCGTAACCAGAAGCTAATCCTGCTACAGCCTTGAAGCAGTACAACAGCAGAGGGCCTTCCTTCGCGAGAGGGGAGGCCCTTTGTAATCTGTTAGTTAGAAGCTACTCGATGAATAGCAGCCCCTAGTAACGGCGACAAAGCCCCGCCCTTGTCATTCTGAGCGTAGCGAAGAATCTCGTCCTTCAGCACGATGTTTCCTCTTTCTTGTGGTACCGTGTGGCTGCTAGGAAAGGTGAGACTTGGGACGTGAGGGACGAGATTTCTCACTGCGTTCGAAATGACAAGGGCGGGGCTTTGGGTGCTCATCTTCTCATGCTCGTTTGTGGGATAGCTTTGGGTCGAGATCGCATGTTGTATAGTGTTGGTAATAACACACCGGGTGAGTAAGATGCCGTCTCAGGATACAGGACTATCTACGAATAGCCTGGGCTACCTCAATTACCTGCGCGAGGTCATGTCCCAGCCCCTCGGTTCGTGGGAGGGTTTCTACAGGGCGCAAAGCCCCTCGATGAACTTCGCCCTGCGTTACCAGCTTGCTTTCGCTTCCTATGCGCTGGCGTTGATGTCTCAGCGTACGCCTGCTTACCGGACGCCCTATGCGGAGTCACTGGCGGGTGCTCTGACTAAGATGCTGCACGTGGCGGCCTGGGGATACTGGCGCCTCCCGGCCGGTGCCGCGCCAGGTGTGGCGAGCCAGGGGCACGTGGCGGTATTGACCGGGCCGCACCAACGCGGGCCGCTCGGTCCACCCTCGGACCCGATTGCGCGGGACAATCTACAGTATTCCGGCCACCTCAGCACCATGCTGGGCCTGTACGAGAAGGTGTCCGGCGACCGCCGCTTTGACGAGCCGTTCGCGCTGGAAGACCCTGAGAGCGGGGCGCGCTACACCTATACCCACGGCGAAGTGGCGGGGCGTATCTACGCTCAGATGCGCGAGAATAGCTTCGGTGGTGTGTGCTGCGAGAAGGGCATGGCCTACGTGCCGTGCAACAACTACTCGCTCGCCTCCAACGCCCTACACGACCTGTTGCATGGCACGGCATATAGCCAGGCAAACGGCAGGTGGCTCAAGACGGTGCGGGACAAGATGGTGCTCAAAGGCCCTGCGGTGCGCGGAGTGTTCGGCACGAGCTACATTCAAGACTTTCACCTGGCTACGCCGCTAGCCTTCAACTTCACCGACGTCTGGGGCCTGGCCTTCCTGCTCCCCTTCGACCGCCCACTCGTGCGCAAGCTTTACAGCCGGTTCAAGAAGAAGGCAATCCACCGCGACGACACTGGGGCTTACGTCCAGTCTTCAGGCATGAGCGAGCGGATGGAGATCAGCGACGTGCCCATCAACACGGGCTTCGGCCTCATCCTCGCGAAGGGGGTAGGCGACCTCAAGCTGGCCGACGACCTGCTACGCTACGCGACCTCCGCCTTCGAGGCAGGCTGGGACGGCACGCGCTACTTGCTCAAAGGCGCACCCCGCACGCTACATGCCACCGCGCTTTATACCCTGGCTGGATGTATGCAGCCGGGCGGCGAGGACTTCACCCGCCTCTTCCACGCTCCCGCGGCTTCCACAACGGACGAGCCTGCTCTACTTCACCTGGAGGACCCATCGGGCCGGGTGGGCGTGTTCCAGGCCGAGTATTCGCGTGCGGAAGGAGTGCTACGCATCGGTTTGCGGCAGGTAGGCGATCCGGCTGCTCTGCGTCAGGCCACCCCTGTTAGCATCACGCTGAGGCTTGGCAATCTGCCCGGACGCGTGGGCGTGCAAGTGGAAGGCGCTCCACAGGGAGAGTGTGGGTGGTCAGGGGATGGTAGTCCGCAATTCTATCTCACCGTTGGACCTCAAGAGGATGTGCGTTGCAAGTTCAAGGTGGTGGAGCCAGCCGTCTGAGGAGTTACTAGAAGCTATCTCAAAAACAACACTGTCGAACATCAGCACCGAAGATCCACCTTGGGAGTTATGCTAGATAGGAAAAGCAAGTTGTTTGATTTGGAGGAAGTGAGGCTTGCCTAAAGCACGGTTGATGAACAGGCACAAAGTATGAGCAGTGAGCTTAGAGTACAAGCGAGCGCACAAGCCCCAGAAGGTG